>JBILDS010000281.1:0-3581 GCA_044352505.1 Phycisphaerales bacterium
GTGCTTCTTTCTGCGTTGCGCTCTCGCGCGTTTGGGTTTTGACTTGCTCTATTCCTGCCAGAGGGAGCGCCCGCAGGCGCGACCGCTCAAACTTCGCGTTCTTCCTGCCAGAGGGAGCCGCCGCAGCGGCGACCGCTCAAACTTCGCGTTCTTCCTGCCAGAGGGAGCCGCCGCAGCGGCGACCGCTCAAACTTCGGGAGCAGCCGCAGCTGCGACCGCTCAAACTTCGACTGCTATCCAATCTCCACCCACGCCACCCGCTCCGCGTCCACGATGTAGACGTGCGAGCCGTCGGTGACCTTCACCAGGCCGTCCGCTTCTGCGGGAATCAGCATCGCGCGCTTCACGATGCAGCTCGACGCGTGGTCGAACTCGATCCGGAGATCGCGCTGGCCGTTGAGCTCGCGGAAGGCGAGGCGGAGGGTGTCGGGATTCATGCTCATGCGGTGGCTTCCCGTTGACGGACGCTGCGACTTACTCGATCACGCCGAGGATGTCTTCTTCGGTCATGATCAGCATCGACTCGCCGTCGATCTTGATCTCGGTGCCGGCGTAGCTTGAGAAGATCACGCTGTCGCCCTTCTTCACGGTGAACGGCGTGAGCTTGCCGTTGTCCTTGCTGCGGTGACCGTCGCCGAGGGCGATGATCTTGCCCTGCTTCGGCTTCTCCTTGCTCGACTCGGGGAGGAAGATGCCGCTTTCGGTCTTGGTGGCGGCTTCATTGCGCTTCACGAGGATCTTGTCGCCGAGGGGACGAAACTTCATGGTGTTCTCCTTCACTTGAACTGGTGTTCTGCTGAACTTGATTTGCGGACATCGGACTCTTGCAAGAGACGGACACCTCCGACGGCGCCCGTCCGGGGGACGAGATTGGGCGGTTACGCCGCTGGCCAGTGGTCGCGGTAGTGCCGGCGCACCACGCGCTCGAGGGCCTGCAGCATCGATTCGATTGGGACTGGGTCGTCGAGCACCGTGAACGCGCCGTCGCGAAGTGCCTCGGCGAGGATTCGGTTGCTCTCGGCAGGGTCGACCTGACGCGGGCGGACGATAATCGTCGGCGGCGGTCGGTCGAGGCGGCGCAGGAGTTGGAGGACACGCGGGCCGGCCTGAACGGTGCGCGCGGGCTGCGCGTCGGGGCGGCGCGGGTGCATGGGGATCGAGAGGTCGATCACGGCGATGTGTACTTCGGCGCGGCGGACGACGTCGGAGACCTCGTCGCCCGACTGGGCGCGCAGACATTGGATGCCGAAGCGGTCGAGGAGGACCGGGAGCTGGTCGGCGAAGGCGTGCTCGCGCCAACCGCCGTAGGTGAGCAGCAGGTTGAGACGCCGCGGGTGCGCGGTGGCGCCGTCATCTGAGGATGCCGCAGCCGAACCGTCACTGCCGCGGGGGGACGCGGGGAGATCGGGGTTGGGGCTGTGGAGACGGAGACGCATGGCAGATGGGACGCGTGGGACGCCTGGGCGAGGCGGAGCGCCAGAGAAGGCGACGGGGATGCAACGGGTGTGCCAAGAGTTGGGGTAGCGCCTCGGGGGAGCCTGATTTGAACAGCGGATGGGGATCAGATCGTAAAGTCTTGTTTGACAGGTGTTTGTTGCATTTTGGTTGAATTCGACTGGTGCGAGCCCGCGCCTGGTGCAGCGCCACGAACGACGAAACATGGGCGACGTCTGCCAAGTTGGCACACGCGCTGGCTTGCCTGTCCCGCAACGGGGTCGGACGCGCGGCGCGGGCGCTGGCTTGCCTGTCCCGCAACGGGGTCGGACGCGCGGCGCGGGCGTTGCTTGCCTGTCCCGCAACGGGGTTGGACGCGCGGCGCGGGCGCTGGCTTGCCTGTCCTGCAACGCGGTTGGACGCGCGGCGCGGGCGTTGGCTTGCCTGTCCTGTGACGGTCCCGCAACGCGGTTGGACGCGCGGCGCGGGCGTTGGCTTGCCTGTCCCGAAACGGTCCCGCAACGGGGTCGGACGCGCGGCGCGGGCGTTGCTTGCCTGTCCCGGACAGCTATCTTCCCGTTCCCATGGCTGTTCGCATCGCTGACCTCTTCGCCAACCACGCCTCGCACCTCGGTTCGACGGTCACCGTCCAAGGCTGGGTCCGCACCCGGCGCGACTCGAAGGCGGGCATCTCGTTCGTCGCGATCACCGACGGGTCGTGCTTCGACACCGTGCAGGCGGTCGTGCCGAACACGCTCGCGAACTACGAGTCCGAGGTCCTCAAGCTCACCGCGGGTTGCTCGGTCGAGATCACGGGCACCGTCGTCGCGAGCCAGGGCAAGGGTCAGTCGGTCGAGCTGCAGGCGACCGAATGCAAGGTGTACGGCCTCGTCGACGACCCGGACACCTATCCGATCTCGCCGAAGCAGCACTCGTTTGAGTACCTGCGCGAGGTCGCGCACCTCAGGGCGCGCACGAACACCTTCGGCGCCGTCGCGCGCGTGCGGCACTCTCTCGCGATGGCGGTCCACCGCTTCTTCCACGAGCAGGGCTTCCTGTGGGTGCACACGCCGATCATCACGGGCAGCGACTGCGAGGGCGCCGGGCAGATGTTCCGCGTGTCGACGCTCGACTTCATGAACATGCCGAAGACGCCGGAAGGCAAGATTGACTTCACGCAGGACTTCTTCGGCCGCGAGACGAACCTCACGGTGTCGGGGCAGCTCAATGTCGAGACCTGGTGCATGGCGCTCTCGAAGGTCTACACCTTCGGACCGACCTTCCGCGCGGAGAACTCGAACACCTCGCGGCACCTCGCCGAGTTCTGGATGATCGAGCCTGAGATCGCGTTCGCCGACCTGCATGTCGACGCGAAGCTTGCGGAGGACCTGCTCAAGTACATGTTCAAGGCGCTGCTCGCCGAGCGCATGGACGACATGAAGTTCTTCGCGGAGCGGATCGACAAGGGCTGCATCGAGCGGCTCGAGAAGTTCGTGAGCGCGGACTTCGCGAAGCTCGACTACACCGACGCGATTGCCGCGCTCGAGGACGCCGTCAAGAAGGGCGTGAAGTTCGACTACCCCGTCAAGTGGGGCATCGACATGCAGAGCGAGCACGAGCGCTGGCTGACGGAGACCTACATCGGCCGCCCCGTCGCCGTGATGAACTATCCGAAGGACATCAAGGCGTTCTACATGCGCCAGAACGACGACGGCAAGACCGTGGCCGCGATGGACATTCTCGCGCCCGGGATCGGCGAGATCGTCGGCGGCTCGCAGCGCGAGGAGCGGCTCGAGAGGCTCGACGCGCGCATGGACGAGATGGGCCTCCACAAGGCCGACTACTGGTGGTACCGCGACCTGCGGCGCTACGGCACCGTGCCGCACGCGGGCTTCGGCCTCGGCTTCGAGCGCGCGATCATCTACGCGACGGGCATGGCGAACATCCGCGATGTGATCCCGTTCCCGCGCGCGCCGAAGACGGCGAGCTTCTAGCGCTCGCGCGGATTGCGCCTTCGATTTTTCTCACGGAGGCACGGAGGCACAGAGGATGAAAAGAAGACAAGCCTTCCGGGGCCCGGACGCGCGTGGCGCGAACGGGCTGGAAGGCTTGATCTCCGTGCCTCCGTGCCTCCGTGAGAGACCTGG
>JBILDS010000080.1:0-12362 GCA_044352505.1 Phycisphaerales bacterium
AAGAGTGCCTTGTCGACGCCCTTCGGGTTGTAGTCCTCTTTCATCATGAACTTGATGCCGTCGGCGATCGGCTGCAGGAGTCCGAGTGGACCAACCCGATTCGGGCCGATGCGATCCTGCATCCATGCGCTGAGCTTGCGCTCAAGCATGATTGCGTAGGCACAGCCGCCGAGGATCACGTGCACCATCAGAACGATGATGCCGACGTTCACCGCGAGCTGGACGTGCTCGGGAGAAAGCTGAATGTTCAAGGGAAGACCCATAGGGGGCGCAGTGTAGCGCGGAGCATCGCGCCTGAGGTTGCGCGGCCGCAGCGGGCGGGTTCGCGTCGTTGTAGGCGTGGTTGCCCGTGTTCTTCGGACTCATCCCGATTCGGTCGGCACGCGTGCACCGCGCTGCGCGGCGCGGCGGCATCACTCCGCGCGAACCACGGCGGGGCTCGTCTGGGCGTCCGACTTCTTCTTCTCGGAGTAGACGAGTTCACCGTCGCTTGGTACGCCGAGGTAATCAAGCGCACCGTTCACAATGTGCGCCGCGCACGGACCAGCAAGCGCGCCGCCGCCATAGCTGGCGCCGGTCTTCTTCAGATCCGGATCCTCGATCGCGACAAGCACCGCGATCTTCGGGTCGTCGAACGGGGCGCCGATGATGAAGCTTGAGATGTAGCGACCGTCGTAGTAGCCGCCCTTCGGGTTCACGAGTTGCGCGGTGCCCGATTTTCCGAAGGCGGTGTAGCGCAGAATGTCTTTGAGTTTCTTACCGGTTCCGGCGCGAATTGAGTCTTCCATGACCTCGCGCGTGAGCATTGCCGCGCTCTCACCGAGCGCGCGCCGTTCGCGCACGCGGGCGTCGGGCGCCACTGGCTCCAGCGAAAGAGGAACGATGGTTCCATCGCGACAGAACGCTGAGAACGCCTGCATGAGTTGGAGCGGCGTCACTGCAATTCCCTGGCCGAAGCTCACGGAGACTTGGGCTCGCGTGCGATTCGACCATTCGTCGGCGGGTGGCAAAATTCCTGCGCTCTCGCCTGCAAGACCGATTCCGGTGCGCTGTCCGAAGCCAAAGGCGCGTAGTCCGTCCTTCAATTCTTGTGTCGACATGCGCAGCGCGACCTTCGCCATGCCTGCGTTCACCGATTTCGTCAGCACATCGTGCCATGACTTGGTGCCGTAACTTGAAGGATGCGCTTCGCGAATGGTGCGTCGTGCACGACCATCGGTCACTGTGAGTGGGCCATCGGGAAGCGCAATGCGCTCACTTGCGCGAGCCTTTCCAAGATCGACCGCCCAGCCCCAGATGAACGGCTTGAAGATCGACCCCGGTTCAAATGGATCAGTGACCCAACGCAGTCGCGCGAGAGCCGGATCGTGCCGACGCATCGGATCTTGCGCGATCTCGGTGCGCGCGCCGCCCGTGCGCAGTGTGTCGTATGCCGCAAGGATCTCGCCGGTCTGCGTGTCAATCACCAAACAACGCGCGCCGCCAGCGTTTGACGCAGCAACGGTGCTGTTGATCTCACGCTCGACGAGCTCTTGCACGACCATATCGATCGAGAGGCGAACTTCATCACCGGGCGCACCAGCGAGGTGGCCGTTGGCGGGAACCGAAATCATCTGCCCGCGCGCATCGGCGAAGTAAAGCGATCGCCCCGGCGTCGGCTTCAACGCAGTGTTGGCGCGATGCTCAGCGCCGCTGAGACCGGTGCCATCGGGCATGGTCTTCCCGATCAGGGCAGCGGCGAGTTCCTCGAACGGCCGCATGCGCACCGACTTTGGTTGCACGTGGGCGCCGCGGAGAATGCCGCGCGGCCCAGAGGCGCGTCGCGCTTCGGCAACCGCATCCATCTGCGCTTCGCTGAGGTCTTCCGCGAGAACGACGAATCGCGGCAGACGATCACGGTCGGCGGCTTCGAGTTCGCGCGGGAGCGTGTGCAGCTCGGTTGGAACCTTCTTCTGCACGAGCGCCACGATCTCAGGTGCAGGCACTCCGAGCGGACGCTCGAGTTGCCGCGCGAGTTCGCCGATCGGGTCGAGTGTAGAGACGCGGGGCGCGCCCGACTTCTCCGCGCGCACGGCTGCAGCAAGCGCGTCGATGTAGAGATCGCGCACGTCGATGAAAAGACGCCCGCCAACCGTGTCGAGTGCCAACAGGCGCCCCATTCGATCGACGATTCGACCGCGAGGCTCGGGTTCAACCGCAGCGCGCTGCTGCACGAGCTGCCCATTCGGTCGTTGCATCGATGCGAGCAGTTGCGCTTCGGGCGCGGCTTTCAACTGCGCCACGCGCGCTGCCGTCAATACGATGGCGAGTGCCACGCCGCCCACCAGAACGCGGGACCAGTTGGCAATTGAGGTGGCAGCTGGCGAAGGTGACGGCTTCGTCTGACGCATTTTTGCAGTCTCCATTTCGCAACGTTCACCGAGGAATCGGATTGGATTCAGCCGCCGAGCTTCTCAGGTCGTCCCGTCTCGCGTGATTCGTCTGCGGCGAGTTCAACGTCAAGCGCACCCAACGCAGCATCGGTCGCGCGCTCGGGCGTGAGACGGAACGGAATCGGCTTGAACGCGTGATGCACGTCGGGCTTTCCCGCCACATGCTCGACCTTCTCGCGTAAGCGATCGGGTCGCACAGCGGCCGCGACTTGCGCCTGCATACTCGTCCGCGCACGCTCATGTCGCATCATGCGAAAGTGCACGCGACTGATCTCGCTTGCGGCATCAATGCGCTGCTGCCGATTGACAAGCAGTGCGCCGAACATGGCGCCCAAGACGACGATCACCGTTGCCAACTTCGCGAACATCGTGCCAACGCTCCTCACTCGCGCATCCTGCGCGTCGATCGCAGTCGTTTAGCGTGCAAGTGCGTACTTGAGTTCGCGCCCCGGCTTCAGAGCACGGCCATCACCAAGGTTGTTGAGTGCCGCGATCTCAGTCCACCGCGTGCCATCGCCGTAGACGCGCTTGGCAATGCGATAGAGCGTGTCGCCCTCAACGACCTTCACGGTGCCAAACTTCGCGGCCTCGCTCTCGATGACAACTCCTGGCGGCGCGACGATTCCCTCCGTCAACGGCTGCGGAAGTGGTGATTCTGCCCCGCCACGCGCGAGGCGCGACGCCTCAGCTCCGGGCGCCGGCACCGACGCTGGATCGAGCACGGCGAGATCTGGAATCTTGATTTGTTGGCCGATCTTGAGTCGCGACGCGTCGACAGCATTGAACTCTGCAAGCTTCACGCCGAGCGAGCGCTTTCCGTAGTAGCGCTTGGCCACGTCGCCGAGGGTTTCGCCCTTCGCGATTGTGTGGGTGCGCTCCTTCGCAGCGACCACCGTTTCATCCGCCGGCGAACCAATCGGATCGAGCGGCACGAGCGGAAGATCGACGCGATTTCCGTCGTCGATGCCGAATGATCCGTCTGTCGGGCGACCCGGAAGCGCGGGCTCGACACCAGAGCCAAACTGCCGCGGTCCGCCGCCAGGTAACGACGGCGGCGGGTCAAGGCGAACCGCCGTGGTTTGCGGATTCGCAATGTGTGCACTGCGGGCGGAGAGATGGTCGGACACCAAGATCCCCACGAAGAGGAGGAGTCCGAAACCGATCACGATGGCAAGCTTGTTTTCGCGCGTCATGACTGAGCTTCCTTGCCGCAGTCTCTTGTTGTCGCCTTCAAGAAGAAGGCGCTTGGAGCAACGTGCCTTCTGAGAAGGCGATTCAATCTCGTAACTGTCTCGCTCGTAACTGTCTCGTATTGTCTCGCACTGTCTGATGCTGGTGCGATCTTCACACCGTTCGCGCGTCGCCGACCGTGACGGCGCGCAACTTTGCTGACCGAGCCCGCGGATTCGCCGCGGACTCTTCGGCCGATGATACCAACGCTCCGTCGGTGATTTCGGTCGCGAGACCTGCCTTCATTATGTCGGCGAAGTACTTCTTCACAAGCCGATCCTCGAGGCTGTGAAACCCGATGATCGCGACCCGCGCGCCGGGCGCGAGCCAACTTGCTGTTCCTTCATGCATGCGCACTGCGGCGGACCGCACGGACCCAAGCAGCGCCTCAAGGGCGCCGAGTTCGTCGTTCACCGCGATGCGGATGGCCATGAAGGCCTTCGTCGCCGGGTGCATCCGAGAGGTGCGGGATCGAGCGCCGTAGGCATCCCGAACCAGATCTGCCAGTTGCGCCGTGGTGGTGATCGGCTTGATCGCGCGCGCCTCCGCAATTTTGCGGGCGATGCGCCGACCGAGTGGCTCATCGCCGAGGCGCAGAAGAATGTCTCCCAACTCGCGCTCGCTCGCCCCGTTCACGATGTCCTTCGCAGACACCACGGCAGACGGATCGAGGCGCATGTCGAGCGGGCCATCGCGCATGAAACTGAGTCCGCGCGAGGGGTCATCCACCTGCGTGGATGCGAACCCGAGGTCGGCGAGCACAGCGTCTGCGGCGATCCCTTGCGCCGTCAGCTCGCGCGGCGCAGACACGAAACTTCCCGCGATCGCGATTGGCTCGATTCCGGTCGCGTCCTTCACGCGCGTCGCCGCAAAGGCAAGATTGCCTGCGTCGAGGTCGAACAGGACAACACGACCCGCCGGCGCGACCAACCGGGCGGCCGCGACTGCGTGACCGCCACGCCCTGCCGTGAGATCAACGTAGGTGTCGCCGGGCCGCAGCCTCAGCGCGTCAATCGTCTCCTGAAACAGGACAGGCACATGTCCGCTTGGATCGGTGCGCGTGTATGGGTCTATCTCACCGTATTGCGAGTTCAGATTGGGTGTATCCGACTCGTTCACGACTCTCTCGGCTGCGTATCAGAGGCACTCTGGACGCGGGAATCGACTTTCTCTAGGGCCGAAGGGCTATCAAGCCCGGTTGGGATCGACTTGAGATCCACTTCGGATGCGTCTCCTTGACTCTTTTCAAGGCTCAACTGTGATGCCCAACGATTGCGCAGAGCTGTCTTCAAACTCACCGCTGCAATCGCCGTGAACAGAACGATCGCTGCGATATAGACGATCCGCAGTCGAACAATCTCCTCCATCACCAAGACGCCAAGCAGCACCCCAAGTGCACCGAAGAGCGCGGTGAGGAGGTAGAGCGCGACCACCGCCAGCTTCACGCCTCCAAGGGCGCGCTTCGCAAGGTGATGGATGTGGTTGGCATCGGCCTGCGACATCGAAACCCCGGCCAGCTTTCGCCTGAGGATGGCGAGTGCCGTGTCCATGATGGGGAGCGAGAAAATGATGAGGCCAGCGAAGACGAGGTGGGTCTGCCCCTGCTCTCCGAGGAGCAGGATGATGACAACCACGAGGTAGCCAATGAGGAGGCTGCCACAGTCACCCAGGAAAATGACGGCGGGATTGAAGTTCCATGGCAGAAATCCGAGCACGCTGCCGAGAAGTGCAAGGCAGAGCACAATTCGAACGCCGGCGAGCGACTCAAATGGATCCGGAATGGCAACCAGGGTTGCCATGAGGAGCGAGAGCACCAAGAGCGCCGTGGCCATGATGCCCGCCACACCTGAGCAGAGCCCGTCGAGCCCGTCGATGAGGTTCATCGCGTTGCACCCGCCGAGGACGAAGATACCGATGATTGCGGTTCCGCTCCAGTAGTAGATGTCGCCCGACTGAAGCGCCATCGGGCCAATCGTGAGTAGCACCGTTGAAGGCTCGCCGAAGAATGGGAGGAACGCCCCTTCTGCCACGCGCGTACCGATGTCTTCCAGCGCGAGGGCGGCGGCGGCGATGAGTTGCCCCATGATCTTGAGCCTTGGATCCCAACCCCATACGTCATCGGCGAGGCCGGTGAACGTGATGGCGAGGATGCCAATGATGATCGAGACGGGCACGGCACCGAGTTGTCCGGCCGGGCCTTCCACCGCTGTGAAGCTAAACGCGACTGCAGCCATGACGCCGGCGAACACGGCGAGGCCGCCGAGGTAGGCGATTGGATACTTGTGCTGCTTTCGTGACTCGTCCGGGCGATCAATGATCTCCATCGCGATCGCAAGACGCCGCACGAACGGGGTGGCAATCAGTGTTACGAGGAACGCGACGAGAAACACTCCGAGATATGCGTGGAGCAACTCGCCCATGCCGTACGCGTTTGGATTGTCTGGCGGCAATGGCGCAATCGGCGCGATCGGCGGCACGATCGGCGGAACAAGGCTCTCCGGCGGGACGATCGGCGTCATGCCGATGAGCCTCCGGCGTGCTCAGCGCTGCGACACTGCATCTCAGCGGCGAGGTCGCGGATCGTCTGCTCAAGCGAGATGGTGGGCGCGAAGCCGACCGCAGCGCGAATGCGCCCAAGATCCGGCTGCCGCACGAGGAGATCATCGAAACCCGCTGCAAACGCTTGGTCGTAGGGCACCACACGTACATCGCTCCGAGAGGCAAGTGTTTGAATCACGAGATCCGCGAGCGCGCGGATCGTGATGGGCTCTTCGCGACCAATGTTGAAGACGCGACCATGGCATGCGCGCGTTTCGACAAGTTTGGGAAGTACTTGCACAACGTCGCGGACATCGCAAAAGCAGCGTGATTGCAAGCCATCGCCATGCACTTCGAGTGTCCGCCCCGCGATCGCCGCGGCCACGAAGCGCGGCAACACCATGCCATACTCACCAATCTGGCGCGGACCCACAGTGTTGAAGAACCGGGCGATCACGGCCGGAAGACCGAACTCACGGTGGTAGGCCAACGCAAGATATTCATCGATCGCTTTCGAACATGCGTAGCACCAACGACTGAACCCAGTCGAACCATAGACAACGTCATCATCTTCGCGCATCGGTACGCGCACGCCTTTGCCATAGACCTCGCTTGTCGAGGCGATCAGCACCGGAAGCGCGCGCTCGGCGCAGAAGCGCAAAACTGCGCTCGTTTCGTGCACGTTCGTTTCAATTGTGTGGATTGGACGCTCCACCACCATGCGCACGCCAACGGCGGCTGCAAGGTGATAGACGCAGTCGTAGTCAAGCGGCGAGAGCGACGGGAGCACCGTCGACACCGTGCCCTCGATCACTCGATACCGCGACACGCGATCTGGCACGCTGCGGACGATTCCGAGATTGGCCCGGCGCCCGGTGGAGAAGTCGTCGATGATCGTGACCGTGTCGCCGCGATCAAGAAGGAGCTCCGTGAGGTGTGAGCCGATGAAGCCGCCTCCACCTGTGATCAAGACGCGCAGAGGTGTATGCGGAGTTGCCATGCAAGGCCCGAAAGGGTTCGATTCGTATCTCTGACTGACATCGGCCTAGAATCTGATCCGGGCCGTGGATCGGAACGTTCCAACGTGCTCAGGCCTTCTTCGCGTAGCCCGCCATCGCAGCATAGTTCTTGCGGAGGTAACCGCCAGCCGTATTCTGCGGACGGTTCAACACCACGCCAATGCAGCGCCCGCGAACGTCATTGAGTTGTGCAACAACGCGCGACACAAGCCCGCGCTGCTCCTGCATTGCGCGAACCACAAGCACCGTTGCGTCAATGCGGTTTGCCAACGCGAGCGCATCGCCCGCAACAACGATCGGCGGAAGATCGAGAAGCACGAAGTCGTACTTCGGTGCAACCTCCGCAAGCAAAGCGTCCATCCGCCCACCCGCAAGGCGCTCAAAGATCCGATGTGAGGGGGTTCCGGCCGGGAGTACGTCAACGTCGCCAGCGCTCCGAATTGCTTCCGCGACGGTGGACTGCTCGCAGAGAATGTCGCCGAGTCCCTTCGCGTCGGGCTCCACTCCCATCGCTGCGGCGAGACTGCTGCGACGGAAGTTGGCGTCAATCACGAGAACTTTGCGCCCGCTCGCCGCCAACGATTCAGCGACGTTCGTAAGGAAGGATGTGGTACCAGCCTCGGGCAGACCGCTCACGAAGCCGAGAATCTTGTGACCCTGCTGGGCACAAGTCTTCGAGATCTGACCTGTGATCTGACGGCACGACTCTGCGATGACCGATCGCGGCGATTCGCGCACCACGCGCTCGACTCGAGCTGGCTCAGTGGGATCGTCGGTGCGCTCAGGGATCGATCCAAGAAGTCGGAGCCCGTGGATCACCGACAGATCCGCGACGGACCGTACGCGCGTATCAAGCAACTCGCGAAGGAACACGAAGCCGAGGAATGCTGCGATACCGAGCAAGGTTCCGAACGGAAGCATGACCTTGACCAGCGGGAAGCTGAGTTCACGCGGGGTCTGCGCGCGACGGGCGATCGTCGCCGCACGGGCATCTTCACGCGCCTTCAGCTGGTCGAGATTCGCCAACACTTCAAGTTGCTTCGCGCGGGCTTCCTGCAGACGCTCGCGTCGTTCCTTCAACTGCTGCACGGTTGTGAGATTTGAGGTGTAGTCCTTCAATGCAGCTGACTGCACTTCGAGCTTCTCTTCAAACTCCGTCAGGACCGAAGTTTGGCTCTGGACGATGTCGTTGAACTCTTTGAAGTCTGCGTTCAGGTTTCGACGGAGGATCTCGTCAAGCTTTGCGTCGCGTTCGATCGCGGCCGCCCGCAGCCGAGCCTCGATTGCTCGCAGGGCTGCGTGGCCATCGCCGAATCGCGTTCGCAGTGTCTCCAACTCGACGCGCAGCGTCTGAAGTGTCAGATTTGCTTGCCGCATCTGCTCGTCGTCTTCTGCACGGCGAACATCTTCCGGCGTCTCCTTGATGACGCCCTTCATCTTCTGCTCAGTTTGCTGCCGCCGACTCATTGCAAGCGTGAGCTGGGTACGGGTCTGATTGATCTGACGCGCCGTGTCCTCGATGCGAAGCAGGAGCTCATTCCGCTCCTCGCTCGTCGACGTCATGTCGTTGTCGCGCACGAACTTCGCCAGTTCGCTGCTGAGATCGGAGATCTCGGTCTCGATGCGGTTCTGCTGCTCTTGGAAGCTGCGGCGGTTCGTGGCGAAGCGCGCGTCGTCTTCCGCACGGCGGCTTGCAATGTAGGTGTCGGCAATCGCGTTGAGCACAACAGGCACGTCACTGGCGACGTGCGTCGACCACGTGATGGCGAAGAAGTTTGTGCGACGCATATGACTTGCGCCAAGCTCGTCTTCGAGATCATCAACGGCTTCTTCGAAATCGAAGACGCCATTCTCATCGCGATAGCTCTCGCTCCACGTGGTGGCCGCGATATCGGGGCGCTTCATCGCATCGACGAGGAGTGTTCGCGAGCGCACACGATTCGCTTCGGTTTGTCCAACACGCTCCACCGCTTCTTCGGTGCGTTGGTCGCGCACGATGACGTCACCAACATCGGTCGGCGGCGCTGGAAGTTCGAACAGCACCTGCCCCGCGTAGAGCGGATACACGAGCGAGAGAACGCCATACGCAGCGCCGCCGATGAAGAGGCCGACCACCGCACTGGCAATCGTGCCCCACACATGTTGCCGCAGCACGCGTACCGGGTCGATCTGTACCGTTCCAGCGGCGCTTGGACGCTGCTGCGATGGGGCACGACTGTCGATCGGTGGTCGGGTTGGCGCTGTAGTCATAGACGTTCTCGGATTCGTTTTATCGGGGCGATTCGCCACGTACTTGAGGAACGGGCGAAGCGACGCCCCCCGCGGTCGGTCACTTCAACTCTTGCAGCACCCTGTCGATCTTGGCTCGTGTCGGCGGATCGGGGTTCATCCCGAGTGCCTTCTCGCATGCGGCACGAGCTTCGGCCTTCCGACCAAGTCCCGCGAGTGCTTGGGCACGATGGCACTGAATTGCTGCACTCGAAGTGATGAGCGCGGCGCGATCCAGTAGTTCGAGCGCTTCCGCAAATGCTCCGTCAATGATGAGGAGTGCACCGAGTGTGTCGAGGTATTCGCCGCGACCGGGATTCAGTGCAACCGCGCGACGCGCGGCGGGGAGTCCGCGCTTGGTGTCTTGGAGACACTCGCCGCAGAGATACGCGAAGTTGTTGAGGAGCGAGTCAGAGTTCGGCGCAAGCACAAGCGCCTTCTCGAATGCGTCGATTGCCTTTGCACAGTCACCGGCGAGATAGTGCGCGGTGCCGAGTCGATCGAGCACCGCAGCACCTACACCCGGCGACGCCGTGAAGTCTGTCCCTGCAATTGGGAGGAGATACTCAAGCACCTTCTGCGGGCCATCGCTTGGGCTTCGAAGCGCAAGCGACGACAGCTGAAGCCGAGCCCTCGGCGAGAGATCGACGCCGATCACGTCCTTCATGAGACGCTCGGCTTGCGCGAGTTCCGTCGGCGCGTAGAGAAGGTCAATGGTGGCGAACCATTCACCCACGAGGCGATCGTCGGCCGCGGTCGATGCCGCGATCGCTGCTTGATATGCCTCTTTCAGCGTCTTGATGCCGTCGCCGGATTCGCCGTCCGCAACCAGGGCGACACCCGTGAGCGCGCGCGCGGTGCTGTTTTCACGCACGAAGTCGCCGCGACGTCGCACTGCCTCGCGAACACCACGGAAGTCCTTCGCGCGAATACGCGCGTCGAGTTCGCGCAAGAAGGTCACAGGCTCGGGGCGCAAAGCATCAGCACGCGCGAAAGCGGCTGACGCATCGGCGAAACGACTGCGAAGCGAGAGAAGTTCGCCGAGCGCGTAGTGCCACGATGCTTCGCCGGGTGCGAAACCGATTGCCGCGCGCAGCGAGCTCTCGGCACGCTGGAGATCACCTGATCCTGTCGCGAGATCGACGAAGCGGCGCCGAGCGTCGACCGACGTCGGAACGAGCTTGAGGAACCTCTCATACTCTGCGAGTGCGCCCGCGACATCGCCGCCGGCCAGGAGTACATCGGCGCGCGCCACGCAGGACGGGAAGAACGTGACCGACAGACTCACTGCCTTGTCGGCGGCGGCGAGTGCCTCTTGCAGGCGATTTCGGTCGCCGCCAACTTCGAAGATGCGACGCTTTGCAATCGCATCTTGAATGAAGGGCTGTACGTTCGAAGGGGCAATTGCCTTTGCACGCTGGAATGGCGCGAGTGCAGATTCGTACGAAGCCTTCGCCTCTGCCATCTTGCCCTCGGAACGAAGGCGATCACCCATCGCGACCGCGAGTGCACCTTCCAAGATCTCATCGCCAAACTGTCGCTCGGTGCCTTGTCGCTGCACCGTGGCAAACACTGCACGCGCCTCATCGAGGTTGCCATTGCGCATGAGCGCTTCGGCCAAACGGAACTTCACCGCCGGATCGCTGTCGGTCCGCGCGAGATCTTCAAGGAAGGGCTGGGCCAGGCCGTAACGCTCTTGCGCCAGCAGAGTCTCGATGACGGTACGGGTCGCGTCGCGGGTTGTTGGGTCTTCGCGGCGAATCGCTTCGTCGAAGCTCGCCTTTGCGTCATCGCGCTTGTCGATCTGAAGTTGCACATTGCCGAGCACGACGTAACCGCGCCATCCAGCATCGGCGCCGCCCGCCACGACCGCGTCTTTCACAACGCGCTCAGCCTCAGCATTCCGCCCGAGTGAGCGAAGGAAGACGGAGTAGGGCTCGGCGACGTCGATACTCGACGGCACACGCTTCAGCGACGACGCGAAGATCTCCTCAGCACGGCGGCGCCACGACGAGCGCAACTGATCAACAGTTGCGTTCCGTTGTGACTCGGTGAGCGACTGCCACGCGGCGTCGGTGTACGCCGGCTGCCCGCCCTCGGTGAGGATGTCGGCGCGTTCGGGAACGCTTGAGCCGAGGAGCACTGCAAGTGCGACAGCGTTGCGAATGTCTGCAGGCGTGGCGCGATACTGATTCTCACGTAGCGCCATCGCGAGACGACGGTCACCGACCTGCGTCTCGAGTGTGAGCCAAACGTTCGCAATCTCTTCATCGAGCCCCGCAAGCTGTCGCGCTGCGCGAAGGACTTCCAACGCCTTCTGCAGATTTCCGTTGCGCACGTTGGCTCCAACGTAGAGCCGCACCGTTTGCATGTCGTCGGGTCGCCGTTCGTAGGCTTCCTCGTACTGCCGAATCGCACCCTCGATATTGCCCTGCTGCTCAATCACCGAGCCAAGCGTTCGGTACACGCTCGACGTATCAATGCCTGACTGGATCGCGCGTTCAAGCAACGCCGCAGCATCACGGAGCTTTCCTTGCTCAATGAGAATCTGCGCTTCGAGAAGTGGAATCTGCGCCGCATCACGGCCGCTTTCACGAGCGCGCTTGACCACCGCCGAGGCTGCGTCGTAGTTCTTGATCCGAAGCGCCTCTCGGAAGTCGGCTTCCACGAGCACTGGGTGCAGCGGATCAACGGCCTCCGCTTTCGCGCGCCACTCGATCACGCCCTCTGCCAACCGCTTCGCAGCCCTTTCGCTCTGGGCGGCCGAGGCGGCGCCGAGACGGCGATCCCGCTCAGCCATTTCAGAGACGGCGGCCGCTGACTGCATCATGCTGAGATAGATGAGAATCGGCTTCATCTTCTCGTCCGCACCTGC
>JBILDS010000282.1:0-3547 GCA_044352505.1 Phycisphaerales bacterium
GTGCCTGCAGATCGATTGATTTCCGTGTTGTAGATGTTCCACAGCTCCGGCCGCTGGTTGCGCGGATCCCAGCGGTGCTGGCCGTCGCGGAAGCTGAAGATGCGCTCCTTCGCGCGCGACTTCTCCTCGTCGCGCCGCGCGCCGCCGAAGGCCGCGTCGAAGCCGTACTTGTCGAGCGCCTGGCGCAGGCCCTGCGTCTTCATGATGTCGGTGTGCTTGCGCGAGCCGTGCGTGATCGGGTTGACGCCCGCCGCGAGGCCTTCCTGGTTGATGTGGATCAGGAGCTCGAGCCCGAGTTCCGTCGCGACATACTCGTCGCGGAACCTGTACATGTCGCGGAACTTCCAGGTCGTGTCGATGTGGAGCAGCGGGAAGGGCGGCTTCGCGGGGTAGAACGCCTTCATCGCAAGGTGCAGAAGCACCGCCGAATCCTTGCCGATCGAGTAGAGAAGGACGGGCTTCTCGAAGCTGGCGGCCACCTCACGGAAGATGTGGATCGACTCGGCTTCGAGTTCGCGGAGATGGCTCAGTCGCGCGCGGTCCATGCGGAGAATCCCTCGGTCGGATAGCGTAGCGGTCTGCGCCACGGCACGCAGTCCACTGGCGCTTCGGGAAGCGAGCGCATCACGATGACCGAACCACTCCGAACCGACCAAGGACGCGCCACGGATGTGACTTGGCACGATGGGCAGGTTTCGCGCGCCGACCGCGAGCGGTTGCTCGGCCAGCGGGGCGCCGTCGTGTGGTTCACGGGCCTCTCTGGCTCTGGCAAGAGCACGATCGCAGTCGGTGTCGAATCGCGCCTGCTCGGGGCTGGGCGGCTCTGCTATCGGGTCGATGGTGACAACCTGCGTCATGGGCTCAACAAGAACCTCGGGTTCAGCCCGGATGATCGCGCGGAGAATGTCCGCCGCACGGGGGAAGTCTGCCGCATCCTTGCCGACTCGGGCGTGATCGTGCTGGCGAGCCTCGTGAGCCCGTTCCGCGCCGATCGCGAGCGGGTGCGCGCGATGCATGTCGATGCGCAGATTCCATTCTTCGAAGTGTTCGTCGATGTCCCGCTCGAGGTCGCCGAGTCGCGCGACCCGAAGGGCCTCTACCGCAAGGCGCGCGCGGGCGAGATCAAGGACTTCACGGGCGTGCACCAGCCCTATGAAGCGCCGGCCGCGTGCGAGCTGACGCTTCCTGCGTCGACCCAAAGCGTCGAGGCGTGCGCGCTGCAGGTCGTGCAGATGCTGCGCGACCTGCACGTTGTGTGAGTACCAAGCGATGCTGACGAGCCCACCCGACAATGACATTCGTATTCTCCGCGAGGAGACTTCGTGGCTTGTCGTCGCGAAGCCCGCGGGCATCCATTCAGTGTCGCAGCGCGGGAGCGACGCGCCGAGCGTCGAGGCGTGGCTCCGCGCGGCGCGGCCTGAACTTGGCGGGCTCACGGAGTGCGGCCTCGTCCACCGTCTCGACCACGAGACGAGCGGCTGCCTGCTCGTCGCGAAGGACGCCGACACGCGCGAGCGCCTTCGCGAGGCGTTCAGCGGTCGCGGCGGCGACATTCGCAAGACCTACCTCGCACGCGTCGAAGGGCGACTGCCCGATCGCGTGATGGCGGGGGCGTTCACGCTGTCGTTCACGAGCCGTCACAAGGGAAGCGCCAAGGTCACGGTGCACACACGCGGCGAACCCGACACGATCGGTCGCTGCCGCTGGCGCGTGCGGTCTGTGGCAGGCGACAACGCAACCGCGATCGCCACCACCACGCTGCTTGAGGTTGAACTCCTCGGCCCCGGCCGTCGTCACCAGATCCGTGCGGGGCTCGCGTTCGAGGGGCATCCGCTCGTAGGCGACGCGCTCTACGGCGAGGAAAACGCAACCCACGGCCCACTTTTGCACGCTTGGCGCGTGGAAGTCGATGGGATCGGCGTGGAGTGTCCGCCACCCTTGTGGGCGGCGCGCTGAGCAGTGACCCCGCAGAAGTTCCGAATCTCAGGCGAATGTGCTTTGGGACTCGTTCAATCTGCGGTAGGTTTCTAACTGAATTGGAGGCTTCAGATGCGGCGGTTCGTCCCGATCGTGTTATGCCTTTCTTGCTTCGTCGGTGCCGAGACTGCTCGCGCACAGATGCCGTCGTTCACCGAAGAGGCGCTCGCACGCGGGCTTTCGTATGTGGTGACCGACGGCCAGTTTGATGGCGGTGGTCAGTTTGGCTGCGGAGTTGCGCTCTGTGATCTCGACGGAGACGGCGACGACGACATCGTCGCAACCGGTTCTTTAAACGGTCAGATTGCGCTGTTTGCGAACATTGGTGGCACCTTCATCAATCGAACATCGACGAGTGGTCTTCCTGCTGTCTCGAAGGTTTCGGGAGTTGTTGCTGCAGACTACGACGGCGACGGCGACCTCGATCTCTTTGTGACGCGCTGGCTTCAATCGGCGATGTTGTTTCGAAACAACGGCAATCTGAACTTCACCAATGTGACGTCGGCGGCCGGGCTCTCGGGAAACTCTGGCGCGGGAGCGGGATGCGCTTTCGGCGACTTTGATGGCGACGGCGATCTTGATCTCGCCATCGCGAATCGCACGGGAACGCTGTCGAACATGCTACGGAACCGCTTCTTCCGCAACAACGGAAACGGCACGTTCACCGAGATCTCGCAACAACTTGGCGTTGATGATGGTGGCGCCAGCTTTCAGTGCCTTTTGCAAGATTTCGATCGAGATGGCGACGCCGATCTCTACGTGTCGAATGACAAGGGATTTCCTGGGCTCAGTTGGAATCGCTTCTTCCGCAACGTCGGTGGGACGTTCATTGCAGAGCCGGGCAACGGCAGCGAGATCACCATTGACTCGATGGGAGTCGCAACAGGCGATCTCGATGGCAACGGTTTCATTGACATCTACTGCACGAATGTTCCGACCGGACACGCGCTGCTTCTTTCCGACAATGGACTCACCTATCGGGAGACGGGGGAGAAAGCGGGGGTTGATGGCGCAGCAACCGGTTGGGGTGCTGTGATGTTCGACGCCGACAACGATGGCGACGAAGATCTCTTTGCGAACTCGATGTTTCCGGTGCCGGACTATCTTTTTGTGAACATGGGGTCGATGCCCATGTTCGACCTCCCGAACGCGGGTGGCGCGAGTGACCCTGAGGATTCGTACTGCTTGGCTGTCGGCGACATCGACCTCGACGGCGACGTCGATCTCTTGAAGCAGAGCCGGCCCGCGAACCTCCGTCTGCTCGTCAACTCCGCACCGCCGCAGAACCTTTCCGTCCGCCTCAAGATCATCGGCCGCGGCATGAACACACATGCCGTCGGCGCGCTCGTCGACGTGCGCTACGGCAAGCGAACCGCGCTGCGCGAGGTCGTTTCCGGAAGCGCGTACAAGAGCCAGAGCTCGTACGTGATCCACGCGGGGATCGGCACCGCGACGACCGCCGACAGCGTGACCGTGCGCTGGCCGAAGCTCGTCTCCGAAGCTGGCGCGTGGACCACGCGCACGCTCACGAACGTGCCGACCTCGTTCGTCGTGCCCGTCTACCCGCCCG
>JBILDS010000081.1:0-12230 GCA_044352505.1 Phycisphaerales bacterium
GGATGACGAGCGCATTGATTGTTGCCCTCGCCTGCAGTCGCGCACAGAGACCTGTGACGCATGCGCCGCTCACATGCACGATGTTCGCGATAGGCGACGGTACATCGATTGCTCTAGAGATCGGTACAAACACCGTCTTGTTTGATGGCGGATCGAGTTCGATGGGAGATGTCGCATCGCGCGTTCTCGTACCTTGGATCGCACAACGCGGCGGGCTGGTCAACGCTGTCTTTATCTCCCATCCAAACATCGATCATCTCAGTGCACTCGCAGATGTCGCACGGCTTACACGAATCGAGCGAGCCTATGTCCACCCTTCATTCATTGAGGCCGCATCAACTGCGCCTGCCATTGCGAAGCTTCTCGATGTCTTTCGAGAACGGTCGACTGAGATCATCACGATCGCGAAGGGAGACTGTGTTCGAATAGGTGACTCCGTTTGGACCGTGCTCTGGCCTGACGCCGGATTTCGATCAAGGCGCGAGAACGACCTCTCTCTTGTTCTCATGGTGGAACTCGACCAGGCCGAAGATTGCAGTTCACAAACACCAAACCCTAGAGCGCGAGGTGGGCGTCTACTTCTCTCCGGAGACATCGAAACGGAGCCTTCCGCACGACTCGCTGCAATGGCTGCGCGTGATGCGGTTGATCTTCGATGCGATGTCGCTGAGCTTCCGCACCACGGGAGCTGGCGTGAAGCGATTGTGGGCTACCTCAAAGCAGCTGATCCAGCATTCATTCTGCAGTCCACCGCGCGGCGTCGATTCGCTGCTGATCGATTCGCCACACATCTTCCAACAGGTTCGCAACGGCTCGTCACGTGCCGTGACGGAAGCATTCGGGTTGATCTCGAAACCGATGGCACTGTTGCAGCCTTCGTGTACGACCCGTACGCGCGAGGAAACTGGAGGCCAATCGGCCGCGCAGAGCGACGCGAGCGGCGACCACGATCACGAAACCGGATCAAGAGGTGGTGGCGTCGACAAACTCTCGTTCGATGCTCGCAGCTTCGACGCTTCCTGAGATCGACCCTTCAAGGTCATCTGTGGAAATCTAGCTCGGTAGACGCTCGCATAACCTCACCTGCCGCACTCGACCATCAGAGTCAACGCCCAGTTCAATCGGCGCAGCGAAGGCAATCAAAGCAGGTCGTATCGATGGGCGCTGGGCTATCGCAATCGTCGCCCACGTCGAGCCGTACCTCACCGCTGCCGAATGAAGCACGCACGTTCAAGAAGGACTCGGTCCCCCGCGATGCCGTTTCCCCCATCTTCGACGCGAACTTCCAGTGTGACACCGGACTTGCCGACAGCCGTGATGCGCACGTCGTGCGTACGCGTGGAGGCGTCAAGCAGGAGGGATCCTGTGGACTCGTCGCCAAATCGAATCTCGACCGAGACCCTTGCATCTTCCGGCGCCGGCTCTACCAGCGAAAGCCGGGCGGTAAAGATGATCTCCTCGACTTCGTTGAAGTCCTGTTCCGGCAGAGCGAAACGCAAATGCCCCGCTCCTGTGATTCGAATCGGACTGAGCCCGAGCAGAGCATGGTCAGGAGACTCAATTCTTACTTGAGGGGGCTGTTCGAAACGAAACGACGCCCCCTTACGGGTAACCAACCTTGGAGCACAGGAAGAGAGCGGGATGAAGGAAGAAGGATCGAACACGATCGCCGAGGGACGCGCCACCGACTCTGGCACCCGGCCGGCTTGGTGCGAACCGCCGATTGCTTGGAGCGATGGCGTAACGATCCAGCCAGTGTCAACCTCAAGGCGCACGCTCTCGGCTCGAACAATCGACCCATCGGCCGTCCACACCATGGGATGCGTGCGCTCTCCCGCCAGCCCCGATGCGAACGAAACAGCAGCCACGCGAGTCGTGCTGAACCGACGCGTAGGCCGACCCGCGTCCGATCGCTGTGCCGACTGGTCTGTCGCCTCACGTTGAGATTGCATGGCTTGATCCGACGTAGACGATTTGCTGGGACTGATCTGTTCGTCCAGTGGTTCAAGCACTACTTCATCGCCAACCGAGATCACAAATCCGGGTACCAAGTCACCGTTTGCAAGCAGAATCACGTCGGCGTCCGGTCGAGATGGTGCACGTCGCGATGCAACGAACCGAATCTCAGCCAATCGATCAAGCTCAACCGGGACGGACTCGAGCCAGCGGTGGTCGAGCACACATCCATCAGCAGTGCATCGCAGCGTACCGGGCACGAGTTGACCGTCAGCGAACACGAGGCTACTCCCGCTCGCTTGGGTCAAGAAGTCCATGCTCCGAGGGATCCCACCGGGGATACAGGCAACAATGTCTGTTCGAAAAGTCGTGGCAGCAACGTCTCGAGTCGGTTGGGAAGGCAGGTCAGCGAAGCGAACCGACTGATCGTCTATGAAAGTTACATCCGGTTCAATCCAGCGACCATCCCGAAGAAGAAGGGCGACTTTCTTCGGCGCGCTCAAACTCGAAGTAGGTGTGCTTCGGATTGCGTCCGCGTAGATCGTGCAGTTCGCGATGGCAACCAGAAGTGTGACCGCGACCTGAACATGCCGCTCCAGAATGCGGATTCGAGACGCTGTGGTGACTCGCACGTCAGTCATGCATGCTCTCCATCAACGCTGAAAGATAGGGAGGTAGCGCTTCGGCATCTGAAGGATGATCAACGCCATCGAAGTGCCGTAGGCATCTCCCTGAGGATCGGTCCACGAACCATCAGCGTTCTGCTTCGCAAGCAGTTCATCTCGAATCGCCGGCCACCACGTCTTCCAACGATCCCCACCGGAAAGGTACATCGCCTGTACCGCGTAGTAGTGCCCGTAGAAGTAGTGGGGCTGAGAGAACCCCCCCGCAAAGCCTCCGCCGCCTCTTGGAAAAGCATTCTTGTTGAGATAGTCGAGTGCTCGATCAATCGAGGGACCTTCATACACACCGGCGTAGAAAAGGCTCGCGACTCCCGCGGCCGTTCGAGGCCATGCAGACCCGCCAAGATCTTTCATGTACCGAAATCCACCATCAGCATTCTGACAAGCGCGTACGTATCGAATCGCGTCGTCAATCGTTGTCTTAGGCACCTTGATGCCAGCGTTGCGCGCACTGCGAAGCGCCATGACCTGACAAATCGTCACCGAGACGTCGGCATCATCCGGAACAGGGTTGTAACGCCAACCGCCCTCGTCGTTCTGACTTCCGATGATGAGTTGGACAGCGCGAACAAGCGCGTCTCTCACGCGATCGTCGTCGTGATTCATGCCATAGATCTCACCCAAAAAGAGAGTGGCAAATCCATGCCCATACATCGGGCCGTGGGTTTGGTCGGATACAAGCAGACCAGTCTCTGTCGAGTGCGACAGTACGAAGCGAAGAGCCTTCTGGACAGCTTCAGCGTGGGTTCCACGTCCCGGGACGTTGCCATCGGCCATGAATGCGATTGCACAGAGGCTCGTCACACCCACATGCTGTCCGAAGCGGCCCTGACCGAAAGATCCGTCGGTCTTCTGATTGCGGCGGAGATACTCGAATCCCTTTCGCACGGCGTCTTCAAGTTGCGGGGTGATCTCTCCAGCAGCAGGGATGTTCTCCGCTCCCGTCCCATCAGTCGAGACAATGGAACGGGACGGGTCTGGGTCAGGGGGCACTGGCGACGGAAGAGGAGGGTTGGCTCGCCTGTCATCAAGAGGCCCGTCAAACCCAAGCAGACCAACCTGAATGGAGTTGTCTCCACTGACCCGGTAAGGGAGGCGAAGTCCTCGAGACGCTATGCGGGCAGCGCGATCTTCAACGAAGTTCGAGTCGAGATGTGTGTCATACGGCGGCGAGAACGCTCGAAGCCGCCGATCTCCGGTCTGGACGGAAGAGTTGACGCGACGGTTCGCATCTTCGCTCGAAGCTGTACCGAGGCAAGCGCCGTGCGTATCTATGAGCATATCGGCAGGATGATCCGAGGTCCGCCCATCACGAGCGGCCAGCGCGGCCGCGAAGTTCGACACTGCATTCGGGTGGCTGCATGTGATACCGGCGCTCACATTGTGTGCGCTGATCATCGCCAAAAAGATGAGTGGCGTCCCTGGAAGAAACCTCGGCCGTTGTGGCAATCCAGAGTTGATCACTTCGATGCCTCCTCAGCCAGACGGCGATAGTACTCCCGGGTCAACCGTTCATAGACCGTGGATACGCGGTCGCGTCGACCTTGCAGTACGAGTTCACGTACGCGCTCAGGGAGACGCCCCCACTCGATACGGGTCTCGTCTAGTTCTCCCTGAGAGCCGGCGATCTCTTCACGAGTCTCATCACCAACTTGGTCTCGTGAGCCAGAAGCTGTTGCTTCGCTAGGCGACGAGCTGCTTTGCTCTGCATCCGCGCGAGCGCTCTGTTGACCGCTCGGCTCTGGTGGCTCGCTGCCACCGCTGTTACGTGGCTGTGAGGAGCCTTGACGTTGCTTGCCTTTCGATGCTTTGCGATTTTTTTGCTTCCCAGCTTCCTCAAGGAGACGATCCAGCGTTCGTACGACATCCTCTTGAATACGTTGGGTTCCGATCCCGGCATCACCCACTCCAGCTAAACGCTCTGATGCCGATCGCATTCCTTCGATCGCCTTCAGCACAAGATCCTCGATCGATGACTCATTGAGTGAGCGTTGAAGCTTCTTCGCCTCTTCACCCTCATCGGCGGCTGCGGCTCCAGCCGCATCGCCAACCGAAGGCGACGGCACCCCAAGCAGTTCATCAAGCGAACGTGGTTGCTGCTTCGAAGATTGCGACGAATCACTACTACCACGATGACTCTCAGTGCGCTGGTCATTTGAAGTCTGGGGTGCACCCTGGCCTGCAAAGACCGTTGATTGCGGAACAAGCCAAAGAAGCAGGAGCAAAACTCGGAATCTGCCGTCCATGATGCCAGCTTGCCCGCGCAAACTATGGTTGTGTCTGATCAGGTCACAGCAGAAACATCTACGTTCCGATGAACTCGTCGTGCGATCCATGGTTTGAGAAAGTCCTTTCATGGATTCGATCTCTCAATGCGACTTCGGTTGAGGTTGTCGCGTCCACTCTCATCATTGGGGTCGCTGTTCTCCCCTGACTCCCGCGCCGCGGAACCCCCGGATCGAATTTTCTCTGCAAGTCGCGTAGCGAGCTCTAGAACACGCTGCTGGCGCGCCGCAATCTCAGCAAGACGCGTCACCCGGGACACTGAATCTTGAGGAAGTCCCGATTCATCAAGTTCTCTCGTTCGGCGTGCAAGTCCAGCTTGAAGTGATCGGAGCATCTTGACCTCCGCAACTGGCGGAACAACCGGAGATCCACTCGGGCCTCCGCCTTCTCCCGCTCCTCCTGTGCCGCCATCGGAACCTGCAGACTGCTGTTCTTCAAATGGATCATCACGCTCATTCTCCAACTCGTCACTCAACGACTCGACGATGCTAGAGAGAAGATCAATCGCCTCACCGGACGCGGGCAACGCATCCGCAGGGCGAGACTCAAGCAAACTCGCCCGTGTAACCTTGAGAAGGTCGTCGATTTGCGCGTGGATATCGACGAGAACTTCCGAGTCTCGCACCTCCGCCTCATCCTGCAGTACTTGTAGTATCGCTTCCCGAATTGACTCCTGCGTCGCGCCAAGTCTCCGGCTTTCAACAACCTCTCTTCGTCCGAGTGGCTGTTGTCCCTGCGGCGCAATCCGTGCCGTACTCTCACGGAGAGTGACTTGGCGCTCAAGCAATCCGCGATACCTACCTACAAGTTCTTCTTGCTTCTCTTGCATCGCGCGGTCATCCGCCCGATCCGCAGCAGATTGTGCCTCCCGCAATGCTTCTGCAAGCCTCGCAAGTGCCGCGTCGATCATTGACAACGTCTCTCCCTGATCGAACGATGTATCTCGGAGCTCCCGTGCTGTCGATGCCATCGAAGCCGCAGCCTGATCGATCGAGCGTGCCGAACGCGTAGACTCGCGACTGCGTGCACGTGCATCCGCAGCAATGCCGCGGGCGTTCTGCGAAGAGCGGCCGAACAAGAGCGCGATTGAATCACGATCCGACTCAGTCGCCTTTAGGTCGGTTACATCGATTGCCGCCACCCGTTGACGAAGCTCTTCCGTCTCACTGATCAGCCGCTTGATCGCCACCACGAGATCCTCGAGCAATCTGGCGAGCTCTTGTGCCTTGATCTTGCGCTTCGCCTCCAACTCATTCGCCGCACGGCTGAGTGCTTCAAGAGCTCGCTCCTGCGCAGCGCGTGACTGCCCGAGTCGGTTGTCCGTCGTTTCTCGTGCGGCTTGTCGCATCGCCTCGCGTACCTGACCTTCTTCCGCTGCCTTCGCAGCCGCATCCAATGAACGAGCCTGATCCGGATCTGCGTCCGCCAGTTGACGCGAGCGTTCCTTCATTTCACTGAGTGTGCGCTCCGCTTCGTCTGCAGTCTTCGTTTGTCGCTCAGCCAACGCATCGAGCTCAGACTTCACCTCAGGTTCAAGGTCATCGCGTGACTCGCCCTGAGAACGCTGTGCAGCTTGTTCCGTCTCGCGGATGAGTTGCTGTATGCGGTTTGACAGTGCATCGAGCCTTCGACGCACCACCCATGCGTCCTCATCTCGATCGAGCAGTCCAACGAGATCTTCCAACTCGGCACGCACCTCTTCTTGGAACCGCGCCGCTTCGCCAAGTGCTTGCCGTCGCATTTCCTCGGCGGCTGCATCAGCCTTTGTTTCAGGGCGATCCACCGACCCGCCGGCTGTGCTTGTCGCATCTCGAGTGGGTTCCCCAGAGGGCGATGTCGCACGCTCCAAAGAGTCCTGCGCTCGCTTGAGCGCTTCGAGTGCCTGGGTACTCCGAATCTCAGCGGTCGCTGCAATCTCCTCAGCCTGTCGTGCGACTTCTCCGAGCGAGCCATCACTTCGCTGATTGCGACGTAACCTCTCCGCAACACCCCGGAGCGAGTCGCGCATCCGACCGAGTCCCTCCGTCACCGACCTCTGTACTTCCATCACGTCTGGTTCTTCGCCCACACCTTCGAGTTCCTCTCGAGCAGATTCCTGACGTGCGTCAGACCGCATTGCTTCTCGCCGCACTCCCGAAAAACTTGAGCGAATCTGCCGCTCAAACTCCTCTTCACCCACGATTCGAAGGAGTCGCGGCGCACTTCGCGCACGTCCGTGGTTCTCTGTCGCTTCACTGTCGCCAGTGAAGAAGTCCTCTGCGAAGGCGCGCAGCACGACGACATCTCCAGCACTCACGCGAAGTCGATCGACTTCAAGTATCCGTTCAAGTGAGCCTGCATTCGCGTGTTTCTCGAGCAACGCGACCTCTTCCTGCACAAGGCTCTCCGACTCCTGTCCGGCAACCCTTTGAGCAATCTCTATTCCTGCCACTCGTAACTCAAGGTCGTCGCGGAAATCACCGCGCAGAGGCACCTTCGCGTCCGCAAGAACCGACTCATCTTGTGCAGGCAAGATGATCGCCGCAGACGGAGATCGATCTTCGTTCACATCAAACACGAACGCAGATGGAACGATCTGACGAATTCCGTCTGAATCGACGAGATCAACCTCGACCCGCTTTGAGTGTTTCGCCGGGAACCGTGCAATCCAACGCGTCGGTCTCTCCGCATCCCCTTCGACCGCCAGCATCTGACCAAAATCGCGTGTCGATTCCCGATCCGGTGATTCACCGCTATCCACGACGAGCTCGTCTTCAGTGGACGAACGAGAGTCCTTTCCTAATCGCGAATCACCCAAGGCTTCAACACTCTGATTCATGGCTACCGAGCGCAGTCTTGGCGCGCCTTGGTCGCCAGAGTTTCCCAGGTGTTCCCCGAGAGGCCGCGACAACTCAAGTTCAAGTACCACCTCGCTCCCACGCAGGATCGAGTCTTTGGGCGCCGCTCGTGAATCGGTCCCGTCGCCGAGTTCCAACACGCGGTCAGTCATGACAGTTTGCGCGTAGACGGGCGGCTGAACAACGGCACGGGCCGCAACAACCCGAGGCGGCTCGACCAAACGAACAGACCGTACCTCTGTCTCGGCATCGCGCGTCACAAACATGAACTCAAGGCGATCACCGTCAACATCAATCAGCCGCTCAAACTCTCCGTTTGGCTGCCGCGACATCGCAACGTCCACCCAAGGCTGCTCGCGACCCGTCGATGTACGCCCCGACAACTGTGCATCGAAATCTCCATCAGTTGTATCGTTACTCAGAACGCGGTAGCGCACATATACGCGCTCCTTCTGCGAATCGCCTTTCGTCAACTGTGCCCGAAGTGCCAGCGGTGTGCCTTTGGGCGCGACCAATCCGTCAGAGACAAGACTCTCGACTCCAGTACGCGCTGGCCACTCGGCATCTGACCACGGAAGCAATACTCGCTTCACTGCGATCGCCGCAGACGTCGGGCTGTATGCAACACCGCCAACGATTGCGGTGATGCAGCCAAACATCACCGCAACACGTGCCAGCGTCGGCTGCAATCGCAACACCGCGCCAAGATTTGTGCCACGAGTCATATCCTCTGCGTTACGTACGGCATACGCAGCCAACTCATTCGTCTCTGCGATACCGCGAAGTTCGAAGTCGACTGCTGCAGCCAAGTGTCCGGCGAGCTCAGGTCTTTGTCGCTCAATTCGCTGTGCGATTTCAATCGGCCTCGGACGAAAGCGGAACGCTGGAACAAGAAACTTCCGAACATCGATCGCCACAAACACAAGTAACGCGAAGAGCATGATCGCCCGCAAGATTGACGGGAATCGAATCAAAGCATCAAGCAATGCGATGCTCGCGCCACCAACCGCGATGAGGATGAGAAGCGTCGCAACGGCCGCCGTCATACGCATCCATCGAGCTCGACGTGCGAGCGACACGACTGCACGGACAGCATCAGCGCGATGAGCAACAACGCGGTTCGACGCCGTATCACGCTGGGTTGAGTCGATCTCGTCTTGCATGACCACTCGCTGCTTGTGCGGGCGATCCAATCAGTAAACAGTTCCTGATTGAATTCAACTCACACCAAACGCAGCAACCTCCTTCCCGTCCATTCAATCGCCAAAAGAAACAACAACGCAGCAAGCGCGATCGGCGTATCCCAAAGCGAACGCGTCGTACTCTCGTCAATCTCTCGCGCGCGCAGCGGAAGCCGATTCGGTAAGGAACGCAAGGCATCCTTGGAAAGCAGCGCTCCATCCGATCGCTCCGCAATCCGTTCAAGCGCTACGTGATCCGTGTCTGCCCGTCGTAACTCATCGTCGGAGCGCACAACCTCAAACGTGGCTTCACCGGCACCCGCACTTGTATCACCAAGAACCGCTCGGAAGACACCGACGCGATCCGCCGGATAGACAGCACTCGCTTCCGAGCCACGACGTACCAGATCAACGAGCGCGACGACCGCACCCGTTGCGTCCTGAACATCAACAGGAATGGTTTGCGGGGCACCCTCCGCAGTCGCCTCATCAACGAAGCGAAGCGTAAGGAGTACCGACTCTCCAGGCGCAACACGCGACGGAGTCACCTCGAGCACCGCCCGTGCCCCGTCATGCGCCAACGCCTCACGTGCAAGAAGCCGTACCAGTGGAATCCAGAATCGCTCAGGATACCGCTCACCTTGACCGTAGCGCCAACGCCAAATCTCGTCGGTCGCGGCGTACACAATCTCGCCTGCGCCAAATCGCATCCGCATCAACGCAGCACTCGGCTCTTGACCTGGTGCCCCTACACCGATCGCTTCCGCAAGAGTTTCCGTCGTCGGCTTCAGACGCGATCTCGGAACCGACTGCACAAAGTGCAACTGCGGCCATGAGAGTGATCGGTCGGTCATCACATCAGGCCAGCCATCGTCGTCGTCTGAAAGCCGAAGTACGCCAAGACGCGCGGCGGCTTCAGTGGGCACCATCAGACTCACACCTGCGCGTGGTTCAAGAGCGAGTGGCGGTCGAAATGGGATGAGATCTGCGAGCGCCGTTCCTTCCCAGGAGGCTGGCGTCGATCGATCGCCGCCGATCCAAAGAAGGCCGGCTCCACGCTCACTGACTTCGTCTCGTATGACGGACAACTGGTCGGGTGAGAAAAATCCGCTCGGCACGTCGCCAATCACGAAGATGTCGTAACGCGAAAACTCGTCTTTGGTTCGCGGAAGACGCGTGATCGGCATGTTGCCCTCCTGCGCGAAATCGCGATCGGCGGAGAGCAGCATGATGGAACTTTCAATATCCCTTTCACGCAACAGCAGGTTCTTGAGATATCGATACTCCCAGCGTGATGTGCCTTCGACATACAGCACTCGAACTGGGCGGTCAATCACTTCGATACTGACCGTTCGGACGTTGTTCTCGCGTACGAGATCAGGTCGATCAGTCACAAGCTCGATACGGACTTCTCGTGGACCCGCTTGATCCGCCACAAGATCAAGCATGACCACCGACTCCCCGCGTTCGCCCTCGCGCGGTCCAGAGCCAACGCGGTCAATCGGCTTGACGTCGAGTTCAACACCAGACGCGGCATCGACAAGACGCACTCGAATGTCGCCCTCAAGCCCGCCCCGATCAACGCGCGCTTCAACTGGAATCCGATCGCGCGCAAACGCACGCGCAGGAGCAGAAACAGCCAGAATCGCTGCATCACCGATCGGATCGCGCGTCCCCAGCGCCACGGTGAACACCTTCACTGAATCGCGTTCAAGAACTCGTTGTGTCTCAACTGAGATCGGCACGGCAGAACGGCCATCTGAGAGTACGAGGATGCCACTCACCGGACGTCCAGCCGCGCGGGCGAGCGCCTGTCGAATTGCGCCGTCGAGATCTGTTCGATCGCCTGTCGGTTCACCAAGTTCTGGAAGCACAAACGATGACCGCGAAGTCGATCCGGGATTCTCAACACTCTCGCCCATGGTGCCGCTCGCAATTGCATCGCCACGCTGCAACGCGAACGCTCCGCCAGCAAAGCCCAAGAAATCAATGTCCTTGCTCTCTGCGATGCTGGCAAGCGTGGCTCCAGCATCACGCAAAATCGCCGCGAGTTGCTCCTCCCGGCTTTGTCCGTCCGGTCCGTCAGCGATGCGAAGAGACTGGCTGCGATCGACAAGTACGATCAACCGATCTCTTTCCACGCGCGTTCGCTCAAAGCGAACCGATGGACCTGCAATCAACACAGCCAAGAGCACAATGACCGTTGCACGAAGTAGCGCGAGTATTGCGCGCGCCGGTCGAACGGCCACCGTCGATCCAGCGGAGAGCCTGCGATAGCTCCACCACGCGATCGTGCACGCCCCAACGACCACTAAGAACCACACCCAGGTGGGCAGGCTGCGCTCGAACACGAGAGAAATCGATTCTGAATCGACGGGGATACGCTCGTCGAGGATCCACTCGACCATGTGCTGGAGCAGGCCGCTCTTCATGCGACGACTCCGTTTGGTGCATCGATGAACCCAATCAAGCTCATCGCCGTCCCCCGATTGGCTCGCGCGACTCTGATGCGAGTCGTTGCGGAGCGGAGCTTCGTGGGCGGATTCGTCCGATCGTGCTCACAACTCCACCAATGGAACCAGCACGTGCCATTGATGCGTGCGAGAACATCCGACTCAAGAACCCCTCGAAAAGTAGCGCTGCCATCGCGAGAACGAGCGCGACGAACGCAAGTCTCGAACGCTCTACATCTCGCGCTCCACCCTGCGCGCCGACTGCATCGAGGCCGTCAGATGACGACGGCGCCGGACCGATCGAACGGAACGTGAACACTCCAAGATCTCGCAGCGCAAGCCGGACGTCGTCCTCAGTCCTCGGTACCAGACTGAGGCTCGCTCCTTCGTGGTTCACTGCGATCATCGAGCCATCCTCGCCTCGCAGAATGCCCGCGCGACGAATCGGCTCAACCGAAACCCCATCACTGCCAATCGCCGTCACGCGGTCATCGGATCCTCGGAACTGAACTCCCGCATTCGCACGAATCCGCTCACCAACAAGGGCATTTCCGCGGCTCGCTGAGATCTGCAATGCGGTGCGCACGATCTCCTGAAAGAGCGGAACCATCAGTGGCTTCACTGGCAAGTTTGTCCAGGAGAGCTCTGGCGCAACTGCGAAGAGCAGGATCAAACCATCTGGCGAATCCAGAGCCCTCCCGCCGGCAGCGTTCTCTGCCGGAACGCGCGCCACCAACAGTGGAGTACCGTCTGCAAACGACAGCACAACGTCACCAACGTCATGTCCTTCGATTGGAACCAGACGATCAACGGTGACGGGCGCAACCAACGACG
>JBILDS010000083.1:0-12215 GCA_044352505.1 Phycisphaerales bacterium
CAGAGCATCTTGAGGCTGGGCGCCGCCACCAGATCCGCAACGCAGGAACGCAGCCGTCATCGCCGTCACCTGCGCCGTGAGCGACTCTCCGGGCGAAACAGCAGAAATGAAAACCCCTCGAAGAAAAAGAAAAACCCTCGAAGAAAAAGAAAAACCCTCGAAGGATCTTCGAGGGGCGATTGCGTACTGCAAGTCTTGGTGACGAAGCGGATCAGAGCTTCTTCGTCTTCTCAAACTTCGCCTTATCTCGGGCAAGAGCGGCCTTCTCGCGTTCCTCTTCGGAAGACTTCGTCTTCGTGCCCTTTGCGGCCTTGGCCTCGGCGGGGCGATTCGCGTCGGCCAAGAAGAGAATGCGCGTGCAGGCCTTGCACTGAATCGCTTCGTTTGAGTTCGAGGAAAGTCGCGCGTAGGTCTCGAATGGAACTTCGATGTTGCACGCGCCGCACGCAAACTCGCGATGGCGCATGCTGACCACAGTGACCTCGGCCATTGATTCGCCCTCGGTCTCATCGGCCACGCGGTCAAACAACTTTCGCTCACGTTCAGGCACGAGATCGGCGGCGCGTCCGCGCTCCGCTTCGAGTTCTGCGAGGCGCTCGCCAACGTCCTTCATGCACTCGTCGTACTGACCCTTTGCAACCTCGCGAATCTTCTGGCGCTCGGCAATCGTCGCGTCGTGCAACTCGAGACGCTTCTTCGTCTCCTCAACGCGCTGCATCTCCTCGACGGCGCGCTTGACGATGTCGTCGCGCTGCCCCTCGAGCATCTTCATCTCGTTGAGAATCGCCTTGTACTGCTTGTCGTTGGTCGAGGTGTTGAGCTCTGCGCGGAGCTTCTCGACGCGCGCGGTAGACGCACCTTGCTCGACCTCAAGCGCGTGCACGCTCGCTTGCAGCTGCTTGATCTGCGTTTCAAGCTCGGCTTTTTGCCGGGCAAGGAGCGCAAGTTGCTTCTCTTGCGCACGGAAGTAGGTTTCTGCCGAAGCCACGCGCGAGCGAAGCGCGCGAACCTGACTGTCGACCCGGAACAAAGTCATGAGGTTGTCGAGAAGCGCCATGTGAGCAAGAGACTGTAGCAGAGATCGCAGCGCACTTCATGGCGGTTTGCCGCCGGAAAACCGGGGATTCATGAAAAACGTGCGAGCGCGGTGTCAGTCTGCGCAATTCCCAAGCTGCGCCGCCCACGAGTTACGAATCACGAAATCACGAAATCACGAAATCATGTGATCGAGCCGGAGAAGCCAGTACACCACGGGTCCGGTGAAGAGTGGACTGTCGAGGACGTCGAGTACACCGCCCATGCCAGGGAGCGTCTTCCCTGAATCCTTGAGCCCCGCATCGCGCTTGAATGCGCTCTCCGCAAGATCGCCCATCTGTCCCACAATCGCTGTGAGCACGCCCGCAGTCGCGCCGAGCCACCAAGGCAGATGATCCGAAGGATCTTCCAATCGTTGGGTGAGGAGCGCCAGCCCGGCTCCGACGGCAGTTGCCACGACGACGCCGCCCGCGAGTCCCTCCCATGACTTTTTCGGCGAAAGCCAGGGAATCATCTTGTGGCGACCGAAGGCAACCCCGGTGAAGTACGCGCCGATATCGCACGACTTTGTCATCAGAATCGCGCCCACGAGGAGCCATGGAGAATGCTCCAGCCGCACCAACATCCAGAAGCCCAGAAGCACGCCGCCGTACACGCCCACAAGGAGTGTTCCGCCCGCGAGCATGAGCGAACCCTTCGGGTCGCGCTCACGCGACATGCGCAAGAGCGCCACCAGCAGCATCAATACCAGTGCGGTCGAAAGTGCGCCCGACGCAACAGAAGGCGTCTGGAAGAGCGCGCTCCCAGCGGTTCCGACGAGTCCGAGCAGTGCTGCGGTGATCGACGCCAAAAGGCTGCTCGGAATTGATGCAGCGCGCAGGAATGCAACCACCTCGCGCGCGATCAGAACGGCGAGCACTGCTGCAAATGCAAGGAGTACCAATCCAGGCGGAAGCCCTAGTGCCTCTGCGCGCGTGTCGAGCGACGAGTCGAGCCACACAATCCCAAGGATCATCGCGATCAGCAGCGGTCCAGTGATGAGTCGTTGCCACAGCATGCAGCGGGAATCCCTCAGTAGGTCGCAAAAGAGCGGTCGATATCGCGCGCCCAGAGGTCGATACCACCCGCGAGACTGCGAACGTCGCGGAATCCAGCGGCGCGTAGGAGAAATGTGGCTGTTAAACTGCGGCGGCCATGATGACAATACACGACAATCGGTCTTGTGAGGTCATCATCCACTTCGGCCTTTAAGTCGTCGATTTGCGCTTCAAGCGATTGGAGTGGCGCAAGGCGAGAGCCGGGAATTGCACAGATTTCAGCCTCCAACTGCGTTCGCACGTCGAGAAGAAACACCGCACCACGGGCGGGTGTATCGGGAGCCCCGTCGCGAGTCTCACTCTGAAGCAGGGCGTGCAGTCGACGCGGCGAAATCTCGTCGTCGGGTCGGAACGGATAGCCCGGCGGGAGGCCGATGCGGGCGTCGGATGCGCCGTTGTGTGCATCACGGTTGGAAGGTGTGGGGTCGCTCATACGGAGGCAGCGGGGGTGATGAGTGCGACCCTGCAATCGCAGCGTCGACGCGCGTATCGTCGCATCCTATCGACAGACGCGCACGTCCACCGTGTCAGGAAATCCACCCGAGTTTGGCGAGTTCCGCCACCGTCGCCGTCGCATCGCGTCCGCCGCCGAGGGCTTGCCGGAGCTCAACGCGGCTTGTGCAGCGCCCCTTCGCGAGAAGCCCCATCGCGCGCGTGACCAATCGTTGCCGCGCGGCGCTTCGCTCAATACGAAGCAGGAGTGCATCGCTCCAGCGCGTCCCCACACGCACGTTGCACGCGTGCGCAGCTGCGGCAGGCACCGAAACCCGCGGGCCATTCGAGAGTTTCACGCTCCAGCGAGTTCCACTCGAACTGATGCGAATGTCCGTTACGGTTCGTGGCTCCGCAGACGTTGCTATCGAATTGGCCATCGACTTGGCCCCGGACTTGGCCCCGGACTTGGCTCCCGACGTGGTTCCCGACTTGGCCCCGGACGTGGTTCCCGATTTGGCACGCGACTTCGGCGCACTGCCTGTGTTCGCGGGTTGCTTCGTGTTCGCTCGCTTCGCTGTGGAGCGCGGTGTAGCTGTGTCGCGCGTGGATCGTTTCGTTCGATTCATACGGCATCCTCCACGTCGTCAAGAAAGGCCTGGATTTCACTCGCAGCTTTGAAGTCTTGCACGGCGCGCGCACGCGCAAGGCCAGCCCGCAGCACGGAGGGAATCTCCGCATGGCGTCGCGCGGACTCCAGCGTTTTCGCTTTGTGAAAGAACGCGTAGCACTGCTTTGGATCGACGGCGATCGCTCGGTCGTAGAAGGCGATCGCATCGTCGAACCTTCCGAGTTTGTAACACTCCTGTGCCAAACCATATAGCACGAAGCCATCGTCGGGCTCCGCCGCCAGCAACGCGCGAAGGCTCGCGAGACGGGGCGAATCGGGTTCGTTGCGGGCGGCCTGCGGCACGGCAGCGTGTGCTTGGCCTGATTGCCGAGCATGCTCGCTCGCAGGCGCATGACGTTCTTCGTTCATAGGTCGAACACTTCGTTGGTGGAGAGACGTAGGACGGTGACGGTGCTGAGTTCGCTCAGTTTGTTCTGCGGACTTCACGCGTGGACACGCGCAAGACAGGGCGTTCGGTGCCAAAATGTCGGCCAGCTGAACGTCGTCAAACTGAGGCGAGGGCGGATACTCTATCCGCAATGCCTCTGGTGACCGATCTCTCAAGCCATCGTGCGCGTGCGGCGCGCATCTCTCGTACTTGCGGGCGAGTCGTTCGAATCTGCGCATGTGCGTTCCTCTTGACGAATGCGTGTGTCGCGCTCATCCTCCAACCTGGCTGCACGACCGCGCCTCCGGGAACCCCGATCGTCGACGAAGAGCAGGCGAAGTTGCCTCCGAAGCCTCGATCGCCGCGCGTCACCGCATCGTTCGGCGGGACGCATCGCAAGGCGCTGATTGAGCGGGGGGTCTGGTACCAGTCGTTTGAGAATCGTCTCCTCTTCCTTGACGCGCCGACCGGAATGGAACTCGTTGATCTCGAGCTCGCGCCGCGCGGAACCACGGGCGTCGTGTCAGATTTCGAGGTCGACGGCACGCGCGTCTTCGCCGTGCTTGAGGACGATTGGGTCTTTGAACTCGATGCAAGCGATGTTCGCAACGTGCGCGTCGTGCAGCAGTGGGGGCGGTGGGAACTCGGGATCGCGCCGCACTTCGTGGCCGTCATCGGAAACGAGGTCTACGTCTCAGGAAGCGGCGGCGTGGTTCGGCTGTCAGATGCGCAACCGCACCGCAATCTTCCTCCGCTGCCACGCGACAAGGACATGCCGGATCCGCAGCGCCCCCTGGTGTATCTCGAAGGGAAGATGGTCGGACGAGCCGTGCCCGCTGTCGGCGGCCCCGTCGCGTGCATCGGACGGCGCATCCATCGCATCGCCGATGGCTCGTATCTCGGATCGGCAAGCATGCTCATCCCGCTCCCCGATGCAATCGGTGGCGGCTACGGCTTCGCACTGCAGGCAAGCGAAGGCGCGCAGGTGGGACTCATGGATGCGAACTTCCGCGAGCGCGCCGCTGGCGCGATGCCGGGAAAGGTGCACGCGATGCGCGTTTTCGACGATCGTTTCTTCGCGGTGAACGACTTTGAGGTCGCAACGTGGAAACTTGACGCCGTCGAAGGCGACCCGACCGCGCCGCACACACTCGGCGCACTTCTCTCGGTTCCCGTGAAGGGTGCGCGTGACATCGCGAAACTCCAACGCAACCGATTTGCGGTCGCAGGCAGTTTCGGGCGCGCGCTCTACCGCTATCTGCCAGAGGGCGATCGACCCGGCGATACCTTCTATTGGTCGCGCCGACTTCCGGGTCGGCTCGAAGTGTCCGCCACCGATCGTCGTCGTGTGCTCGCGTCAAGCCCAGAGGGCGCGTGGCTCTATCTCATCGGCGAAGAAGCGGAAATGAGTGATCGATCGATCGTCGCGCCCGATCGGCCGCTCGCGGGCGTGGAAACGGCATGGGGATCAGCACTGGTGGATGAGTCGAGAGAGCGAGTCACGATTCGCATGGGAGACCGCGCGCAAGTCATCACGCCCTCGCGGGGCGGACTCGTCTCTGGACTTGCAGTTGCCGATGGGCGGATCTGGATCGGTCACGATTTCGGAATCGACATCGTGGCTTACGACCCGGTTTTGCGTGAAGTCTTCTCTGAAGAGCGCATCCGTCTCACCGGCCCAATGGTTGCGCTCTATCCGAATCGCGTCGGAGGCGGTGTGACGTACGTGGCGCGCTTTGGAGGCTTCGGCGTCGTACGGCTCGTTGATGTCGATGCGCCGCCGATTGCGTCGAAGGGAACGCGCAGTGCATTCGACACCTCTGCGCCGCTATCGGCGCAAGAGGAACGTTGATGAGTGCTGGAATCGCGGATTTTCTGCGTCAGAGTTGATGGTGCACGACGAAAGTGAGCAATCGATGAGTGAAGCAAGCGTTCGGGCACAGGTCTTGATCGTGGATGACGAGCGCGATCACGCGGAAGCAATGGCAGAAGCGCTCCGCAAGCCAGGCCACGTGTGCACAACGGTGTATTCGCTGGAAGCGGCGCGCGACGAGATCAAGCATGGGCACTTCGATGTGATCGTGACCGATCTCGTCATGGAGACTGAGACCGCGGGGCTCGACGTGCTCGCTCTTGCGCGCGCCGAACAGCCGCACGCAGAAACAATCATGGTGACCGCGCACGGCGACATTCCGACCGCAAAGCGTGCGCTCCAGGGCGGCGCGTACGACTTCATCGAGAAGCCGGTCGATCTCGTTGTCCTGCGAAATCTCGTACATCGTGCTGCAGAAACCGTGATGCTGCGCAGTCAGAACGAGTCACTCAAAGGGCAAGTCGACGCAGCGTTCGGATTCGAGGGAATTCTGGGCGAGAGTTCCGCGATGCGCGCCGTCATTCAGATGGTGAAGCAGCTCGCACCAAGCACGCTGCCGGTACTTGTCACCGGCGAATCGGGCACAGGCAAGGAACTCGTCGCAAGCGCGATCCACAAGTTGTCGAAGCGCGCGTCGCGCCGCTACGTCACGTTCAACGCCGCAGGTCAGGCAGAGAGTTTGCTTGAGGATCAGCTCTTCGGCCACGTGCGCGGCGCCTTCACAGGCGCAGATAAAGACCGCGAGGGTGTCTTCGAATACGCCGACAAAGGCACGCTGTTCCTTGACGAGATCGGCGACATGCCGCTCACAATGCAGCCTAAGCTGCTGCGCGTGCTTGAGACGGGCGACATTGTGCGCCTCGGCTCGAACGAAACGAGGAAGATCGACGTGCGCCTTGTGAGCGCCACCAACCGCGATCTCAAAAAAATGGCGGCAGACGGGCAGTTCCGTGAAGACCTCTACTTCCGCCTGAAGGGCGCGGAGATTCACATTCCGCCGCTACGCGACCGCCGCGAGGACGTTCCACTTCTCGTGCAGCATGCGGTTGGCAAATACTCAGCCGAGCTCGGCCGTGCACGTCCGACGGTGACCCAGCCCGCCATGATGCGGCTGGTTGCGTACGACTGGCCCGGGAATGTGCGCGAAGTCTTCCAACTCATGCATCGACTCGTGGTGATGGCGCAGGGTGAGAGCATTGATCTGCGGGACATTCCAAACGAGATTCGCTCTGGTGACGACGCAGGTGATGCGCCTACGCAGACGCGATCCGGCCTCGCTGGCGTGGGACTCGACAAACTCGAGAAAGAAGCCATTCGCCAAACGCTCGCGATGACTTCAGGCAACCGCGAGTTGACCGCACAGATGCTTGGTATCGGCGAGCGCACGCTCTACCGGAAACTCAAGGAGTATGGCCTGCGCTGAACGCGAACGCCGATCTCAGGAGTGGGCAAGCCGGTTACTCGCGACCGCTCGGCCGCAGCGACTTGACTCCGTCAAGCTCTGTGAAGTTTCCGGCGAGCAGCGAATCCTGTACCCCTGTCTTGGCCGTCGCCATCTCGTCGAACCAGCGCAGCACGTTCTCCGACGATGGCGGCGGAGGAACGGGCTCACTTTGCAGCGGAAAGTTCATCGCGATTCGGAAGTTGCTGTTCTTCCGGAACCGCTCGGCAAAGAACAGTTTCAGGCGATGGGTGCCACCGTTCACGAGATTCGGCACGCGATCAAGATGCACCACTTGCGACTGAGGCACGTGCATGCCACCGAGGTCAATCGCGAGCTTGCCATCGATGAATGCCCAGACGTCATCGTCGCCTCGGAAGGTGAAGATCTGACCAGTGCCTTGGTGGTACGTAAACTCCGTGTCGATTTCCATCGTGAAGTGGTAGTTGCGATCCATCGCGCCTGACTTCAGAGCGGAGTTCCCGAAGAGTTGGTGCTCGACCGGGAAGAACCCGTCAAGCCCATCGCCTGCGCCGTCAGTTTGGAACGGTGCATCGGTGTTTGAGTCGAAGGCGTACACCACGCCTCCACCGAGAGCGGTTGAGCGCTGCAGCGTCAAAATGATCGGAATGGACTCGTTCACGCCGGGCGTGTCACGAAACCAACTTTCGAATGTCTTGTCGCTTGTGATCACACGGCGAGTGCTCTTCGACAGAGCTCCGGGCGTATCGCCGAGCGACGTGTTGGCGTGGGCACCAAGGATGCGATTGCCGGATGCATCTTTCGCGGTCACGCTCTCAGGATGTCCAATTCCACCATTGAAGAGCGTTGGCTTTCCGTTAGCATCGAGCAACTCGTGCACCACGCCAAGAGTCAGTCCGTGTAGGAGAAGGGACTTTGACGCCTCGAAGTCTGGGTGGCCACCTGGCTCCGATGCCTCGCGGAAGTCGCGCACCGTTCCATGAATCGCGAAGGATGCTGGGTAGTTTTCAATCGGTCCGACGCCGCCTGCCAAGCCGCTTCCGCCCGCGAGAAGCGGGGTGTCTGGAGTAGATCCACCTGTGAATGCGTTCGGCGTCGCCTTCGGTGCGTATCCACCTGCAGCATCGACATGCGCGGTGGCGATCATGCCGGTCACGTGGCGTTCGGTCGCAATCGAAGTCGCGGCTGCAAACTCGCCGAGTGATTCATCGTCAAAGGTTGTGACGTCGAGAACCTCTGCGCGAACGTTGCCGTCTGAGTCCCAGATTCCGCTCTGCCGGTTGGTCCACCCGCGCCCCGAGTTCAACGCTGGGTCGTAGAAGACGTTGGAACTTTCTTCAACCGCGATGGCGCCACCGAGAACTCGACCGAACACGGCGCTCTCGCCACTGATCGTCACCGCTGCGCCAGGTGCGTAGACTTCGCCCCGAACCACAGCGCCACCAGTGATCGACACCGCGCTCGGCTGCGCATAGATGGTCACCCGCGTTGCGCCGCCGTCGGCGTACTGCGCCATCGGCGAAATGTCGGACATGGCGGGCTTCCCGACGACGGACGGACCCACGAATGAATCGTTGATCGTGACGGCGCCATGTGAGATGATCGAAAGCGCGCCTGCCGCGCCAACTTGAATCTCGCTGGTTGAATGGATGTGCACATCGCCCTTCACGATGAACATGGTGGGCACTTCGATCGTGAGACGGACGTCATTCATCTCAAGCCCGCCATTGAACGCGATGACCCGCCATGTGCCGGGATCGATCGCGCCAGCGATGGTTGCAAGTGTGCCGTCGAGGACGACGTCGGCGCCGCCATCGTCAATGACTCGATGCGGGGCATACCCGTTCGTCTCGGCGTTGATATCAGAGTTGAAGTTTTCAACCGCGAGGGGCAACGCATCACTGGGAATGTCAGGTGTCGGCGCCGCGGGAACGTGAATCTCACTGGGAACGGCCACGCGGCGGTCGGCGAGCTGGGTGTTCTGCATATCGGGATCAGTGGGGAAGTCCTCGTTCGTCAGAATCGCTTCTCCGTGCACAACTGACCCTGGTTCAATGACCACGCGGCTTGGATCGCCGTCGACCGCACCGATCATGACAGGCTCGCCGAGCGCCCGAAGCGGCGCCGACGACCAGACCGCAAGCGTGGAGCCAGATCCGATGGTGATGTCGTCGGTGGTGGCGAGGAGCGCAAACTCTGAGAGATCAAGGTCCGCACGACTCACAACGTCGGGCCAAGGAACACGACTTACGGCGCGCACAGACTGTCCGACACCGTCGACCTCGCCGATCGCTTGCACTTCAATCGCGAGCGTCTCGATGGTCGGTCCAAGACCCGTTGCAAGATCCTGCATCGTCGCCGCAACACGGACGCTGCCAATCATCATCGGCGCGAAGACATCGCGCGCCGACTCGCCGGGTGCGCCGGCAATGATCGCAGTTTGGGATCGGATGATCTCGCTCGCGATGTCAAGCGCACCAAGGCTCGCCGCGCGCGCAGACGCGGTGCGCACGATACCGCCGCTTGTTCCCACGGTAGCGTCGCGCGTAGAGGAAATCGCCAGACCGATCACGATGGCAAGCGCCACTGCGAACAGCGCAAGAATGACGGCCATTCCCTCGCGGTGGGGCGCGGGGTGCTTTCGTGATCGGAACCAGCGCATGGTGCGAGCGTCTGAAAAGAGTTGTTGCATGACCGAATCTCCCATGACTGAATCTCTCATGACTGAATCTCTCATGACCACGCCCTCCACGCGAGAGGCTCGGTTTGCGGCGCGCTTGCCGCGAGCTGATCCTCAGTCCCTCTCTTCGTTTGCCCCGCGATGGGGCAGAGTCCCGGCCGACTCACGCGGTTCATGGATGCTTTGCCCCTGCGCTTGACGCATCACTGGCAGGGTGTCGCGTCAAATCGGGCTGTATCACTGGAACCTCGTTCTTTGTGCCTCAAGAGTCCATCGAGACTGTGTCGGCGCTCCTGAACCGTCGCCAATCATTTGCGTATCTGTTTCGAAGCCGTTTCCGCCATTGGTTGCCGGGCTTACGATCGTGATCTCAACCTCGCGCGCATCACGGCTGCCGAGGTCGTCGAAGATTGCAATCGCAACGTCTTCCGCATCGGCGAGCACGTTGTTGATCCGGATGTCAAGGGTGAAGCCCTCATAGGGCGAGAGCGCTCCAAACCCAAATGCGCGCAGCGATGAGGGCAGGGCGCGGTCGTCACCAAGCTCGCCCAACGGCTGGAGCCACCAACGTCGCCGATCGGCTGCCACAACCAACTGGGTGGGTTGAAGCGCCGACATCGCCTCAATCTTCGCGCGCCTGAGGTCGGCCTCGAGAAGATCGACCACCGGACGCGCCGTCGGAGTCGCCGCATTGGCAAGGCCTGGGAGCACCGCTGCTGCGAGCACTGCGAGAATCGCGACCACGACAACCAATTCGATCAGCGTGAAGGCGCGTCTGAGAGATGATCGAGCCATCGATTTCATGGCGTGGCTCCCGTCATGCGAATCCGGTATCGACCAAGATCGCTCGGTACATCGGGTCGCCGGATTCCAAAGTCGCCCGCTGCGGCTTTGGTCTTGACAACATCACTCACCATGTTGATGACGGTGTCACACTCGCGCGGGTCTGATGACTGAGGAATCTCTTGTGTCCAGAATTTGAAGTTGCTGCCGAAACGCAGCATGGAATCGCCCTTTTTTCGTTGGGCAACATAGATCGAAAGCACGTACTGCCGACCACTTTCGAGGTGCAGTGCGTCCCTCAGTTGATCGAAATCAACAACTTGCCACTGTGTGTCGTTCGCGCCAGTGTCTCGTTTCAGGCCAAGATCCATCACCAATTGGCTCCACTTCGGGCCACTCTCATCGGCAGCGCGCACGTACACCCAGACTTCGTTGCTTGACTCAATCGAGAGGGTCTGACGCGCTCCATGGTTGAACTCAAAGTGGGCGTGCATCTCAGCGGTGAATCCGTAGTTTCGCCCGTGGAACCCAATGTCTCGGCCGTTTCCAAAGAGTTTGCGATCAATTGGGAAGAACCCGCCGTCGTCGACGGATGCAGTCGGGTCGTCTGCCAATGGAAACGGATCGAAGCGTGAGTCGTAGATGAAGTAGTGATTTCCTTCCGTATCGGAGATGCGTCGAACTTCGAGGGTCAGCACTTCACGCGCGGACCCCGGCGGATCGGCGAACCAGCTCTCGACTTCCTCACGAGATGGAACGCCCGGGCCGCTCGCGTCCTCGCGGGACTGCGGGTCATGTCCCCCGACATACTCTGTTACGAACCGCCCAGTCGGATCCTTCAGCGAATCCAGCCAATCGCCGCGCACGAGGAGCGGGGTGCTTTCGGAGGCTGCAGGAATCCACCGGCCAGAGCCGTCGACAGCGAGATTCTCCCGCATCAGCCCGAGGAGGCGATCCTGTGGGCCAAGCCAATCGGTGTCGATGCCAAAGCTCTTGTGGCCGCGAGGCTCATGCCGCATGCGGAAGTCGCGCACGATCGCGTGAAGTGTCAGTGAATCATCAGGTCCGTGGGACTGGAGGGGACTCCGGCTTCCCATGGGAACGCCGTTGTCACTCGACGGTTTGCGCAGCCAAACATCGAGTTGGTCACGACTGCTGTTGTTTTTCTTGGTTTCGCGGAACGACGTATCGTCGTTGCCTTGGGCGTCGACGTGGATCGTGGCCACCATGCCGCATTCCGGTCTGCGCGCTTCGATTCCGGCCATCATGCTGAACATGGCGAATCCGAGGTCGTCGAGCATGTCCATCGCTTCGATCTCTGGCCGCGGTGTTCGCTCATCAAGCCAGACGCCGCTTCGTGGATTGGTCCAGCCCAATCCCGAGTTCAGCGCCGGGTCGTATCGGAAGACGGCATCCGTGAGCGCAATCGTTGCGCCCACAATCGAGCCGTAGAAGCGCGATTGGGAAATCTCAACCTCAGATCCCGGCGCGTAGAGGCGTGCTGTGACCTCGGCCTCAGATTGAATGTTGACGCGATTGAGTGCCCCATCGGGTCGCAGCATGCTGTAGATCGACACTTTGGACGCGTCGCCGATTGTTTGTGGATCTAGGGTGGTTGAGGGAGCAGTTCCTGGACCGATGCGAGCTCCGTCCTGAACCGTGATGGTTCCAGCCACGTAGATCGCAAGGCTTGGAGTACCAGGCTCGACCGTCATTTGGCCTTGTTCCAAAGTCAGATCACCGCGCACGATGAGCATCGTGGGCACAGTGACATGCAGTTGTGCATGGTTGATATGGAGGCCGCCGTCAATCTCGATCACGCGCCACACGCCGG
>JBILDS010000082.1:0-12215 GCA_044352505.1 Phycisphaerales bacterium
CGCCGCAGCCGACGCTCGCCTGCGTTCGGTTGAACACGCGACAGACGCTGCGGCCAGCGCGCACGCCGCGCGCCTCAGCGACGCAACCGCGCATATCGATGCGCTCATCGCCCGAGCTTCCACAGCTGGCGCCGACCTTGAGCGCCACGCCACTACGCTGATTGACGAACAGCGCGCACGGCTCGAGCGCGAACTCGCGTGGCGGTTTGACCGAGTTGCGGAGGTCGAAGCGCGTATTGAACAGGCTGCGAACACCGCGCTCGTCGCGGTCGATGCAGCGCTTGGGGATCGCCTCACGCGGATCGATGAAGCGATCGCGCGCGCCGATGTCGCCTCGCAGCGCGTCGACGCAGCGCTCTCCCAGGCCGGCGACGCGAGTGTCATGATTGAGCGCTCCGAACGCGCGATGGGCGCGCTTGCGGGGCTTTCCGCAGAGAGTCAGCGGATGATCGACTCGCTGGCGGCCCGCGTCGGCGACGCTGCGGCGCTTCGCGAAGTGCTCGGGAGCTTGGTGCACGAACTGGCGGCGGCACGCGAGGTGGTGCACGGCGACATGCGCCGCATGCGCGACGATCTCGGCTGGTTGGTTGAGAAGAGCGAACGCCTCGCAGGCGAGCTTGTGGAGCGCGCCGACGGCGCGGCAACAGCGGGGCAAACACTCCGAGCTGCCACCGACAGCGCCCTACCAATCCTCGAGGAACTGCGCGGTTGGTCACCGCTTCTGTCGGAACCGCCCCGCGAGATGCTCCGCCCGCTCACCGAAGCGATTGCGGGCGGTGTCCGCACCGAACTCGCGCGCGAGATGCAGGGCTTCTCCAAGTCGCTGCGGCAATTGGCCACCAGCGCCGACGCGACGTTCAAGAGCGTGACCATCGAGACCGATCTCCTGCGCCCAGTTTCGACTCATGGCGATGCGGTTTCGCACGGGGGTTCAGACACGCGCCGCGAGCAGGGAGACACGCGCCGCGAGCAGGGAGACACGCGCCGCGAGCAGGGAGACACGCGCCGCGAGCATGCAAACACGCGTGATGAGGACCTCGCCCGCAGCTTCGCCCGCGAACTTGCCCGCATGGCTCCGATCTCCACGTTCAACTCCGAAACGCCGGTCGTGGTCTTCCATGCGCGCGGCCTTTCCGCCCCCTCGCGTGATCCCGATGCAGGCTCGACCGAAGTGCCACCGGCCACACCGCCGTTGATCGCCTCGAACCGGCCGCTCGAGCTCGACGCGTCGTAAGTCGAGCGGGATTCTCGCCCCCGCCGCTTCAGCCGTTGCCACCCTTGCCGCCCGCCGTTTTTGCGGTTTCCCGCGATCGCGCCGAAGTTGCGTGCCCCTGCCGCCGACGTAAGGCTCTATGAAGCCGTACACGCTCACGGGAACAGAGTCGAGCAAGACGCTCTCGCAGTACGTGATCCTCGAGACCCACCGCCGCGGCCTCTATGCGCGCATTGTGTGTCCGTCAATCGGGCAACGTGAAGCGCCGATCATCTCTGGCGAGATCATCGAGGCAATCGATCGCAATCCCGGCGTCAAGGGGAACTTCATCCTCGACATGACGGGGGTGAACCAGATCACCAGTATGGGTCTCGGGATGTGCATCGACATTCGCAATCGTGTTGCGACTGCGAAGTTGAAGCCGCATCTCTTCGGAACCAACCGCGCGGTGCTCGACCTTCTGCGCATGATGAAGGTTGACAAGCTCTACACCGTCATCCACGGCCCCGACGAAATCGGCAAAATCCTCGGTTGACGGCGGAGTCCATCCACCCGGTGCGGATTCCCCGCAACTTCACCGGGTTCCTGTCGGCACCCGGGTCGCTACCATGTGCGCGCTATGGGTCTTGAAGCAGCTCTCCCCACCGACAGCGTCGTCACCACGCAACTGAACCGCGTCATCAACTGGGCGCGCCGCTCGAGCGTTTGGCCGCTCCCGTTCGCCACCGCATGCTGCGGAATCGAATTGATGGCCACCGCGTGCTCGCGCTTCGACCTCGCGCGCTTCGGCGCCGAAGTCATGCGCTTCTCGCCGCGCCAGGCCGACCTTCTGATCGTGGCCGGTCGCGTCAGCGTGAAGACGCTGCCCGTGCTGCAGCGCATCTACATGCAGATGGCCGAGCCCAAGTGGGTCATCTCGATGGGCGCATGCGCCTCGACCGGCGGCGTGTTCGACACGTATGCAGTCGTACAAGGCGTCGATCAATACATTCCGGTCGACGTCTACGTGCCCGGCTGCCCGCCGCGGCCCGAGATGCTCATCGAGGGCATCATGGCGATCCAACGGATCATCGACGAAGACAACGTACCGCGCGACCCAACCGGGAAGCGGCTGCCGTTGAACATCGCGTTGACGCCGAACTATGAAGTTCGCCCGCAGCCGGTGCCGCTTGGGATGCCAGCGGGCGGCAGCGCGAATCGCATCATCGTCCCGTGAACCCGCGGCGCTCGCTGGTTCTCTCAACGCGCGTGTGGGCGTTTGCCCGACGAGCCGCTGCGCTATGTCTCTTGTTGACATCTGCGACGTACGCGCAAGATGCGGCGCCTACGACCACTCCACAGACGATGCGTGCGATTGCAAGCGGTACCACCGTTGTCAAGAAGCCAGATGGATCGATTGACGCGACCTATCGATATCGCCTCATCGAGCCGAGCGCGGATGATGTGGCGAAGTCTGGCGGCAACGTCCCGCTCATCGTGTTCCTGCACGGCTCGGGCGAGCGCGGAGACGACAACAGCGCGCAGCTGAAGCACTTCGCTGGATGGACTGCGACTGAAGAGTTTCAGTCGCGCGCGCCCGCGTTTGTGCTGGCAATGCAATGTCCGAGCAACGAAACGTGGAGTGCGATTGATCTCGCTGCGTTTCGCGAGAACGGCGCACTGCCGGTGCAGCGCGCGGAGCCAACTCGCGCGATGCGCGCGTTGATGCTTGCGATCGACGAGGTGGTGGCAACCAAGCCCATTGATCGCACACGCGTGTATCTCACGGGCCTTTCGATGGGTGGGTTTGGCGCGTTTGACCTCGCCGCGCGCAGGCCCACGATGTTCGCGGCCGTTTCGCCAATCTGTGGCGGCGGCGACCCAACCACTGCGCCCAAGTTGGCGCCGATCCCGTTCTTCATCGTGCACGGCGCAGATGACCCAATCGTTCCGGCCGAGCTTTCGCGCCGCATGGCGGCGGCTCTCGCTGCCGCCAACGACGCAGCTTGGCGCGCAGACCGCGCGGGTGTTGTCGGTTCAAACCCACCCAAACCGATCCCGAAACGGCCGCCGGGTCCGATCTACCAAGAACTCCCCGGAATCGGCCACGATGCGTGGACCCCCGCCTACCGCTTCGGAGAGCAAGGTGTGCTCGATTGGATGTTCGCGCAGCGGAGGCGCTGACACTTCACGCGAGCTTCGCAACCCACTCGCGCACGCGGGCGACGCCTTTCAGGATGTTCTCATCGCTACACGCAAACGAGAAGCGGATGTGGCCGCGCGCGCAGGCGCCGAAGTCCTCGCCGGGCACCACGGCGACATCGGCCTCCGCGAGCAGCGCGTCTGCGAACGCCTGCGCGCTTTCGATGCGCGCACCCGTGGGTGAAGTCTTTCCAAAGTGCGCGGATATGTCGGGAAACGCGTAAAACGCGGCGTTTGGCCTCGGTGTGCGGAATCCCGGAATCTTCGCAAGCTCGTCGTCGATCAGTTTCGCACGCCGCGCGAACGTGACGCGCATCGCCTCGACGCCGGCGGCGCTGTTCGTCAGCGCCTCTTGAATCGCCGGGTAGAAGAAGCTCGGGATCGAGTTCGTCATCTGCCCCTGCAGTTTGATGAGTTCGGCGGCCATCGGCTTTGGCGCGGCCATGTAGCCGATGCGCCAGCCCGTCATCGCATAGCTCTTGCTCATGCCGTTGATGGTGATCGTCCGCGCGGCGAGCGCCGGATGCGCGCCCGGCGAGAAGTGCACGAGACCCGGCGCGATCTCGGGATAGATCAGCTTCTCGTAGATCTCGTCGGAGATCACGGCGATCTTCTCGTGCTTCGCGAGCTCGTCACAGAGCGCGCGCACCTCGTCGGCCGGGTACGCGATGCCGCACGGGTTCGACGGCGAGTTCCACACGATGCCGACGGTGCGCGGCGTGATCGCGGCCGCGAGATCGGCGGGCGTGACGCGGAAGCCGCGCTCGACCGAGCCGGCGACCTCGACGCAGCGCGCGCCCGCGAGCTCGATGAGCGGCTTGTACGACACCCACGCGGGCGTCGGCAGCAGCACCTCGTCGCCGCGGCCAGGCTCGATGATCGCCTGCAGCGCCATATAGATCGCGTGCTTCGCACCGACAGTCACGGTGACTTGGTCGAAGCTCGTATTGACGCCGTTCTCATTCGTCAACTTCGCCGCGATCGCCTCGCGCGCGGCCTTATCGCCCGGTGTCGGCGCGTACTTCGTCATACCCTTCTCGAGCGCGTGAATCGCCACGCGCTTGATGTTGTCGGGCGTATCGAAGTCGGGCTCGCCCATCGCAAACGCGACGACATCGCGACCCTTGGCGCGCGCCGCCGCAACCTTCGCGCCCACGGCGAGCGTTGCGGATTCGGACATCGACGCGATGCGGCTCGAGACGTACATACGGGGAATGTAGTGTTTCGCGCGCGGCGCGGAAACGCAGCCGTCGCTACACTCCCCGCCCCATGCACTACGACGCTCATCAACCGGTGATCGACGAGTTGGAGGCGCGGATCGTGACGCTCCGCGACTCTCTTTAACTACGATCAAAAACTGCAAGAACGCTCCGCCTTCGACGACCGCATGAACGCGACCGACTTCTGGGAGAATCCGAAGTCGGCGCAGAAGGTCATTGAGGAGAGCAAGATCGTCCGCGCACAGGTTGAGCCGCTTGAGGAGGCGATCCGCCTACTCGACGACGCCAAGGTGGGCTACGAACTTGCGAAGGATGCAGGCGACCGGGAGATGCTGGTTGAGGTCGACGAGACCCTGTTCGGACTCCAGGCCAGAATGGAAAAGATCGAGCAGCAGTCGCTGCTTTCAGGTAAGCACGACCACCGCAACTGCTTCGTGGCAATCCAAGCGGGTGCGGGCGGCACCGAGGCAGAAGACTGGGCGGGCATGCTTGAGCGCATGTACCTCTACTACTTCAAAGAGATGGGATGGAAACTCGAGGAAATCTCGCGTTCGCTCGGCCCGGAAGCGGGAATCTCCGAAGTGTCGTACCGCGTGTCGGGTCCCTACGCCTACGGCTACATGAACTGCGAGCGCGGCACACATCGCCTTGCGCGCGTGTCGCCGTTCAATGCGGAAGGAAAGCGCCAGACGAGCTTTGCGACAGTCGATGTCACGCCCGAGTTTGAGCACGGTGACCTCGTGATTCCCGACAAGGATCTCGAGATCGTGGCGTTCGTGCGCGCGTCGGGACCCGGCGGTCAGAACGTGAACAAGGTTGCGTCCGCAATCCGCGTCACCCACTTGCCGACGGGCATCCAGGTGGTTGCAAGCACCTACCGCGACCAGCCGCAGAACAAAGCGCAGGCCCTCGCGGTGCTGCAGGCGAAACTTGAGCTGCTTGAGGAAGAGCGCCGCACGGCAGAACTCACGGCCGCGACGGGCGGCAAGGTGTCGCGCGACTGGGGCAACCAGATCCGCTCGTATGTCTTCTACGACAACCGAGTGAAAGACCATCGCACAGGTCACGAAGTTGGAAACCCACAGTACGTGCTTGATGGGCACATATCTGACTTTGTTGACGCGGAACTGAAGCGCAGGCGCGCGGAGCGCGGGTGATGGAGTGCACCGGCCTCAAGGTCGAGCGTCTCACGCTCGTCCGTGGGTCGCGGGCCGTGCTCTCCGATGTTTCCTTCACGCTCGCGCCGGGGGCGCTGCTTGCAGTAGTCGGCCCTTCAGGCGCAGGCAAGAGCACGCTGCTCTCACTTCTTGCCGGCTTCGAGCGCCCCACTTCTGGGGCGATTTCTTTCGACGGCTTCGATTGGCGCATCATCGAACCCGTCGCGCGCGGGGTCGGGATGAGTTTCGATGACGCGGCGTTGCACGAGCACCTTTCGGTTCGTGACAACCTCGATCTTGCGCTGCGACCACTGGGCGAGATTGCTTCGCAACGGCAGGCGCGCATCGCCGAAATCGCGGAAAGACTTGGAGTCACTGCGCTATTGACGCGCACACCCGGAACACTTTCCGCGGGCGAGCGGCGGCGGGTCTCACTCGGGCGTGCCTTTGTACGACGACCAACACTCGCGCTTCTTGATGAGCCGTTCGCAAATCTTGATCGCGCGAATCGTCTTGCGGTGCGCGCGCTGGTGCGCGAGCTTCGGCAGACGTCTGCGGTCACAACCGTCATGGTCACGCATGATCCAACTGATGCGCTCGCGCTTGCCGACGATCTTCTTGTCCTCGTCGACGGGCAAGTGCGCGCACATGGCCGGGCAACAGAGGTTGCAGCAAATCCTGCCGACCTGAAGGTTGCGCAACTCGTCGATGACCTTGGAATGGAGTCGATTGCGCTCGTCGACGGGCGAGTGCCTGCCCACTGCACGCTCGAGCCGGAGTTTGCAGCAACGATTTCCACACGGCTTGCCGATCGCGGACTGCAGCACGGATTTCTCGGGATTTCACCGTGGCGGCTGACCGCCACCACACGCTCCGTTCCGGGCGCTACCCTTGAGATTCGCTGCAGAGTTGCCGCGCATGAGCCAGCCGGACTCTTCACCGATCTCGTTGTCGACGTGGGTATTGTCGATACCCGCGCCGGCAACGCCCCTATTGGCGCAACCATGCGCGCGCGCACGCCGGCAACCGACGCGTACAATCTGCCGCCCGGCACGCACGCGCGATTGACTGCGAATCGCGAGGACATTCACCTCTTCGGCGGGGTTTGGCCTGGTGTTCGCATCGATTGATGCGTCGACTTCGGTATCGTTGCGCACTCGTATGTCGCACGCGTCGCCGCATCATCCCGCCACAACCGCTCCGGGCACGGTCATCGAACTTGATCGCGGCGTGGCCTGCGACCGATTCGTCGGCTCGCGTCGCGAGTGGCTCGTGACGTCAGGGCATGGCGACTACGCGCTCGGTACCGCAAACGGCCTCGCCACGCGCCGCTACCACGGTCTACTTGTCGCAGCGAGTGAGCCGCCCATTCGTCGACGCATGCTGGTGCCGTTCATCGACGAGGAGGTTTCGATTGGCGCCGCACGCATCACGCTCGCCACGCGGCGATGGGCAGACGGCACAGTCGAACCGGATGGCGATCGTGTGATCGCAGCCTTTCGGCTCGAAGACGGTATTCCGACAACCTCATTCGAGATTGGTTCCGCGCGGCTTGAACGACGGGTCTTCATGCTGCGAGATCTCCGCGCCACCTGCGTCGCGTGGACGCTTGTCGATGCGGAGGCACCGATTTCGCTCGATGCACGTGTGTTTGTCGAGCACCGCAATCACCACGCGCTCGATCCGGACGCCGCATGGTTGCCCGAGGTCTCTGTGGACGATGGCGAGGGGGCTCATGCGACCATCACACTTCCTGCGAACAGCCATGCTGCTTCGTCAACCGTGCTACGTGCGGCTGCGAACGATGCCACCCTCGCGCGTGCATCGACGTGGTGGCGCCGCCATGCGCTCGAAGAAGAGCGTGCGCGTGGCTACGACAATCTTGGCTCGGCGTGCCATGCGCTCACCGCCTCACTGGTGTTGCGGCCAGGCGAGACGCGGGCTCTCATCATTGGCCTTGCGTCACCCGCGCTTGATTCCGTACTCGAAGGCGGCGCCTTCGACGCCACCGCGTTGCTTGGGGCCGAGCGCGCGCGGCGACGCGCGCTTGTGGCGGCGGCGCGTGCAGAACATGCGCCAATTGAGGTTCGTTCACTCGTACTCTCCGCCGACGATTTTCTTGTGACGCGATCGCGCGTCGATGGAAGCGCTGGCCGCTCCATCATCGCGGGCTTTCCGTGGTTTGAGGATTGGGCTCGCGACGCGTTCCTCGCGCTTCCAGGTCTCCTCGTGGCCACGAATCGCCACGTCGACGCCAAGCTTGTGATCGACACGTTTCTCGATCACCTCGATGGTGGGCTCCTCCCAAACCGATTTCCCGATGAGCGCGGTGACGTCGAGTTCAACGCAGCCGACGCGCCGCTTCTGGCGATTGCAGCGGCAGAGCGCGTGCGTGCCGCAAGCGGCGATGACGAGTGGTTCAACAACAATCTCCCCCGCTTTCTCGCGATCATCGACGCCTACCTCGCAGGCACTCGCCATGGGATCGCTGTTGGCACCGATGGTCTTGTGACCGCTGCAGCAGACGGTCTCCAGTTGACCTGGATGGATGCGAAGGTTGGAGATCTCGTCGTCACGCCTCGTCGCGGAAAGCCGATCGAATTGAGCGCACTCTGGCTGCACGCCCTTGAAGTGCTTGGCAGATTCGTTCGCCGAACCTCTTCGAACTTCGCTCGCGCATCGCAACTCGATCTCGCTGCGTCCCGGACGCGCGCGAGTGTGGCGCGCTACTGGAACCCCGATACGCGCTGCTTCCTCGATGTCATCGAAGCCAGCGATGAGGTTGCGTGCGACGCTGGCGGACACGACACATCGATTCGACCAAACCAGCTCTTTCTCCTTGCGCTTTGCCCAGATGCGGTTCCCGCTGGATGGCGTGATGACGCATTGGCAAGCATCGCAACGGAACTTCTCGTTCCGCTCGCAGTTCGAACACTTGCCCGAAGCGACGCACGATTTCGCGGGCGTTACGAGGGCGACCAGCGCAGCCGCGATCTTGCCTATCACAACGGCACCGCGTGGCCATTTCTGCTCGGATTGGCGATACGCGCCATGCGACACGCGCGATCCCCGCGCGCGGAAGCCGCCCTCAACGATCTGCGCCGCGATCTCTCCGCACGCCTTGTTGAAGGCGGGATCGGTTCACTTCCAGAGATCATGGATGGCGACGCACCGCACGCCCCGCGCGGATGTCCCATGCAGGCGTGGAGTGTGGGCTGCATTCTTGAAGTGCTCCTCAATGCAGAGACCCGCCCATGACCGCGGAGCACGCTCGATTGCACGACGCCCGCGAAGGACGCGCTGCCTGGCGCAAATGGGGACCGTACGTGTCATGTCGACAATGGGGCACGGTGCGCGAGGACTATTCTGCCGATGGATCCGCGTGGGACAGTTTTCCGCACGATCACGCGCGAAGTCGAGCCTATCGATGGGGCGAAGATGGCATCGGAGGTTGGTGCGACAAGGACCAGCGTCTCTGCCTTTCGATTGCGCTCTGGAACGGGCGCGACCCGATTTTGAAAGAGCGTTTCTTTGGCGTCACCAACGAAGAAGGCAATCACGGCGAAGATGCCAAGGAGTTGTGGTGGCACGTTGATGCTCTTCCATCCCATGCGTGGAACCGCATGCTGTACGCGTATCCGCAGCGCGCGTATCCCTACGCAACGCTCGCAGCGGCCAGTCGAGCGCGCACCCGACTGGAACCTGAACTTGAGCTCCTCGACACCGGCATCTTCGATGATGATCGTTTCTTCGAGGTCTGGATCACCTACGCGAAGCGCGCACATGATGAGACGGTACTTCGCATTGAAGTCCGGAACCGAGGACCTGAGCGCGCTGAAATCCACGTGATTCCGCAGCTCTTTTTCCGCAATACATGGTCTTGGCGAAAGGGCTCAGAGAAGCCGGCAATCGAAGGAATCCGCTCACGGCGTGCCCTTGCGACCACGTGCGACGGACTTCCGCCAATGGAGCTGCGACTCGCCGACGACACGCTGATTGAAGACTATCTCTTCTGCGAGAACGAAACCAATTTCGCGCGCGTGTTTGGTACGCCGATACAACCGTCTGTCTCAGAGACGGCGCCCAAAGACGCGTTCCACGACCATATCGTGCTCGGACGCCCGCACGCCGTGCACGCGCACGCACGTGGGACAAAGGCAGGCGTATGGCACCGCGTACAGCTTGCGCCGGGCGAGATCCGTTCGATTGACCTCGCGCTCGTACCGCTCTCAAGCGACTTTGATCCATCGAAGAAATCGCTCGTCGAAGATGTCCTCACGCTTCGCCAGAGAGAGGCCGACGAGTTCTACGAGCACGCGCACCGCGGACTCACCGACCCCGATATGCGCGCGGTGCAGCGCCAGGCGTACGCTGGCATCTTGTGGTCCAAGCAGTACTACGAGTTTGACGTACGTCGATGGATCGACGGAGATCCAACCCAACCTGTGCCGCCCGCGCCGCGCCGAGTTGGGCGCAACGCCCAGTGGCGGCACCTCGCAGCGTCGAGCGTGCTTTCGATGCCGGATACGTGGGAGTATCCGTGGTTTGCCGCATGGGATCTCGCATTCCACTGTGTCACCATCGCCAACATCGACGCCGACTTTGCGAAGGGGCAACTGACCAAGATTCTGACCGACCACTACATGCATCCGTCCGGAGAACTTCCGGCCTATGAGTGGAACTTCAGTGACGTCAATCCGCCGATCCACGCGTGGGCATGTTGGCGCGTCTTCCAGATTGAGCGCGCGCGATCGGGCACCGCCGACCTTGACTTTCTCGCAGCCGCGTTCAACCGCCTGCTTCTCAACTTCACATGGTGGGTGAATCGCAAAGACGCCGCAGGCCGCAACATCTTCGAGGGCGGATTTCTTGGCCTCGACAACGTCGGGGTGTTCGATCGCTCGCAGCCGTTGCCTGGCGGCGGAACCTTGCAACAGGCCGACAGCACAAGTTGGATGGCGATGTTCGCGCTCAACATGATGCGCATGGCCATCGAACTTGCGCATGAACGACCGTTCTATCAAGACATGGCCGCGAAGTTCTTCGAGCACTTCTTGCAGATTGCGGAAGCAATGACCCAGATGGGCGGCAAGGGTCTCGGACTCTGGTGTGACGACGACGGCTTCTACTACGACCTCATGCGCATGCCCGATGGAAGCGTGAAGCAACTGAAGGTGCTCTCAATTGTCGGGCTGATTCCGTTGTTTGCAGTGGAGACGATTGAGCCAGAAGTTCTGGCGAAGTTGCCGATTTTTCGCGAACGACTCGAGTGGTTCCTTCGCGAGCGGCCTGAGATGGCGGCACTGGTTTCGCGTTGGAACGAGCCAGGGCGTGGCGAGCGACGACTGCTGTCGCTGTTGCGCGGGCATCGCGTGAAGTGCCTCTTGGCGAAGGCGCTCGATGAGCGACACTTTCTCTCACCGTACGGAATTCGCAGCGTTTCGCGCGAGCTGGGCTCGCGTCCGTACGCAATCGTGATCGACGGAAAGAGCTATGCCGTGCGATACGAGCCAGCAGAGAGTACGAGCGGGCTCTTCGGCGGCAACTCAAACTGGCGCGGCCCGATTTGGATGCCGATCAACATGCTCGTGGTCGAGAGCTTGCAGAAGTTTCATTACTACTACGGCGACGACTTCAAGATTGAGTTTCCGGTGGGATCCGGGCGGATGGGCACACTGCTTGAGGCAGCAGACGAAATCACGCGACGCAACGCGTTGCTCTTTCTACCCGACGCGCGTGGCGTGCGCCCAAGCATGGCGATGCACGCGAAGTATGCAAGCGACCCGACCTTCCGCGAGCTCATCAACTTCTACGAGTACTTCTGCGGCGAAACCGGCCGCGGTTGCGGCGCGTCGCACCAGACCGGCTGGACCGCCGCAATCGCGAAGATGCTCACTCCGAGACAGTCGTGACGCTTGCAACGCGACGCACTGCGGTTGCCGCGCGAGGTTCTGTCTGATCCGTGCGAATGTCGACAGCGCGGCGCTTGGTACGACCTCCCCGGCCGCACCAGAGGAAGCCGCCGCAGCGGCGACCGCTCAAATCACGCGACCCAGGAACGGTGGGGGAGGGATTCGAACCCTCGAGACCCTGACGGGTCTGCCGGTTTTCAAGACCGGTACATTCAACCGCTCTGCCACCCCACCACACGCTGCAAGGCTGCGCCTCGCGCATCGAGTGTATACGAACGGCGCATCGTTTCGGTGCCCTTTCATCTGGTCGTACCGCGCTGTACAATTTTGCCCCTTAGGAGATCCGCCGATGCCACGACTTTCCACAGCACTTCTCACCTCGCTCATTCTCGCCGTCGCCCCCACCACGTTCGTTGCCTGCTCGACGCCCGGATACAAGAAGGCGGACAGCGCGGCCGACAACATGCGCTCAGCAGAGGGTGCGGCAGACGCGCTGTTGATGTCGGCGCAGAACGCACAGACGTTCGCGAAC
>JBILDS010000084.1:0-12199 GCA_044352505.1 Phycisphaerales bacterium
AACCCGAAGTGGGCGAGATACTCGCTGCTTGCGTTGTAACTACTACCGCTGTGAAGCCAGCGCCTCTGCACCACGCCGTTGATCGCGCACTCGACCACCGCACCAAGTCCGTGCGGCGCGCAGCGGCCCGCACGATCTGCGTGAAGCTCCACCTGGAGCCAACCGCCAATCTTGACAGAGTCATTGCGATACAGCTTCAGCGGTCCGTTGTTCACAATCATCACCACGTCCATGTCACCATCGCGGTCATAATCAAGCGTGGCAAGCCCGCGCGCGTCAGCCGCGAGTGCAATGCCGCTCTCCGCACCAAGTCGGTGGAAAAAACCATCGCCAAGATTGCGGAAGACGTACTCGAGCTCATTCGCCCACTGGCTCGCATTGCGGCCATTCGTCTCGACGATGTCCTCCCAGCCATCGTGATCAAGATCGACCGCGACAACGCCCCAGCCCCAACCTCCATCAGAGCAACCGCGCGCGGCCGCAGCTTCGACGAAGCCAACGTGACCTTGCCCGCCGTTGGGTCCTTGATTGATGTACAACGTATTGCCGTTGTACATACCGCTGTTCGGAACATTCATATGGATGCTGGTCACGTAGTAGTCGGGCAGACCATCACGATTGAAATCCCCTATCGCGTGACCCATACCGTTGTCGTCAAGCCCGAGTCCCATCGCTTGTGTCGTAAGCTGAAACGTTCCGTTTCGAAGGTTTCGAAACGCGCGTCCCGACTCGAAATCCGCCGCGATGAGCAACTCAGGAAAGCCATCCCCGGTGATGTCAACCAGTGCAGGTTGGAAACCCCACGTGGGTCCAGACAAAAGTGGCGCCGGTGTGACATCAACGAACACGTGACCGTCGTTGCGGAACAAGCGGTTCCCCGTATGCACTGAAGACCAGCCGGCGACTGCGAGATCGAGATCTCCATCAAGATCGAAGTCGCCCCAAGCCGCACCGTTTGCAACCGATCCGGTTGGTGCTGAAACGTGCACACCAAACGCGACCGCAACTTCGGTGAAGAAGCCACCATCGTTTCGATACAGTCGATGCCGGCCAATCTGTCCTAGATTGTCTTGCGCGGTACCGTAACTTGAGACGTAGATGTCAATGTCGCCGTCGCGATCGAAGTCGCCGCACGCCACGCCGTTCCCGGCATGCGCCTGCGCAATTCCCCATGCGACCGCTTGATTCTCAAATGTGCCATTCCCAAGATTGATGTAGAGGCGATCGGTTCCGCTGCCGCCGCGGGGGATGAAGAGATCCGGCCAACCGTCACCGTTGAAGTCACCAACGCCGATCCCGCCCATGATCCACTCATTCAAGCCAGGCACTGCGAGTGTGTTTGGTGTGAAGTTGAATCCACCAAGACCCGCTGCCACGGACACGTCGGTGAACTGAATTGACTGCGACCACGCGGGCCGCGTGAGTATCGACGCAAGTATCAAAGGAAGCGCCGTCGTGGAGCGCGTGAGGCACATCGTCGGCAGTCGGAACTTGGCCGCAGCAACGAACGCAGCAATCGCCCGGAGGTTCCCCTTCAGCACCTGTCCACACCTCCACGCAGGAGCGGTGTGCCCCTGTGCGCCGTCGGCGTTGCTGCGGTTGAAGCCTCTCGCCATGCAGCAAGACTATCGCCCGTTTCGCGGTTGTCGAGTCAACCCTATCTGAGTTGAACTATTTCGCCTGAGCCTCAGTCGAATCGTCCGACGGCGCCGACTTCGGAGCTGGCAGATCGTCGAAGAGTGCGCGCGTCGGGGGGGTATCAAGGTCCTCAAACTGATCGTCCCGCGCGGCCCAAACGAAGGCAACGAGGGCCGCACCGCCGATGACGAGGGCAACTGGGAGTGCCACGAAGACAAGTTCCATTACGACACCCCTGTTCCTGCCGGAACCATGCGGCCTGATTGAGAAGACGGCTCTCCTGCGTCCGGGATTTCAAACTTCGGCATCCGCAGCGCAACGACAAGCACCGTGAGCCCACTTAGCGGCATGATGATCGCGGCAACCAGCGGATTCACGAGCCCCGCAAACGCCATCGCTCCCCCGACCACGTTGTACGCGATCGAGATGAGGAGGTTGACTTCGATCGTTCGCATGGTGCTGCGCGCGCCAACAAGGAAGCGCTCAAGCGGGCGAATGCCGCGTGCTGCAAGACAGACGTCGGCCACGTGATGAGAGGCTTGTGCCCCATTGCGCACGGCAACGCCCACGTCGGCCGCTGCAAGTGCGGCGAGGTCATTGACGCCGTCGCCCACCATCACAACGGGCCTCGCGAGATCACTGCGACGCACGAGTTCCAGTTTCTCTTCGGGCGACAACGCACCAAGCGCGTCTCGCGCCTCAACGCCGAGTACCCGTGCAACGCCGCTCACCACGACAGGGTCGTCGCCCGACGCAATCATGACGCGCCAACCCGCGCGCCGCAGTCGCGCGACGGTCTCGCGTGCATCGCGGCGTATCGCGTCACCAACAGCAACCACCGCCTCGACCTTGCCTTGAACGGCCACAAAAACGCTCGCAAATCCGCGTCCCGACTGTTCGCGGGCTTCTTCCCGTAATTCGTCGGGCATGGCCGCTGCAATAGACTCCATGAATCGCGCACTTCCGACGCGCACCAACCGCGCGCCAATGCGGCCCTCAATTCCCAGCCCGGGAATTTCGCGCACATCGGTTGGCACACATGCCGAACCATCTTCACCGAAGCGTTCGACGATTGCGCGAGCCACAGGATGCGCACTGCGCGACTCAAGCGCGGCTCCAAGTGCGAGCGCTTCACGCGATCCAAGCCACGCGATCGCTTCTGTCTGGCCTTCGGTGAGTGTGCCCGTCTTGTCGAGTACGAGCGTTCCCACCCGCGCAGCCCGTTCCAAGACATCGCCACCTTTGATAAGAACACCGCGACGTGCGCCCTTGCCGATTCCTGCGACAACCGCGAGCGGGGTTGCAAGGCCGAGTGCACAAGGACACGTGACCACGAGGAGCGCGACTGCACGACCGAGTGCCTCTTCCGCGCCGACACGCGGCAACCACCACGCGATTGTTGTGGCTGCAAGTATGACGACGACGAGGAGGAACCAGCCCGCGATTCGATTTGCCAGTTCGATCACCGGTGCGCGCCGTTCGCTCGCATCGCGCACGAGATCGAGTAACTTCGCTGCACGTGTCGCCGCGCCAGCAACCAAGACTTCAATGCGCACAGGCGCACCGAGGACGCGCGACCCTGCAAACACAGGACCGCCCGCCGCAACCCGCTGTGGAGCCGACTCACCCGTCAGGTGTGAAAGATCAACGTGGGCCGCGGAGTCGAGAAGACGACCGTCCGCCGGGCATGCTTCACCCGCGGTCACCTCGACGCAATCTCCCGGAAGGAGTGCGTCAACGGGTACTTCAACCACACGCTCATGACCCGAAGCGTCACGTGTCACCCGTCGCGCAATGGACGGCACGATCGCAAGGAGGAGCTCCACCTGCTCGCGAGCCTTGCGTTGCTTTCCGTATTGCACGAAGCGCCCCACGAGAAGCAGAAACACCAACATCGACGCGCTCTCGCAGTAAATCGACCCAGATCCGTGCACTGTTGCAACGAGCCCTGCCAGGACTGCCGCGACGAGGCCAAACGCGACAGGAAGATCCATATGCGGCGTGCGGGCGCGGACTGCTGCGATGGCGTTTGTGAGAAAGACGCGGCCAGGCCATGCAAGCGATGCAATCGCAAGACCAACCGTGCACCATTGGAAGAAGAGCCGGTAGCTTGGCTCCATCTCACCGAGAATTCCACCGTAGAGCGCAAAGGCGATTGCCATGGCGTTTGTTGCAATCGCCCCGGCAACACCGATGCGGACGACCCATGCGCGATTCACCGCTCGCTCGCGCGCCACCGCGTCTGGATCCGCAAACGGGACCAATTGGTATCCAAGTGCATCGAGGCGCCGTGCAATGTCGGAAAGGGCGCGTTCACTGCGGTTCCAGCGAACGCGCGCAATTCCGCGTGCACCATCAATGCGGATCTCGTGCACACCACGCACAATCCGCGGCATCGCCTCGAGTAGCCAAACACACGCTCCGCAGCGGATTCCATCGACACGAAGCTCAATCCTCGACAAGCCTTCGTGATCAACCCGCGCATGCCGCGTAAGAAACGCTTCATCGTCGAGTGCCTCGAAGCCACGTCCAGTCACGCGCGCTGGCTCAGCGTTCTCTGTGTTCGTGGCGGTCGCAACGGTCACGTCGCCGCGCTCACGAAGTTCGTAATACCGCTCGAGACCGCACTCATGCAACGCCCCGTACACGGCGCGACAGCCGCCGCAGCAGAATTGCAGCGACTCACCCGCGCGAACCTCTGCACGCGGCACGGGGAGTGTGCAGTGCGCGCAGGGCACTGCCGTCGCTGCAACGATGTTTGCATTTGCCTCACTCATCGCAGGTCTCCGACTTCTCGCGACAACATGGGGGGAGTTCCCCGGCCATAGCATCAACACGGGTGCGAAGCGCGTCGGTCGATGCGCCCGCGCCAGAGACACGGATGGCGCGGACGTCAGACATTGCAGTCTCTGCGAGACCTCCGCGACTGATCGCCGCATGCAACCCAACACAGATCATGGCGACCCCAACGGCAACCGGGGCCAAGCGCCCGAGTTTCGCGAAGAGAAGTCGAGCACCGCTCGTCGCAACCACGAGCGCTGGCACCGTGCCGAGCCAGAATGCGGTCATGACGAGCGCGCCCATCCAAGGTGATGCACTGGCAGCTGCAATTGCGGCAAACGCGTAGAGCCAACCACACGGCAGGAGCGGTGTCGCGAGACCGATGGGAATCCCGCGCCATGCGGGTGGCAAACGTAGTGTGCGTGCATGAACCCGCTGCGCAAGCACCACCAATGGTCGCGGCACACCAGCGCTCGGAATCCGCGCACCGAACGCCCGCGCAATCGCGATCGCCCCAAAGAGCGCAATGAGGACTCCAGCACCGATCGCTGCAATACGTTGCACACCTATGAGGACGCCCGCGTCATCGACCACCTGCCCGATGAACCCAGCAAGTGTGCCGACGATTGCGTAGGAGATCAGTCTGCCGAGGTGATATCCAACCTGCCGTATCGTTGCGTGCGCACGCTCTGCGCCCGCTGCGACAAGCGCAAGACCGCCGCACATGCCCGCACAATGCGCGCTTCCGAGAAGGCTCGAAGCCAGCACGGTACCTGCGAGTGCAATGACCGCGGAGTCACCCATCAATGGAGGTCTCCGTGCTTGCGCGCGCGTGGGTCAGAAAGCGACGAAACGCGTCGGTGTAGCGAGTTGCACCGTTGTTGACTTCAACGCGAAACTCCCATTGACCGCCAATCGGTGACTCAAAGTCGCCCTGATAGACGCCTTCTGCCGCTCGTCGCAATGCGATCTCCGTTCGAGCCTCTGCGTTCCTGATCGGAATGCACTCGACACGAACGTGTTCGGCATTGATTCGCGCGGCATGCCTATCTTCGACGGTGAGCGTAAGCGTGCGGCGCATGCCATTCGACGCGATCTCTGGAGTCACCACCCATCGAAGCTGCTCATTCATGGCGCGCTGCTCGCGTTGCGCATTCCACGCCGCCGCCTTGCGGTCGTAGGCGGGCTCTGTACCAAGCGGGTGACCGACAACCGCGCTCATGACTGTTACGAAGCCTGTGATCACAGTGAACCCCAGCAACGCGATGGGCACGAACATCCAACGGTTCGAATGCACGCGGGAAAGGAGGCCGCCCCGGCTCATGGCGCGACCCCCTCTCCGCGCATACTTTGGACGCCGGAGCCCGCAAGACCGCCCGCGATCGGACCGAGTACACCGACCTCGACGACTTCGTTGAAGTCACCCGCTCCACCGGCCTCATCGCGCACGTAAAGCTGAACCTGTCGACGTCCACGACTGAACTCTTCCGGAGCGCTCAGGACAACCACATCCACCTCCGCACTTGCATCGGGCTCGACGGTGATTCTCTCCGCCCGAACCAGTCGCACGCCGTCGCTGCCCTCGACCAGATAGGTGCGCGCATCGCGGGCGCGATTGTCGACCCGAAGTCGCACAGTGCTCTCGACCTCTGCGGCAGACGTACCAAGTGCGCGGACGACATACGGAATACCTTGGGTGCGCAACACCGCGACGAATGCAGGTTTTCTGTTCAGCGCAAGCATGAAAACACCTGTGAGCAGAACAACAAGAATCACCGGATACACAAGGAGACGCACTCGAACACGCCGACGCGGCGCGTGCTCCATCGCCCGCTCAGATGAGTACCGAATCAGCCCCTTCGGTCGGCCGAGTTTTTCCATGACGGCATCGCACGCATCAATGCACTGCGTGCATTGGATGCACTCAAGCTGAAGACCATCGCGGATGTCGATACCCGCCGGGCATGTCTGAACACACAAGGTGCAATCAACACAGTCGCCACGCGGCGCAGCATGCGCGGACTCTGTGGCAACTGCTTCGGTCAGAGAAGATCCATCGACGCCCGGAATCGCCGCAGTGACACGCGTCTTTGTTTCAGACGTACATCCGCCCGAACCACATCCACCCGAACCGCAACGACCAGTACCGCAAGCTCCAGTACCGCAACGTCTCCCACCACACGCTCGCGCGCTGCGCCGGACTCCCTTTCCACGAGGTTCCCCGCGTGCGCGGTCATAGGCAACCGTCAACGAGTCTTTATCAAGCAGCGCTGACTGGAAGCGGCCATACGGGCAGACAAGTGCGCACAGTTGCTCGCGAAAGAACACGAAGTCAAACAGCATGAGCGCCGTGATGCCTGCAAACACCGTGAAGGCAACTGGATGTTGAAACGGTGTACTCGTGAAGATCCAATGCGTAAGTCGATCTGCGCCTACGAACCAAGCAAGAAACGTGTTGGCAAGATGCGCTGAGATGACGATGAACACTGCATACATCGCAACGCGTCGCCACGGCGAGACGCTGGCTTTGGGATTCGCGTACGCCTTGCCGAGAAAGAACCGCTCGAGCGGGCGATAGACGAACTCCATGTAGACCGTCTGTGGGCACGCCCATCCACACCAAACGCGACCAAAAATTGCAGTCAGAAGAAAGATGCCGAAGAAGACTGAGAGAAACAGCAGTGCGAACAGCAGTGTCTCAGTCGGTCGGAACACTGCACCGAAGAAGACGAACTTTCGCTCAACGAGATCGAGGAGGATCGTCGGCATGCCTCCAACCTTTGTCCATGGAATCACCGTGTAGAGAACGATCAGAATCCACGCGACCGCAAGCCGCCTGCGCCACCACGAGCCATTGCTCGGCTTCGGCCGCAACCAACGCCTGCGACCATCTTGCTCAAGCGTTGCCAGTACGCGGCCTTCAGGCTTGAGAAACGGACCGCTCTGACCTGCTGTAGATTCAGTGCGAGCCGAGCGCGTGTCTGCAGTCATGTTGAGTACAGGGAGTTGCATGATTCACCCGCGGTTTGAAACTCACAACATCAGATCGTTGGGCGTGACCGAGAGAATGCCGCGATTCGCGAGACGATTGACCAAGGCTCGGTCGATCATGCGAGCAAGCCTCCGTTCATCGCTCACTCACTCGCTCTCGCATTCGGAACCTCCCACGCCGCCGCGACCTCGCCTTGCGCCTCCTTCGCAGACGCAGGCGTGGTGCCACGGAGACTTGCGACATACGCGGAGAGCAGCACGAGTTGTGGCTCGCTGTAGCGCTTCTCCCACGCGGGCATTCCCTTTGCAATCACGCCATCCTTGAGAACACGGAAGATGTCCTTCGGTGCCCGCACGTTGAGATACGCGTCATCGGTGAGATTGGGACCAGTGCGACCACCGCCGTCGGGTGCGTGACACGTTGCGCAATTGGCCTTGAACATCGTGCGACCGGCGAGCATCTTCTTCTCATCGCTCATCAGAGCCAGGATCGTTTCGTTGTCGGGCTTGAGGTCACCAAGCTTCGCCGCCTGCTGCTCGTAGAAGGCTCCAACCTCGGCCTCGTAGCCCTCTTCGAGCGATTGACCGACGCCACCTGCGTGATAGAAGACGAAGTACGGCACAGAGAAGATGAAGGTCGCCCAGAAGATCGCAGTCCACCAGAATGGCATCGGGTTGTCGTACTCGCGGATTCCATCGCAATCATGCGGTAGAAGCTCCGCCTCGCCTTCCGTCGGGCGCGAAGCAGCGCGTGCGGTCCGGCCAATGCGCTCTGCGGGCGTAGTTGTCGAGGCAAGATCGTGTGTGCTGATCTCAGACATGGCGCTCTGCTCCATTGCGCGCGGAATCAGCGCGGTGCTTCCCGTGGGTGCGATCATCTTGTGGATTCAGGTCATCGAGCGGCATACGCGCGTCACGAGCCCATCGCGTTGAGCGGGAGAACACAAGACGAATGACCAATCCAATGAACAGAAGAAGAAAGAAAATGAGCGACAACTCAGGCCAACTCATTCCGAAGATTCCGCCTGACTCCAAGGCAACAACAGTCATTGGCCACCACCTTCGTTCGTGGCGGCAGATGTCCGCGCAATCTCAGTCGGCTCGGCCGACGATGTCGGCTCTGGTACGGGCTTGTTGAGATCGGTACCGAGGCGCATGAGGTACGCGATGAGCGCGGTGACCTGACGGTCTTCCATGCCGGCAGGGCCCTGCTCATCGATGATCTGCGCGGCAATTCGCGCAGCCTGCTCACGCGCACTCAACTCGGCGCGCTCAACATCTTGTGCGCTGTACGGCACCCCGAGCGCCTTCATTGCCGCGACGGAATCGCGAGCTTGTTCGAAGTCGAGCGGCTTTTCGACAAGATGCGAATACGGCGGCATGATGGATCCTGGGCTGGTATCCGTTGGCTCGATGAAGTGCCGCAAGTGCCAGTTTGCTGATGGGATCTTCACACCAGACCGCGCAAGATCCGGACCGATGCGGCGCGATCCCCAGAGGAACGGGTGGTCGTAGACGAACTCCCCGGGCTTGGAGTACTCACCGTATCGCTCAGTTTCCGCGCGCAAAGGGCGGATCATCTGCGAATGGCAATTGACGCATCCTTCTGAGATGTAGATGTCACGCCCGACAAGTTCAAGCGGCGTGTATGGTTCGACACTCGCGATACGGACGATGTCCGACTTGCGTGCAAAGAGCGGCACGATCTCGCCGAGACTCGCGGCGACGACCCCGATTGCGACCAGGATGGTGAAGATGATCGGCAAGCCCTCGTACTTGCGGTGCCAACGAAGTTGGCCGAAAACATCGAATTTTCTCGCGATTCCAAGCACGTATCCCTTCGGCAGACTGGATCCCGGGATTGGGGGCTCTTGGAAGTCCTTGGCGAGCGGAGCGGCTTCGTAGACGGGCACGTCGTAGGTCTTGGGACGGTTCCGCCACGTCAGAACCAGATTCATGCCCATCAGCACTGCGCCCACAAGATAGAGCGACCCGCCGATCACTCGGATCCAGTAGAACGGGATGAGAACCGTCACCGTCTCGATGAAGTCGGGGAACTGGAGCATGCCGTCCTGATCGAACGCGCGCCACATGAGCCCCTGCGAGAGACCGGCCCAGTAGATCGCGCCGATATAGAGAAGGATGCCGATCGTGGCGATCCAGAAGTGGAGGCCGACCCACGATGGCTTCGCGATCGACGTCTGGAAGAGCCTCGGTGCGAGCCAGTAGAACATGCCGAAGCACATAAAGCCGACCCAGCCAAGTGCGCCGCCGTGGACATGCGCGATGGTCCAGTCGGTGTAGTGGCTCAGCGCGTTGACGCTCTTTACCGACATCAACGGTCCCTCGAAGGTCGACATCCCGTAGAAGGTGATGCCGACAACGAAGAACTTGAGAACAGGATCGCTCGCCACACGGTGCCAGGCTCCGCGCAGCGTGAGTAGTCCGTTGATCATGCCGCCCCACGACGGCATCCACAACATCACGCTGAAGAGCATGCCGAGGGTCGACGCCCACTCGGGCAGCGCCGTGTAGTGGAGGTGATGCGGACCGGCCCAGATGTACAGGAACACCAGGCTCCAGAAGTGGACGATCGAGAGCCGGTACGAGAAGACAGGGCGATCCGCCGCCTTCGGTAGGAAGTAGTACATGAGACCGAGGAATGGTGTGGTGAGGAAGAAGGCCACCGCATTGTGGCCGTACCACCACTGCATGAACGCGTCCTGCGATCCGGCGTAGATCGAGTATGAACGCATCCAGCCCGCGGGCATGACGAGGTTGTTGAAGATGTAGAGCACTGCGATCGCGACGACGGTCGCGATGTAGAACCAAACCGCGACATAGAGGTGCCGCTCGCGGCGTGTCAGGAGCGTCCCCATGAAGTTGACCGCGAAGACAACCCACACTGCGACCACGGCGATATCGATGGGCCACTCGAGTTCCGCATACTCCTTCGACTGTGTGAAACCGAGAGGCAATGTGATCGCGGCCGCGACGATGATCGCCTGCCATCCCCAGAAGTGAATGTTTGAGAGAAGATCGCTGAACATCCTCGTCTTGAGGAGGCGCTGCGATGAGTAGTAGACGGCCGCGAAGATCGCGTTGCCCGCGAAGGCGAAGATGACGGCGTTCGTATGGAGTGGGCGGAGGCGTCCAAAGCTGAACCACTCAAGCCCGAGGTTGAACCGCGGATCTGCCAATTGAAGCGCAACGAGGACGCCAACGAGCATGCCGACGATGCCCCAAACCACTGAGGCCATCATGAACTTGCGGACGACGGCGTCGTCGTAGGTGAATCTGTCGAGAACCCCCGCAGTTCCGATTGGTCGGCGGTTGTCGTCGGTCGGGTGGAGGGTCGCTGAACCGGCCATCGAGGTTTCCTTCGGCGCCTACTGCGCCAGCGGGTGGATCAAGCCGCTTGGTGTCTGTGTGGACTAACACGGAAACTTCCACCAACGTCTCTTGATTTCTGCGTCGAGCCGACCCTTCGACAACGACGGAAGCAGAGTTTGGCGGAGGGTGCGATCCGGCACCCGATTCCGGATATATACATCGGCGTTTCCGCAACTTCAAGAGGAGTCCTTGCGACGGCTTGTATGTGGGCAAGTTGGCAGACCGTGCCTGAGCGCCGCCGGGAGCGCAGTCCAATCGTCGTTCCCGCATTTCTCGGACTTCGGTTGTAGGTGCCGCGCCCGCGTGGCACAGCGAGACAGGACAGCGAGACAGGACAGGCAAGTCACGACGCGCCTGCAGCCTGCGGAACAGCGTTGCGGGACAGGCATGGCAAAGCGACACACGGACAGCGCTACAAGGACTGCGATCCGAGGACAGCGACACGAAGACAGACAAGCCGCATCTCGCCCGCACCCAATTCGCGAACCTGAGCCACCATCACGGGTGGAGAGCGATATGGAACCGGGATACGGGACCAGGGATACGGGACAGGCAAGCCGAATCTCCCCAGCCATGGGCGGGCGAGCTGCAATCGCTTCCATCGAGACAGGACAGGCAAGCCGCGTCTCGCCCGTACGCAACTCGCAAACTCGAGTCCCCATCACGGCTGGACAGCGATATGGAACCGGGACGTGGGAGCAGGACGTGGGACCAGGACGTGGGACCAGGACGTGGGACCAGGACATAGGACAGGCAAGCCGAATCTCACCAGCCATGGTCAGGCAAGCCGCGACTGCTAACGAAAGCCAATCTCGTAAGACATGCCGAGGCATCGAGCCGACCAACGCCGAGATGTCTGTCCACGATCACCCCCCTTGATCGCCGCCCTCGATCGGTTCACCAACGCATTCAATGTCCTAAACGGCTCATCTCGAATCGTTCTGGCATGCCTGTCCCGCACCGATCTACCCAGAACGCTGCCCCGAACCGCTTCCGCACCCGATCGCTAGACCAACGCTGCATGCTTGTCCCGGACAGCGTTGGCCCGAAAGGCGCTGCATGCCTGTCCCGAATGGTCCCTTGGCCCGAAAGGCGCTGCATGCCTGTCCCGAATGGTCCCGAATGGCGTTTGTCCCGGAAGGCGCTGCATGCCTGTCCCGAATGGCGGTCCCGAATGGCGTTGCATGCCTGTCCCGAATGGGATGTCCCGAATGGCGTTTTCGGATGGCGTTTCTCGAAGGGGCGTGGCATGCCTGTCCCGGATCGTGGTGTCCCGGATCGTGGGGTTCGATCTCATGTCGAAACCACAGGTGCTCGGAAAACGTTGCTAGAAAAATGAACAACCCCGGCGAAAGCCGGGGTTGTCCGTGTATATCAAGCAGCAGTTGGATGCCTT
>JBILDS010000283.1:0-3520 GCA_044352505.1 Phycisphaerales bacterium
AGGGTGACGAAAAGCGCGACTGGAACCCCGAGAAGAACACCGTCGCCGGCGGCGACCCGGGCGAACTGTTCGGCCTCGCGCGCTACGAGCACTGGATCAAGAACTTCCGCATGGCGCAGGAGTTCGATCCGCTGTACCCCGATGAACCGAGCGCGATTGCGCGCAAGTTTGCGCTCGAGCGTGAGATGCCCGAGAGCGAGGTCGAGAAGCTGATGGTTGACCTCCTCGAGTCGCCGGTGCGCAAGGACATCGCTGCGTTCATGGCGAAGAAGCTCGGCCGCAGGCTCGAGCCGTTCGACATCTACTTCGAGGACATCGTCGAGGCGAAGCCCGCGACCGAGATGAACGCAGCCGTGAAGGCGCGCTTCGCGAATGTGAAGGAGTTCGAGCAGAAGCTCCCGACCGTGTTGCGCGAGCTCGGCTTCAGCGCGCAGGACGCGGATTTCCTTGGGACGCACATCCGCGTCGAGGTCTGCAAGGGCGCGGGCCACGCGATGCGGCCCGAGCTCACGGGCTACGGGGCGTGGCTTCGCACGTCGAGTCTTGAACACGAACTCGGCTGGGACGGCTTCGACACCGCGATGCACGAACTCGGCCACAACCTCGAGCAGCTCTGCTCGACGTACTTCGTCTCGCGCCCAGCGTTGCGCGGCGTGCCGAACACGGCGTGCACCGAGGCGTTCGCGTTCCTCTACCAGTCGCTTGCGAAGCGTGTGATTGGGGTGGAGAGCGCGACCGAGGCTGAGCGACAGTTCGCGGTGGATTCGGTGGCGACGATGCTCGCCGCGTGCCAGATCGCGGGCCCGTCGCTCCTCGAGCTGCGCACGTGGCGCTGGCTGTACGCCCACCCGAAGGCGACCGCGGCCGAGCTGCGCACGGAAGTCCTGCGAATCGCGCAGGACCTCTGGAAGTCGCACTACGAGCGCGATTTCGGCCCGGATCCGTACAACATCCTCGCCGCATATCAGCACATGATTGCGCACCCGTTGTATCTGCCGGACTACACGCTTGGCCACATGATGAGCCACCAGATCCGCTCGCACATGCGCGGCAAGGATCTCGCCGCTGAGACGAAGCGCATCACGAGCCTCGGCTGCCTGACGCCCGACCTCTGGATGCGGAAGGCCGTAGGCTCGCCCGTGTCGCCCGCACCGCTTGCAAGAGATGCAGCCGAGGGCTTGACGCGACTTCACGCGTGACCACACGGCGAGCAACGCGGTGAAGTCCGCAGCATGCACGATCCCGTCGCAGTTGATGAGGAGAACGCAGAGTGCGGCGAGCGCGATGAGACGCGACGGCAACGATAAGACAGACCTGCGCGACACGGAAGCACTTGTTCGTGAGATGAGTGCACGCGGATCCAAGCAGGCGGATGGGCAACGCGTACCGCACGACTCCGCCCGTTGGAGTTCACGAATCGCGGTTGAATCTCATAAACGAGCCCGTCGGTCTTTGAATCGGCCTCCCGGTTCTACGCCGCTCGACGGGGAGGCTCCGCTCACTCCGCCGCCAGCGGCGCGCGCGTGAAGATCGTCTTGCGCGCCTTCGCGAGTTGGATCACCGCCACGCCGCCAAGCATGAGCGCGGCCGCGTACACGGTGCGCATGCCGATCGGCTCGCTGACCAGAAGCCACCCGAGCACGATCGCGACCAGCGGGTTCACGTACGCGTAGGTCGCCACGCGCGCCGCGGGCTGGTTGCGCAACAGCCAGATGTACGCTGTGAAGCCGACGAGCGAGCCAAAAACCACGAGATACGCCCACTGGAGCCAGGTCGCGGTCGTCGGTGGGTTTGCGGCGACGAGCGTCCATTCGTCGTGCCAGAAGATCTCCTTCGGCACACTCGCGACGAGAAGCACCACGCCGCCCGAGAGCATCTGCATGGCGTTCGCGACCATCGGCGAGTGGGCGCCACTCGGCCGCTTCGACCAGACGCTGCCGAACGCCCAGCCGAACGTTGCCACCATCATCACCGCGATACCGAATGTCGACACCGCGCTCGTCACGCCGATGGCGTCGAGCTTCAGAACGACGACGCCCGCGATTCCCATTGCGATCCCGAGCCACACGACCTTCGACGGCCGCGCGTGCGTGCGGTGCATCCACGAGTCGAGCCCGACGAGCCAGAGCGGCGTCACGGCGGTCAAGAGCGCAACGAGGCCTGAATCAACCGTCTTCGTGGCGATGGCAACGCCACCATTTCCGAGGAGCATGAGGCACGCGCCGACGATTGCGGCGTTGCCCCACGACGCGCGTGAGAAGTCCGAGCGGCGTACGTCGCCGCGCCACCACGCGAAGGCAAGAAGCAGCGCTCCCGCCACAAGGAAGCGCGACCCCGCCATCACAAACGCGCCGTGCTGCGACACAAGTTTGATGGCAAGATAGGTCGAGCCCCAAATGAGGTAGATGGACGCGTAGGCGCCCGCCGTGCGCCACGCATCGGCGCCACCCCGCTGCGAAACGGCACTCGACGGATCGCCGCTGTCGCCCACTTAGCCCTGCACCCTTGCTGCGCTCTCGACCGTGAAGTACTTCGCATCTGGGTGGTGCACGACGATCGCGCTCGTTGATTGCTCTGGCACGATCTGCCAATTCTCGGTGAGGACGCAGCCGATTCGCTCGGGCCCAAGCAGCCGGAAGAGCTTCTCCTGGTCGCTCATGTCTGGGCACGCGGGGTAGCCGAAGCTGTAGCGCGAGCCACGGTAGTGCTGCGTAAAGAGCTTGCGGATCTCGGGGCTATCGTCGTTGCCGATGCCGAGTTCGGCGCGCATGCGCTTGTGCCACATCTCAGCGAGTGCCTCGGCGCACTCGACGCCGAAGCCGTGGAGATAGAGGTACTCGGTGTACTCGTTCCGCTCGAACAGCTGCTTCGCGCGGTGGCTCGCTTCGAGGCCGACCGTCACGCAGTGGAGGCCGAGCACATCCTTCTCGCCGCTTGAGACGGGCTTGAAGTAGTCGCTGATGCATCGCCGCTCACGCGCAAGTTGCCGCGGGAAGCGGAAGCGCTCGATCTCGCGATCGTGGTCGACCGCGTCGTAGACGACCAGGTCGTTGCCGTCAGAGTTGACGGGGAAGTAGCCGTACACCACCTGCGGCCGAAGGATCCTCTCCTCCTTGCACTGGCGTGACAGCCGCTCGAACACTGGATCTGCGTTCTCCTCGATGAAGCGCTCGTATTCGGCGTCGCCCATCAGGTTCTTCTTGAAGCCCCACTGCCCGCGGTAGAGCGCGAGCAGGTTGATGTACGGATAGACCTGGTCGAGTGGAATCTCCTCAACGAGGCGGTTCCCGAAGAACGGCGCCTTCGGCACAGCGACCGCCGCGACAGCGGGCGACTCGACGGCTTCCACCTTCGGTTCGGCCGCGCGCGACGCTGCGATCTTCGCGTCGACCAGCTCGCGCTTCTCGAGGCGCGCGTCGATCTCCGCATCGATCTTGTGAAGCGTCTTCGACGCGAGCGCGTCGCACACCGAGAGCCCTTCGAACGCGTCGCGGCCGTAATACAACGGCCCCTTATAGAT
>JBILDS010000085.1:0-12115 GCA_044352505.1 Phycisphaerales bacterium
TCACCACCCGATGCACCCCCCGCGGCCTCATCGTTGCGGGCAACTTCGGTGGGTGACGAGTCCGAGCCATTGGATCTTGCCACAGCGCCTTCGGACGAACCCGCAGCGCTATCGGGCTGGCTCGAGGTGTTGTCAACCTTCGGCGCACCGTTGTCTGGGTCACCGTACTTGCGCTGCGCGAGCGTCTTCACCGCCCAATCGCGCGATGGGTCGTAGCTCGGCATCAGCGTGGCGCGCGCGATCTCGGCGCTCAAACTGAACTTGAACTCACCACGGCCATCTGGTGCGTTCCAGCCCCAGTTCGTCTTGCGGAACACGCCCGACGAATCCATCAGGCGTGCCATCGTGTTCACGATCTCATCAGGTTGCTTGCTGCCCTGCGGTTTGGCGGTTCCACGCACGCTGATTCCCTGCGTCGGCGACATCTGAATCGACTCAAGCTCGATGCCATCCGGGGTTGCCACCGCGAGGTCGCCAAGGATCTTGGACACTGGGAGGCTCTTCCGAGCCACGGCTTCGTAATGGGCAAGCCGTCGCTCGATGTCGCGCTGCTGCACTTGGAATTCACCAAGCGAGGCGGGCAGCTTCCATTCGTAGATGAACGAGCGCAGCCACGCAGCGCCAAGGGGCACCGTGGCCGCAATGGCGATGGCCGCCACGCACACGCGCACGGCACGCGCGGGGCTTGAATAGCGCACGATCAGCCTAGCGAGCGCAGTCGGCTCCGCGCCTGCCTCGTGACGACGCAGGCGGCAGAGGTCGGAAAGTCCGCCGTTGGCGGCAAGCGCCGCGCCGATGAGAAGCGCCCATTCGCGCCACCACGATGCATCGCTGAGTGCGGCGGCCACCTCAACGGAAATCTGGGTTTCGATGTGTCGACGAATCTCTGGGTCGACGATAAGCGCGCGATCCCCGGTTTGTTCAATGTTCGACTCCGCCGCAGCAACCACAGCGGCCACCCGCGGAGTCTCGATACCGGCGTTCAGTGCCGTTTCGGCAACCGCACGGCGGATGCCTTCGGTCCACGCGTCGCCTCCGGTGTCCTCGCGGGCAGCGCGGAGAACGACCCCGCCCGCTGCACGCAGTGCGATCGCGATCGAACCGCTGCGCCTCTCGGAAGAGACTGCGGGAACGTCCTGGGTTGCAAGCGGCAAGAGCGCTGCAGGTTCGGGGAGATACCGTGTGATCGCTTCGAGTTGGGCGTTGCCCTCCGCCACAGAGTGTGCCGGCGGCCACGCAATCACAATGCCCTCGCGATCCCGTCCCGCGAACTCGGGCAGAATCGCCAAGCCGAGCCTGTGATGCGGGATCGTGCCGAGAAAGAAACTCTCCGCTTGGAGCGACAGTGCCGTGAGCATCTGCGTGCTGCTTGCCGAGGGCAGCGTTGTCATGCGCACGATCACCGCCGAAGCCGGCAGCATCATGCGCAAGTCGTTGCAGGATTTCAGGTTGAGCCAGGAAAGCAGCGCGCCGGCGTCGGCGCCGGCGAACTCGCGCGCCTCAAGCACGGTGGCTCTCGCGCCCTTGCGCACCAAGAGCGCGCGGACTCGATCGGCCCGGCGCTCTGCCACAGCGAAGAGCGACTCGTCGAACGAAATGGCTGGCTGGTTCTTCACGGCGGGTGTCGCTTACTGTTCGCGGTACTCGAGGATGCGGGCTGGGAGGGTCGAACGATCGACGACGGCCGTGATTTCGACCTCAAGGCCAGTTGACGAAGATCGTCCTCGGCTTGTGATCGTGAACACGTAGCTTTGGGTATCGGCATACGGGGCAATCGCGACCACCGATTGCGGGCTGACGCGCGACGAGTCGAGCAGATCTGGCACGGAGAGAAGCCCAGTCGAACTCGCAGAACGAATCGACACGATCGCGTCGGCGGTGATCGGGTCGTCGGGGAGCATGGCTCGGAGCACTGATCGCGACGCTGTATTCAGGTTGATCTTGCCGGGCGGCTTAGAGTTGTTTCGACTGATATAGCCTTCCTGGAAGATTCGGCGAAGTTGCTGGCGATCGAGGCGCTGAACCCTGTTCGCGGCCGAACCCGGGTTTCCTGCGCCTGCAGAGCTCCGGCCTGACTGCTGCGCGAACGCAAAGCGCGTTTCATCGATCGGCTCAGGTGCCGAAATCGAGGAGATCGAGGGCGTGATGCGAGTTGGTCTGCGATAGATCGAGGGCGTGATGCGAGTTGGTCTGCGATTCCCGGTTGGCCGTCCGCCTCCGCCGTCGATGCCGGGAGTGGGCTGAAAGCCGCCGCCACCGCCGCCACCACCGCCGCCACCACCACCACCTGAGCCGCCGCCACCACCAGCGCCACCGCGACCACCTCCGCCCATGCCTCCACCTTGGCCTCCACCTTGGCCTCCACCTTGGCCTCCACCTTGGCCACCCGCACCACCCCGGCCAGCACCGCCACCCTGCGCGGGCGCAGCAAGCGCCCCGAGATCCTGCACAAGCAGCATCTCAAGCGTCGAGCTCGGTTGGCTCGCGAACTGGGTAAGCGCCGCCGCTTGTTGTTCGGTCACACCGAAACGTTCAGCCATCTCAGCCGGAGTCGCGTCGATGAGATTGAGCTTGGGAAGTCCACTGGCACCGATCAAACTTCCGGTCGCTCGCGCGGTGAGCACAGCAGACCACCCCGCATCAAGCACGCCGTCTGCGTTGTCCGGAGGCTCACTCAGCGCGCCGTCGTTCTCATTCTGATCAAGCCGCCCGTTCAGGTTCTGATCTTCGCCTCGAACGTAGCGCGGAAACGCGCCGGCGACCAACTCCATTTCCGCAATCGATCGGAACGGCTCGTTGCGGGGTTCGTAGCCAAGCCCGCGGCCGGCGTAGAACTCGTACTCCGCGCCCATCATGCCCGCTTCGTCGTCTGCATCGCGCCAGTCGACGATTGCGTCGACGACGTCTGGACTCATATTCGCGATTTCAAGCAGCATCAGTCGTGGAATCGTGTTCACGTTGAGTTTGGCGTGCTCGTCTTGAGGTCCCGGGAAGGTCACTCCATCTTCGACGTGCGAGATCTCCCACGTGCCGGTTCCAAGATCGCCTGACGCAGCCAAGGTGAGATCCTTGAACATTTGCCGCGCGTCGTTCGGATCCGGGTTCTCCGTGTGGTATTCAAGGATCGCGATGGTTTCTTCGATGCCGGCGCGCGCGGCCCACCGCGCTTCGACTTTCGCCAACGCCTCGCGCCCCATGGCCGCCTGGCGGAACGCAAGAATCTGCGCAGCCGCAATCAAAACCGCAGCGATCGCCACGGCCCAAATGACCATGACGATGACGGAACCGCGAGACGACATGTGCATGAACCGCTGTCGATTCATCCGCGTGTCCCCCGAATGCCGCGACCGGGTCGTGAACCGACACTGTTGATGTAACCGCCACCTGGGCTGATTCCCTCGACGCCGCCGGGTCCTGGCCCTGGTCGAGAGCCACCGCCACCGATCGATCCGCCGCCGCCGTCGAGCCCAGGGCCGCCCGAACCGGGCCGTCCCGATCCCGCGCCCGGCACAAACGGCATCCCGCCACCGCCACCGACACCGCCCATACCCGCGCCGCCCGCGCCGTCAGCACCGGCGCCCGCCCCTTCGCCTTCGCCCTCACCCTCGCCTTCACCATCAGCGCCGTCGATTTTCTCCTCCTCCGACTCTTCTGGTGGAGGCGGCGGAACGATGCGATCGATCGCAATCTGGGTGCGCAGCGTCACACGCGATTGAATCGCATCGCCCTCAAGCGCGCGCATGCTCGCGGCCGATCCATCGGCACCGCCAATCGCTGTCACGGAAACGCGCAGCGCCCATGGAAGACCCATCGTGTCGGAGTCCCAATCCGGGTACCAGCTCTCGCCGTCATACGCCTCAATCGACACACCGATGATGCCGTCGACGATCGGAATCGCAAGCCCGCCGCCCTCGCCGTTCTGGTCAGGAACCGCATCGCGCCGCATCCACAGCACACTCTCGTTGGGTTCAATCCGGTATTGCGATTCGTACTCGCCGCCCTCGCCTTGGTAGGCGTCGCGCTTCATGGGTCGAAGACGATTGTTGTAGACCAGTACCTCATCGCGATCCATCGACCCAAACGCCGTCGATGCGACGCCGTCGAGGAGAAGCACGCGCGTGTTGTACAGATCTTCGTCACGAATCGTTGACGCGAGATCGGTGCGCAGAACGTCGAGCGCCATATTGGCTCGGCTCACGGCATCAAGACGGGCGCGCGTGACATCGCGAGTCTTCGAGACGCGCATAAGCACCGAGCCGATCGTCAAGACAACGATCGCGCCGACTGCGATTGCGATCACCAACTCCATCACAGTAAAGCCGAGGCTGCGCGCGCGACGACTGCGGGACTCAACGGTTCTCACGACGCGCCTCCTTCTCTTCGATCCGCGTGGCGCGATCAATCGGCTCAGCCGGCGCACGCACGGGGTCTGGCTCTTCGCCGCGCTTTTCAGCAATGCGAGTCTTCACGGTGTAGGTTCGTCCGGTGTCGTGCACCACGATGGCTTCGATCTCAGCCGGAACGCCGGAGCCGCCTTGGTCGATGCGAACCGTGTAGGAGAAGTCGGCGAACGGCGAGCCTTCCTCGAAGGTTCCTGACGTCGCATGAATATCCGGGAAATCCCGCGGGCCTTCTGTGAGCACCATGGCGAGAAGTTCGTCAAGTGCCGCAGCGGCGCGCACGTCGATCTCGCCTCGGCGCGCGAGTGCAAGTGCTTGGCCGGCAACAGAGAGAACCGCCACCATCCCAATCGCAAGCAGAATGCCGGCGATCACTGCGTCCATCAGCGCAAATCCGCGACGAACGCCGATCGAGCGCGTGCGAGAGAGTGCACGACGCGGCGTGGCGATCGTCTGCGCAAACGTGGTCGGCGCCATCACCATGGGTCGTACGCACCGCCCTCTGCATCGAGATCAATTGGCTGCAGCACGCGCGCGCGGGGATCGTTCGCACGAACGGGCGCGTTGGTGTAGCTCTCAAGCACCAAGTGTGCCTGCTTCTCACGCCCCGTGAGGAAAATCTCAACTCTGGGTCTGCTGCCATCAGGATGGGTCGAAATCGTCCAGCCTTCTGGCGACATCTGCTCTCCGTCGGCAAGTGCGCGTTCAACCTGCATGGCAGTGGGGAACTCGACCACCGAACTCAAGCGATCTTGTTGCCAGATGCGCGGGCCCTCGAGATCCTGAGGATTGAGATCCATAATCCAAAGCGAAATCGTTCCAGCAATCGGATCGTGATGGAGGCCAACTTGTTGCAGCCCGGTCACGTTGCGAAACGCGAACATTCGCATCAAGTCTTCGACCGCGACAATCGCCTTCTCTTCGCGCTGCGAGTCGACAACCAAGAAGCGCGGGAGCGCTGCAACCGCCACGATCACCAGAATGGTCGATGCGACGATCAGCTCAAGCAGTGTGAACCCGGCGCGCGCCAAGCGGCGCCCACGTCGTGTGTTCTGCGTTGTCGCCGCTCGTGGTGCCATGAATGCTCAGGTTGACTGCCGCGTGGGTCGATCCGCCCACACGGGAAGGCTCAATTGCCAGACTTGCGCTCTTTGCCGTGGACGATGTCGGCGGCCTCGTCTTCGCCGCCGCGGGCGCCATCCGAGCCAAGGCTCACAATGTCGAAGTCGCGGCCGTTCGCGCCTGGGCGATCGATGACGTAGGGGTTGCCCCAAGGGTCGATCAGATCATCGGTCGAGCCGAAATACTTCGGAACCAACATCTGCAGCGCGAAGTCCTCTCCAGTGGAGGTCTGATCGTTGTCGGTGAGATAGATCTGCACCTGCTGCGCGATCGACGTCGCCTCGACCCGTGCTTTGTTTACCTTCGCTTCGCCCACTCGACCAAGGAGGCTTGGCGCCACGAGCGCGGCGAAGAGCGCAATGATCGTGACGGCCACAATCACTTCCAAGAGGCTAAAGCCGCGGCGAAGCGCGCGTTGGGTGCGGCGGAGATGGCGGGTGTGATGCGTGTTCATGCGAGCGTCCTCTTCGGCTTGGGTCTGAATTCGTTGCTTCAATTCGATTCGGGTTGGTTCGCTGCGTTCCTGCGGTCGTACGTTCCGGCATTCTTCACAAGGCTCTCGCCGCCGTTGGTTGTGTCAGCGATCACGTCACGGCCTTCTGGAGCTCAATGATTGGAAGAAGAATCGCCGCGAGCACGAAGCTCGCCACGAGCGCCATCACAATCAAGAGGATCGTGGGAAGGATACGCGTGAAGATCTTCAGGGAGTTGTTGACTTGGCGATCGAACGAGCCAGCCGCGTGCAAGAGCATCTGCTCGAGTCGGCCGGAGCGCTCACCGATGTTCACGATCTGCACCAGGAGTGGCGGGAAGTGTCCACTTCGCTCAAGCGGATCGGCAAGCGATTGACCCGTGGTGACCTTGTCCGAGACTTGGTCGATTGCACGCGTGAGCGCCGCGTTTCCGAGGGTATCGCGCACGATCTTGAGCGCCGAGAGAATAGGAATTCCTGCCGAGACCAACGTTCCCAATGTGCGCGTGAAGCGCGCCACAGCGATGTCTCGGATCAACTGCCCGGCGATGGGGACGCGCAGCAGAAACTCATCGAATCGCAGGCGGTTTTCCGCACTTGCAATCCAACTGCGCGCCGCAAACACCGCCATCACGATCGCGCCAAGGATCACCATCCACCAATTGGCGATGAAGTCGGAGACCCCCATGAGAATCACGGTCGGAAGTGGTAGTTCAAGATCCGCGCTCAAGATCGGCTTCATCACACGCGGCAACACAAACACGATGAGAATCACCACGCTTGCCGCGATCAGAATTGCGATCATCACAGGGTAGATCACGGCGCCCACGATCTCTCGTCGAAGCTCGACCGAGCGCTCAAGGAGATCTGCCAATTGATGCATGATCTCGGCGTTGCGGCCGGAGGCGTCTGCTGCGCGCAGCATGCCAGTCGTCATGTCATCAAAGGGCGGGCCGTACTCCTTCGCAGCTTGATGCAGCGTGACACCAGCCTCAACACGCTCAATCACGAAGTCGAGAATCGTCTGAAGGCTCTTGTGTCCAGCTTGCTTCCGCACGGTTCGAAGCGCTTGCATGAGCGGCAGACCGGCTTCAAGTGCCGTCGCAAGCTCGCGGATGAGATCAGCGAGTTCGGCACGCGAGATGGTGGGTCGCGACACGCGCTTCCCGGCCGCGAGTGCGGCGTCGACCGCACTCATCTCAAGTTCAAGCGGCGTTTCGCCTTTTTGCGCAAGCAAACGCACCGCGCTCGACCTGTCGGGCGCGACGAGCGTGCCGGACTGAATCGAGCCGTCGCTGGAAATGGCTTGGTAGCGGAACGAAGGCATGGAGATGCGTCAGCTCGTCTTCCCTTTGGTGGCGGCCATAAGTTCGGCGCCGAAGTCTTCCACGTCTTGCGTGGCGCGCAGAACCTCTTCGATCGTGGTGATTCCAGCGGCCGCTTTCTGCATGCCGTCTTCGCGCATCGTGATGAACTCTGGATCAAGCAGCGTCTTGAGTTCATGGATTGGGCGATTCTGCGCAATCGCAGCGCGCAGCGATGGATTGATGCGCACGATCTCATAGAAGCCGAGGCGCCCTCGGAATCCACTTCCGCCGCAGCGCTCGCAACCAGCACCCACCATCTGTCGGCCGCCGAACCGGCGGCGCTCCTCGGGCGTGAGCCGATGGCCGGTTTCTTCGCTGATTGGGCGCGATTCCTTGCATCCCGTGCACAGACGGCGACCAAGGCGCTGCGCAAGCAGACCTTCAAGCACGCTCGCCGCAAGGTACGGCTCTGCACCCATGTCGACGAGGCGACCGACCGACGAGATGGCGTCGTTGGTGTGCAGCGTCGAGAAGATGAGGTGACCCGTGAGCGCCGACCGAATCGCAATATCTGCAGTCTCGGTGTCGCGGATTTCGCCCACAAACACGATATCTGGGTCTTGACGAAGAATCGCGCGCAGGCCCGTCGCGAAACTGAGACCGCGCTTGGCATTCACCGGAATCTGGTTGATCCCGTTGAGCTCGTACTCGACAGGATCTTCGATCGTAATGATCTTCTTGCGCGGGTCGTAGAGCTTTGAAAGCGCTGCATACAGCGTGGTCGTCTTGCCCGAGCCGGTCGGACCCGTGACGAGTACGAGGCCGTGGGGCTTCTCGATCATGCGGTCGACGATCGCGCGGTGCGACTCGCTCATCCCAAGACTCACAAGGTCGAGCGGCAGCGAACTCTTGTCGAGGATACGCATGACCACCGACTCGCCGTACAGCGTTGGAACCGTTGACACACGGATGTCGACTTTGCGACCCTCAAAGCGCAGCGTGATGTGGCCGTCTTGCGGCACATAGCGCTCGGCGATGTTCATGCCCGCCATGATCTTGATGCGACCAATGAGCGCGGCTTGCAGGTGCTTCGGCGGTTGCGGCTGCGACACCAGTACGCCGTCGACGCGGTACTTCACGCGCAGTTCGCTCTCGAATGGCTCGACATGCACGTCTGATGCGCGACCCTGAATTGCTTCGAGCAGAATGAGGTTCACCAGATTGATGAGCGTGGGTTGCTCAGCCATCCGGTGCACGTCGTCGGCTTCAATCGCGTCGAGGTTGTGCTCTGCGTCGCTCGTGGCGGCGAGGCCATCGTCGGACGCGAGCGACTCAGCCATGCGCGCTGCAGTCGTGCCGTAGCGGTCGCGCATCAGGTCGCGGAATGCCGGTGTTTCAAGCCCGATGCGACGCACGGGCCGCGCGGTGATTGCCGCGATTTCGTCAACAGCGGCCGTATCCAATGGATCGAGCATGGCGACAAGCAGCCGCCCGCCTTCGAACGAAACAGGCACCGCGCCGAGACGAACCGCCAATTCGGGCGCAAGAAGCTCCGCGGCAGCGGGGTCCGATGGCGGAGCTTTGTCGAGCCACTGGATGCCAAGTAACGAACAGCGCTCGCGCACAACCGAGTCTTGCGACGGCTGTTGCGGCCGTGCGTCCTTCGATGAGGCCGCCAAGCCGGTGCTGCCATTGCTGCCGGTGAGGTCGTGATCCAATGACTTGATCTCCATCTCGGGCATGTGCTTCATCTCGCGGTCTTGAATGGTCAACGGCAGCCTGTCAACTTGGGAACGCAATCGGTCTATCTCTCCGCGACCCGCGAGTCATTCGTCGAACGCGCGCGGAAACCTCTCATCAATGGAACGCCCGGAACCAACTTCAAGTTCCGGGCTTTCGTTGCGCCAGAGCGTGATCGACGCAGTTGCGCCCCGCAGAACCCGCGACGCGAGGCGTCGGTCCGTTGGAGGCTCAGCGTCCCTTCGGCTTCTTGGGCGCGTTTGAGGTTCCACCCGAAGTCGCATTAAACCCGCGCTCGCCCTCGATCTGCTCTTCGGTGGCTGAGGGCTTCGCGCCGTCGGTCTTACCGGGAGGAAGCGGTTCCTCACCCTGTTGCGGCTGCTGTGGCTGCGTTGGCCCGCGTTCCGCACCATCGACCCCGCGTGAAGCGGGCATTGCGGCGGCGCCATCGACGGCACCCTTCGCAAGACCCGGCACCGCGTTGCGCTGCTCCTCGGTGAGAGCGGCGGTAATCAGGCCGCGATACTTCTCAAACAACTCTTCGCGGCTGTTCTTGGCGCCTTCAACTTCGGGTGCGTCGCCAATGCGAACCGCAGCACCTGCAGCCTTCTGACGCGCGAGTTCGGTCTTGCGCCTTGGCTCACGCGGCTCGCTTACGCGGTAGGCGTCGACCAAACTGGTGCGGACGGCCGCGTGTTCGCCGTCGAACTGCGACTGGAGCGCAACGACGGCTGCGCGCTGATCTTCGGGAAGATCAGTGAGCGCCAGGACGCCTTCGAAGAGCGGCGTGATCGGGTCGGGGCGGAACACCTGTGGGAACGCGCGCTGCAGCGCGCGGCGCTCGAACTTCGCGCCGTATTCCGCGCCGAGCGAGTCGCGAATGGCCGCGATCGACTGCTCTTGCACGTCGCGCACGACGACGCGCTTCTGCATGATCGACTCCTGTGTGGCGATGCCGCTGCTCGAATCGCTTGAAGACATTGCCTTGAGGAGCGGCGCAATAGACGAATCAAGTGCCGCGTCGCGAGCCGCAAGCGCCTCATCGAGCTGCATTTCGTACTGCTCGAGCACCGCTTCCGTTTCCGCCTGCAGCGGAACCTGGCTTTCGCGGAGGACAAGCGTGAGATCGAGCGACTCGCCAGAGAGTTCGCCAAGCGGAAGGCTCTTCTCGCGGCGGAGCGCGCGCTCGAGGCGCGGCCAGAGATCCGCCTGCGACTCGCCTAACAGGCTGCGCACGCTCTGGAGGAAGTCGTCGCGGAGCTTCTTCTTCTCGCCGGTCCACGCAACCAACGGCGCGCTGATCATTTCGACCACGCGCTCAGGGCTTGCGCCGGCTGCGACATCCTTGAACTCGCTCATCTTGGCACGCACGCCATCGGCGGCCGTGTCGAAGTTGGTCTGGTAGTCGTCAAGCAGCTGCTCGAGCACCGGGCGCTGCCACTCTTCAAGCGAGAGCGCGTCGACAAACACCGGCAAGTCGCGCGGCATGAAGTCGGGTGTGAACATCGAAGCCATGCCGCTTCGCCCGCCGAACTGGGCGTCGGCTGCGGGCGCGGCAACGAGCGCCGCGCAGGCGCCAATTGCCACGACGGCGAGACGGGTACGGATGCGGGCGACGAACGAGGCGCTGATCGAGCGATGCACTGGGAGCTCCTAGGAGAAAGAACTGGCTGGGCTGCGCCCGGACGGCGTGCCGTGACGGGGAGCGGGATTGTTCCATCTCGGGCCGAACCGCGTTGCCGATTTGGAGTTGGATGAACGAAGTCGAAGCGATTCTGATGCAGTCGTTCAGAAAATCTGCCCGGCGAAACGCCTCGACGCCTGTAGATCGGCCGTTCCGCCGCGCCTCTCTAGTGCTCTCTGCCAGACGTTCGGTGCACTTGGCGCGAGTCATAGTCACCCCACCCGCGCTCCAATGGAGCTCGGGGCGAACGGTCTCCGCGGGCGCAGACGTGTCAGATCGGCGCTCTCAAATCTAGAAGACTGTTATTCTCGGACGTCAGGTCGCTCAGTAGGATCGTGGAGCCCCCGGAGCCCCCGAAGCCCCCGAAGCCCCCGAAGACTGGTTTGAGCCGGAAGTGAACCGGCGTCCAAGCCGCGAAAGCCGAGCGGCTCGCTGAGGGCCAACCGCGGCGTCGAACCTAGCCGCGCGGCCGAACCGTGCGCTGCTCAATGCGCTTTTCAGAAACCGTCTGGACGACGCGATCCACGTAGATTCCGGGCGTATGGATGTTGTCCGGGTCGAGCGAGCCAACCGGAACGATCTCTTCGACCTCTGCCACGCAGGCTCGGCCGCACATGGCAACCATGGGATTGAAGTTCCGGGCGGTCTTCCGGAAGACCAGATTTCCCGCCTCGTCGGCTCTCCAAGCCTTGACCAGTGCGAGATCCGCGCGAATTCCGCGCTCAAGCACATAGGTTTCGCCGTCGAACTCCATCGTCGGCTTGCCCTCTGCGACCACGGTGCCGACGCCGGTCTTGGTGTAGAAGCCAGCAATTCCGGCGCCACCCGCGCGCATGCGCTCGGCCAGTGTGCCTTGGGGATTGAACTCAAGTTCAAGCTCTCCAGACATGAACTGCCGCTCAAACTCAGCGTTCTCGCCAACGTAACTCGACACCATCTTGCGGATCTGCCGGGTTTGCAGCAGCAATCCAAGACCCCAGTTGTCGACGCCCGCGTTGTTGCTGATCGCCGTGAGGTTCTTCGCGCCCGAGTCACGAAGTGCAATGATCAACTGCTCGGGGATCCCGCAGAGGCCAAAGCCCCCGACCGCAACGGTGATGCCGTCTCGCGTAAGCCCGTCGAGCGCAGCCGCCGGAGACGGGTACACCTTCGATGTGGCATGCCGGTGTGTCAGAGTGGTCATTGGTGGTTCGCTCCTTGGAGAGATCCGCGCGGCGGGCGACCTCCTGCGCAGGGGCGCGGAGTGTAGCGAATGGCCGTGAGGCCCCGCGATGAAACCCCGCGATGAAACCCATCGATGAAACCCCGCTACGAAACGCGATCGGGCGCCCGTGATGGACGCCCGATCGCGATGTTGTTGTTTCGGCTCTCGCCCGCCGCACCCTTCGCC
>JBILDS010000086.1:0-12084 GCA_044352505.1 Phycisphaerales bacterium
CTCGGCGCGTGGCTGCGCTCGGGCGCGGTCACGTCGCGTCGCCTCGTTGGGCGCTCGTTGACGCGGCTCCGCGCCGTCGACCCGACCTTGCGCTGCACGATCACGCTCGTCGAAGACGCTGCGCTTCGGGAAGCCGATGCGTGCGATGCAGAGTTGCGCGCCGGCCGCAATCGTGGGCCGCTCCACGGCATTCCGTATGGCCTGAAGGACCTCTTCGACACCGCCGACATCCGCACCACCTGGGGCGCAGAGCCGTGGCGTGCGCGCGTGCCTGCGCGCGATGCAACCGTCGTCACGCGGCTACGCGATGCGGGTGCTGTGCTCGTGGCGAAGACAGCGGTTGGAGCGCTCGCATACGGCGACATCTGGTTTGGTGGAACGTGCAGAAATCCATGGAATCCTGAGCAGGGGTCCTCTGGTTCAAGTGCCGGCAGCGCATCGGCGGTGGCAGCGGGATGCGTACCGTTTGCGATCGGAACCGAGACGCTCGGCTCGATCGTGTCGCCGTGCGTGCGTTGTGGAACGACCGGTCTCCGTCCGACATTCGGTCGTGTGGCGCGCGACGGTTGTATGGCACTCTGTTGGTCGTGGGACAAAATCGGCCCAATCACACGCAGTGTGCTCGACACCGGCATCGTGCTTGAGGCGATCAATGGCGCAAGCGTCGCTGACCCATCAAGCATCGAAGAGCCGTTCGCGGCGCCGAGCGTTCCGCAATCGAAGGACTCGCGCGTGGGGTTTGACCCGCGCTGGTTTGAGGGGTCGGGCGCCGCGTCGCGCGACGTGCTCGACGCGCTTCGCGCAATCGGCGTCGACGTCATCGAGATCGACGCCACGCCGCCGTTCGAGCCGTCGATTGTGGTGACGAGTCTCATGGCTGAGGCGGCAGCTGCATTCGAGGAACTCACTCGGAGCGGCGCCGACGACCAGCTTTCTTGGCAGGCTGACGAGGCGTGGCCGAACTCCTTCCGTCGTACGTGGTTTGTTCCCGCGATTGAACTGGTGCAGGCTGATCGCTTGCGCCGCGCACTCATGCGTTGGATGCGCGAGGTCTTGCGGGGCGTCGATGCGTTGGTCCTTCCACCGTTTGCTGGCGGAATGCTCGTTGCCACAAACGCCACCGGCCACCCGGCGCTCTGTCTGCGCGTGGGGTTCGATGACGCGACCACGCCTCGATCGATCACACTCGTTGGGCATCCATTCGAAGAAGCGCGGCTTGTTGAGATCGGTGCCGCGCTTGAGCAGCGGCTCGATGTGGCGACGCGCCGTCCGCCGATGGAATGGGAGAACGCCGCGCCAGAGGAAGCCGTGAAGCGCGAGTGACGCGCGGGAGACGCCGTCGCGTGGCCAGTCGCGGTTTTCCTGCAGATTGCTGCGGCTGAAGCACACGCGACCCTCTGCTATCCTGCGCCCTCCATGCTGGCGGAAGCTCCTCTTCTCAATTACCTCCCGGTCGCCGTCATCACGATGATGGCGATTGTCTTCGTGGTCGCGAACATCGTGCTGAGCACTGTTCTTGGCCCGCGCGCCGAAGGCGCGATCAAGGGCACGACCTACGAAGCGGGCATGGACCCGATCGGCACCACCCGGAAGCGCTTCAACGTGCGCTTCTACATGATGGCGGTGACGTTCCTCTTGTTCGACGTCGAGATCATCTTCCTCTACCCGTGGGCGGTGAGCTACTCACAGCTTGATCCGGGTAGTCCAGACGCGAAGTTGTATCTCGGCCGAATCCTCTTCTTCCTTGCGACGAGCGTCATTGCCTACGTCTACGCGTGGAAGAAGGGCGTCTTCAAGTGGGATTGAGCGCGACCTGAGGGTCAGCCCGCGCCGCCGCCCGGCGCACTCGACACGCCCATCGTCGCGACCGATGCTTCGAACACGCGTCCGCGCCGCACGCGACGGATGAGGATGTCGGCACCGCTGTGGCGGAAGGTTTGCCCGCCCGCGGGTGTCTGACCGATTTGCTCCTCGAGCCACGCTGCGAGCGTGCCAGGCCCTGGCGGCAGCACACCGCCGAGCGCGGCCGAAACTTCATTCATCGAAACACCACCGCCAAACATAAACGTGCCGCCGCTCAGCGCGTGCACCGACTTCGGGAGTCGGTCGAACTCATCGCCGAGTTCACCAAGCAGTTCCTTCATCATGTCTTCGAGCGTGACGAGGCCAAGCGATTTCCCCGACGCGTCGCGCACAATCGCAATGTGCTTGTGCTCATCGAGGAACACCTGCATGAGTTCCGTTGCGGGGCGGTCGGGCGCCACGAAGTGCACGGGGCGGATGATGCCGTTCAGGCTCGGGTCCGCTGGGTTCGTGCTCATGAAGTAGATCATTTCCTTGAAGTTGACATATCCAACCACGCGATCGCGGTCGCCGTCTTGGCAGACGGGGAAGCGCGTGTGGGCGTCGAGGTGCGCTGCAATGATTGCGCGCGAGAGCGACTGCGCAGTTGAAAGCGTGACCACCTGCTCAACAGGAATCATGAGCTCGCGAACGCTGCGCTCCGAGAGACGCGCCGCACCGCGAATGATGCGCTCCTGATGGGTGTCGATATCTTTCGACATGCGCGCCATGGCGGCGAGCGCCGAGATCTCCTCGCGCACGGCGCGGGCCGAGCGCTCTGACTTCCCAAGCTCAAACGGCTTGTTGAAGAAGTGCATGACCTTGATGAGCGGCTCCGCCACGCGCGTGGCCACCGAGAGCGGCACCGCAAGGAGCGGAGCGAGCTGGCGGTTGAATTGGACGCCGAGCGTTTTCGGCAGGATCTCGGTGAACTGCAGCATCGCGATCGTGAGAACGATCGAGAACACCCAGATCCACTCGTCGCCGTAGAGCTCGTCGAACTGCGCGCCCGCGACCGTCGCGCCGAGCGTGTGCGCGGTCGTGTTGAGAAGCAGGATCACCGCGATCGGGCGGTCGATGCGCGCCTTGAAGTCGCGCCAAATCGTGCCGAGAAGCGGGCGCTTCTCGGTGAGTTCGGCCACTTGGCTCGGCGTCAGACTCAGGAGTGTCGCCTCTGCCAATGAGCAGATGAAGGAGACGGTGAGCGCGACGCCGACACTGATCAGGAGAATTGTCATGACGGCGGCGATCGTAGGCGATGCGCCGCTTGTGTGCAGCGTTGCAAGTCGATCGCACTGTGTGTGCACTCACTCGCCGTCGGTATTGTCGCCAACGAGTCCTGCAACGGTCGCTTCCTCGGCAGCGGCTGCAAGATGCAGCAACTCGCGCTCGCGGTCGGCTGCGAACTGATTCGTGTAGAGCTCCCAGTAGCGACCGCGCCTCGCGAGAAGTTCCGCATGCGCGCCTTGCTCTGCGATGCGACCCTTCTCAATCACCAAAATCACATCGGCGCGGCGAATCGTCGATAGGCGATGCGCGACAACAAACGAGATGCGCCCCTTCAGGACCTCGTCGACGCCTTCCTGCACGAGGCGTTCCGTCGCGGTATCGATTGAACTCGTTGCTTCGTCCATCACAAGGATGTCGGGGTCGCGCAGCACCGCGCGCGCGAGCGCGACGAGCTGCCGCTGTCCGGTCGAGAGCCGCTCGCCGCCCTCGCCGACCTCTGTGTCATAGCCCTTCTCGAGCCCGACGATGAACGCATGCGCCTTCACGCGCTCGGCCGCGCGCTCGACCTCGGCGTTGGTTGCCTCAAGGCGGCCGTAGCGGATGTTCTCACGGACAGTGCCCGCGAAGAGATGCGCGACCTGTGGGACGATCCCGATCCGCTCTGAGAGCCACGCGAGAGGAATGTCGCGGAGATCGACGCCGTCGACCGTGATCTGGCCCGCGCGCGGCTCGTAGAAGCGCGTTACGAGCGAGACGATCGTGGTCTTGCCGCCGCCGGTCGAGCCGACAAGCGCGATCGTCTGCCCGCGCCGGGCCTCGATGGAGAAGCCGTTGAGAACGGGCACGCCTTCGCGGTACCAGAAGTCGACGGACTCGAACTCCATGCGTTCGATGCGCGCGGTGCGCTCGGGCGCCCGCGCATCGGCGCGGTCCGCGATCGCGGGCTCGGTCGAAAGCAGCGTCGCGATGCGCTCTGCAGCGCTCGAGGCGCTCAGGATGTCGGCGAAGCGCTGCGCGAGCTCCTGCACGGGCTGCGCGAAGAGCGCTGCGTACTGCATGAACGCGATGAGCGTGCCGAGCGTGATGCCTTCGGCCGACAGCACATCGCCAGCGCCACGCCAGAGGATGATGGCACCTGCGCCCGCCGCCAGCGTTGCCATGAGCGGCACATAGACGCTCGAGAGCACCGCGCTGTGCATCGACCACTGATTCATCTCGGTCGAGAGCTTCTGGAACTCGCCAAGATTCGCTTCTTCGCGCACAAGCGTTTTCGTGGTGCGCGCACCGAGCAGCATCTCTGCATACGACGCGGTCATCGCGCTCGAAAGCCTGCGTGCTTCGCGCCCCGCGCGCATGAGAAACCGCTGGAAGATCGCGCACACGACCGCCATCACGGGGACCACCGCAAGCGCCCACATTGCAAGCCGCGCATCGATCACGAACATCGTGATGGTGACGCCGGTGAGGATCGCCGTACACCACGCGAAGTCGAGCATGCACCACGGCAGGATGTTCGAGACCTTCGAGCAGTCGGCCGTGAGTCGCGAGACGAGCCAGCCAGTCGGTCGCACATCGAAGTACGCAGGCTCAAGCGTCTGCAGCTTCGCGAACGAGTCGCGGCGCAAGCGATCTGCGGTGCGCGTGGCCACGCGGCCGGCGCTGTCGATGAAGAGCCACACGCCCGCCGCGAAGAAGAGAAAGAGTCCTGCGTAGAGCGTAAGAATGGGCGCGAGTTTCGCAGCATCGCCTTTGTTCGCTTCGTCGATGATCGCGCGCACGAAGAGCGGCAGTGCCGTCTCGATCGCGGCGATCGCGACACCGGCGCCAAGCAGCCCTGCGACAGCGCCGCGATTCGCAAGCGCGCGTGTCACGATCGGCTTCCACACGCGCAGGCTGAAGCGCGCGCGTGCGTCGTCGGTGCGCTCGACTTCAGACATGCGCGGCCTCCACCAGCGTCGTGTCGCCCTCGGGGTCGCTTTCGGTCTGGATGCGCCAGAGCGTGGCATAGAGCCCGCGCTTCGCGATGAGCTCCGCGTGCGTGCCGCGCTGCGTGATGCGGCCATTCTCGAGCACGATGATCTGGTCTGCATCCATCACTGCAGAGAGGCGGTGCGACACGATGATGCGTGTCTGCCCCGCGACGCGCGAACGAAGGCCCTCAAGGATCGAGGTTTCGGTGTGCATGTCGACCGCAGACAACGCGTCGTCGAGAATCAGAAGCCGCGGCGCACGGACGAGCGCGCGCGCGATCGCAACGCGCTGGCGCTGGCCGCCCGAGAGCGTGAGGCCCTTCTCGCCGACGACGGTGTCGTAGCCCTCAGGAAACCCGACAATCGACTCGTGGATGCACGCGGTCTGCGTTGCCTGCTCGATTGAATCGTCGTGCGCGGCGCTTGCAGCGAGACCCGCAACAATGTTCTCGCGCAGTTTCTTCGAGTAGAGGAACGGCTGCTGCAGCACCGTGCCTGTTGCGCCGCGGATTGCGGCGCGGGGAATGCGCGCAAGCGGCGCGCCGTCGACATGGATCGCGCCTGCGGTGGGCTCGTGAAAGCGCAGCAACAACTGCACGATCGTGGTCTTCCCTGCGCCCGACGGTCCTACGAGCCCGAGTGTCTCGCCCGTCTTCACCTCAAAGCTCACGCCATCAAGCACGGTCGGCCCCTTGCCGTGTGCAAACGACACGCCATCGAAGCGGATCGCGAGCCCGTCACCCGCCGTCGCAAGCATCACTGCGTCGGCAGCAGCGGGGTCAAGATGGCGCTCCTCGGGCTTCGCCAGAATCTCGTCGAGCCGCACCACCGCAGCGAGCGCTTTGCCGCTTTCGACCGTCATGCGGCCAAGCATGCGCACGGGCCAGATGAACATGCCGACCACGGTGAGAAAGTAGAAGTAGCTGCCCGTACTCATCGAGCCGCGCGAGACGAGCATGGCGCCAAGCGACACCACGATGACAAGCTGCAGAAAGCAGAGAAGGTCAGACGCAGCCCAGAAGTTCGCGTAGTGGCGGAAGAGCGTGCGGTCTGCGTCGCGGAATGCGGCGGAACTTTCGGCGAAGCGCTCGTTCTCGAAACTGGCGCGGCCGAACGCGCGCACGGTGCGGATTCCCACAATGTTCTCTTGCACATTCGCGGTCATCTTTGCTTCGGCAGCTTCCTTCACGCCAAAGTTTGGGCCCATGCGGCGGAAGTAGACGGCCGTGAACCAGAGAAGCGCAGGAATACACACGATTGACGCAGCGGCCATGCGCCAGTCAAGCGACAGCATGATCGGCAAGGGAATCAGAAGCATGAGCACGGCGCGGCCGATTTCAGGCGCCTGGTTTGCCAGGAACATGCGCAGCGTTTCGATGTCGGAGGTGCATCGCTGCACAAGGTCGCCCGATGGAATTCCGTCGAGCGTGCTGCACGGAAGGCGCTGCACATGGTTGTACATCGTGTCGCGCGTGCGGCGCGCGACGCGCTCGGCAGCGCCCGTCGCGAAGCGCGTCTTCAGATGAATCGCGACGCCCGATCCCGCTGCAAGCGCGATCATCGCGAGCGCAGGAATCCACAGCGCGTCGCGCACGCGATCGGCGCCACCCAACCACCCGACGAGCGTGCGCGAAATCGCAGACGGCTCCGCCGACGGATCAAGTACAAGGTCGAACACGGCCTTCGGCACGAGGGGCGCTGCATAGAGAAGCGCCGCCGATCCAATGAGTGCGATCATGGCCGCGACGAACGACCATCGTTCATGTCCCGCCAGACGCCAGACCGCGCGCAGCCCCTCGCGGGGCGAGGGTTGCGGAGGTTTCTCGGCGTCGGCGTTGCCCGCAGATTCGGACATAAGCCGCGAGGATAGGCGAAGGGCCGCGGTTTGTGCGCACATGGCGCTGCGGCCGCTGACCCATGCGCGAAGTGTCGCAGAGGTGCGCGAATCGTTCAACCGCACGGAATGTGGTCGACGTCAGATCGGAGTCTTGAAACCCATCGCGCGCACCGCGCACCAGCCGACGACGGCTTCGAAGATCACGAACATGCCAGAGATCCAAATGGCGGCGGCCGGCCAGATCAACCATGAGGGGCCGATGTTGAAGAACCATAAGACCCCAAGGAGGAGGCCGATCGATTCAAGAAACGCCCCTCCAACGAGCCGAACGGTCTTTCCGCGTTGGTCGATGTTGCAAGTGAACATGAGGGAATCGTATCCGGACGTTGGATTTCCGCCTCTGAGGCGCGCATCCTCTTGACCGATTGCGGCCATCGGACGATACATTGCTGGCTTCCTGCCGATTTTGGTTTGGATTCTGCCGTCGCAATGCGCCACGCACTCCTTCATCTCATGCTTCCGTTTCTCCTGCTTGCGCAGGTGGCGGTGGGCATGTCGCCGGGGCGCGTGATCTGTGTGGCGCTTGAAGCGTGCTGCGGTGAGCACGTGCACGGGGAGTTCGATCTTCTTGCGCACGCACATCACTCGCACGCAGAGTTGCACGAGATGGCGCATGCGCTGGGTGGGCAGCATTCGCACGGCTGCCCTGATGACTGCGAACATGCGTGCTGCACATCAGACGAGCCATGCGATGGCGATTGCTCAGACGGTACGTGCCACATTCACATTGCGCTTTCAGATGATGGCGGGTGTACACGGGATCGAAGCGACGACCACGTCTTCGATCTTCGGCTGATGGCTCGTGCGCTTGCCCTGTTTTCGGCGGAGTGCGAAGTTGTGGTTCGTCCGCAAGCGGCACTCCCGCCGCCGTGGTCGTGGCCCGATTGCGACCGCACGTTGGCGTTGGAAACAGATTGCCTCGTGATCTAACGGAACGCGTCGCGGTTTCGCGTTGCGTTGTGTCCGTTCAGATCTCTCTCGAGGCAGCACCATGCATTCTTTCTTCATTCGCCCGAGCGCAGCGGCGCTCGCAGCAGCGCTTCATGTTTCGTTGAGCGGATGCGTCTCGTACGAGTCGCGCCCACTTCAGCTCGATCGCACCCAGCGCGCATACCTCCTTCGCGCGCTCGATGGCCCGGTGCTTGATGAGTGGAACACGCTTCGGGGCGAACGAAGCGATGCGGCGCTGTTTGACCCATCCGACGGCGTGTCGCTTGCTGAGGCCGAGGCCGTGGTACTTGTCTTCAATCGCGATCTGCGCAACGCGCGACTTGCTGCGGGCGTGACGCAGGCAAGCGCTGAAAACGGCGGGCTTTGGCGCGATCCGAGCCTTGGCGTTGACTTCTCGCAGATTGTCAGCGGCGCCTCGCAGGGGCTTGAGACCATCGTGACCATCGGGTTCACGTTGCCGCTCTCCGGCCGACTCGAGCTTGAGAAGAAGCGACTCGGCGCGGGGCACGCGGCGCAACTCGCGCGCGTGGCGGCGCGCGAGTGGGAAGTGGTCGCTGCGCTCCGCCGAGCGTGGACCGAACGCGCGGCGATTGCGCGCCATGTCGAGGCGACGCGCGACGTACTTGCGCGCGTCGAACAGGTCACAGCAATTGTCGATCGCATGGAAGCGGCGGGCGAACTTGCACGGATTGAAGCGCGGCTCTTCCGTATTGAGGATGCGAAGCTGCGCGCCCGGCTTTCCGCACTTGAATCGGATCTCTCGCGCGCGACCCACGCGATCGAGGCGATCCTTGATCTTCCGCCCGCCACTGGTCGCGTACTTTCCGGTGAGTTTGCGTCGACGAGTCTGCGCCTTGCAAACGCGCGCGACACAACGCTTGCGGCGCTTGCCGAAACGAATCCAGCCGTTGTTGTTGCGCGCGCTGAGTATGAAGTGGCCGAGCGACGCCTTGAGGAAGAGATCCGCAAACAGTGGCCGGATCTTGATCTCGCGCCAGGTTACGGCGAGCAAGATGGCGACCGCCAATGGGTACTCGGTGTTGGTGTGGCGCTCCCAATCTTGAACGGGAATCGGCAGGGAATTGCAGTCGCCGAAGCCGAGCGCGAAGCCGCGCGCGGCCGCGCGGAGGCGGAACTTGAGCGCGCGCTCGGGGCGCTGCTTGCGGCCGAGGAGCGCGTGGCGCAGTCTCTTGCGCGACGCGAGGTACTTGAGCGCACGCTCGTACCGCTCATTGAGGCGCAGTACGAAGAAACACGCGAAGTTGCGCGACTCGGAGAGGTGAAGACGCTTGTTCTCCTCGAGAGTTTGAAGCAGCAATTGGAAGCGCGGAGTGAACTCATCGCTGCGCACCGAGATGAAGCGTTGGCTGCGATCGATATCGAAGAACTGCTTGGTCCGTCGCAGCTGGCGGACGTCATGACTGGAGTTGAGCCATGAAGATTGCCACCAACCGATGCGCGCTCGCTGCGCTGTTTCCACTGCTCCCACTCCTCCCACTGCTCTCAGTATTCTTTGTCGCGTGCACGGAGCAAGGCGCGAAGACAGCGGTCGATCCGTATGCCGTGGAACACGCAGAGCAGGCCGCCGCGCCGAGTAACCGGGTTGACATTCCAGACGCCGTACGGCGCAACCTCGGCGTCACCTTCGCCAAGGTCGAGTCGCGCAACGTCGCGCGCACACTGCGTGTTCCTGGGCGATTCGAGTCGCTGCCGACGGCGCACCGCGAGTATCGCGCGCCGCTCGGTGGTCGCGTTGAGATCCTCGTTGCGCAGTACCAGCGCGTTGCCGCGGGCACGCCGCTCTATCGCATCGATGCACCCACGTGGCGCGCGCTCGAAGAGGAGATCACGGCCACCGAAGCGAAGGTTGCGTCGATGCGACCACTGCGCGAGGCGCATCGTGTTCACGAGGAAGCGCTCGCGGAGACGGTCGAACTCTGGCGCGAGCGTCTGACCCAACTCGATGCGCTGCAGAAAGCGGGTGGTGGAAGCGCGCAGCAGACCACCGAGGCGCGTGTCACGCTGACGGCGACGCGCGCGGAACTTGCCGATGTGATGGAGAAGGACGCAATGCTCGAAGCCGACGAGCAGCGCGCCAAGGCCGAACTTCGTGCGCTGCACGCCCGCCGCAACGCGATTCGCGCCGCCTGCGGCGACAGCACGTCGAGTGATGGCTTGGTTGTCTGCGCAATCGCCGACGGTATTGTCGATGGCCTCGGAGTCACGCAGGGCGGCCTCGCCGACGACGGCGCGCGGGTTGTGACGGTGATGCAGCCCGAGAACATCCGATTCCGCGCTCATGCGCTCCAAGGAGATCTCGCTCGGCTGCGTGATGGACTTCGCGCGCGCATTGCGCCCCCAGGAGCTGCGTCGGTTGCAGCAACGACTTTGATGTCGGGCACACTCTTCATCGCACCGGAAGCCAACGCTGCAAGCCGCACGATCGATCTTCTTGTGATGCCCGACGCGCTTGCACCATGGGCGCGCGCGGGCGTCGCGGGTTCGCTCGAAGTCACGCTCGAGGGCGGCAGCGAGGAGCTTGCGATTCCACTCGGCTGCGTCGTGCGCGACGGCAACAAGGCGATCGTCTTCCGCCGCGATCCGAAGAGCCCCGACAAGGCGATTCGCCTCGAGGCCGACCTCGGCGTCGACGACGGCCGCTGGGTCGTCGTCCAGAGCGGCGTGCGCGAGGGCGACGAGATCGTGCTCGCGGGCAACTACCAGCTGATGCTCGCGACGAGCGGCAGCGCGCCGAAGGGCGGGCACTTCCACTCCGACGGCACCTTCCACGCGGAAGACCACTGAGAAGGACAACACATGCTCTCGAAGCTCATCTCCTTCTCGCTGAGGAACTCGTCGCTCGTGATCGCGATGGCGGGATTCCTCGTGCTGTTCGCGGGGCTCAAGCTGCGCGAGATGCCCGTCGATGTCTTCCCCGAGCTCAACGCGCCGACGGTCGTGATCATGACCGAGGCGGGCGGGCTCTCGGCCGACGAGGTCGAGATGACCGTCACCTTCCCGATCGAGACGGCGGTGAACGGGCTTCCCGACACACGCCGCGTGCGTTCGTCGAGCTCGACGAGCCTCTCGATCATCTGGGTCGAGTTCGACTGGGGAACAGACCTCTATCGCGCGCGGCAGCTCGTGTCCGAGCGGCTGTCTGCGGTTCGCGAGTCGCTGCCGCCGAATGTGCACGCCGAGATCTCGCCAGTCACCAGCATCACGGGCGAGGTGATGCTCCTCGCGCTGAGCTCGCCCGACGGAAGCGCGAGCCCGCTTGAATTGCGCGCGTTCGCAGAGTTCACGCTGCAGAACCGCCTGCTTGCCGTGGGCGGCGTGGCCAAGGTGGTCTCGATCGGCGGCGAGCTTCCGCAGTATCAGGTCGAGGTGCGCCAGGACCGCCTCGCGGCGCACGGACTCTCGATCGACGAGGTCGTCGAGGCCGCGCGCGGGGCGCACAGCACCGCGACGGCGGGCTACCTCGCGGAGGTCGAGTATCAGGAGCTTCCCATCCGCCAGATGGCGCGGGTGCGTTCGGCGGACGACATCGCGCGCACGGTGGTGCGGATGGAAGGGGGCACGCCGATCACGATCGGCGATGTCGCCGATGTGCGCCTCGGGCCGTCGCCGAAGCGGGGCACAGGGGCCGACCGCGGCATCCCCGCGGTCGTCGTCAGCGTGCAGAAGACGCCTGGCACCAACACGCTCGAGCTGACGGATCGGATCGACGCCGTGCTCGACGCGACCGTGAAGTCGCTCCCCGAGGGAATGGTGCTGAACCGCGACCCGTTCCGCGCAGAGCGCTTCATCAAGCGCGCGGTCAACAACGTCGTGAAGGTCCTTCTCGAGGCGACGGTGATCGTCGCCGTCATCATCCTGCTCTTCCTGCTCAACTGGCGAGCGACGCTCGTGACGCTGACGGCGCTGCCGCTCTCGCTCGCGGTCGCGCTTCTCGCGCTCTGGGCGTGGGGGCTCTCGATCAATGTGATGACGCTCGGCGGCCTCGCGGTCGCGATCGGCGAGCTCGTCGACGATGCGATCATCGATGTCGAGAATGTGCTGCGGCGGCTCCGCGAGAACGCGACGCTGCCGCCCGCGGAGCGAAGGCCCGCGGTCGATGTGATCTTCACGGCGAGCAACGAGATCCGCTCGTCGGTCGTCTTCGCGACGGTCATCATCTGCATGGTGTTCGTG
>JBILDS010000284.1:0-3482 GCA_044352505.1 Phycisphaerales bacterium
CCGCGCGCGTCGAAGCTCCGAAGATTCTGAGCCGCGTACGCGCCGGAGCCGCACGGTAGACTCTTGCCAATGAAACGCTCCGCCACTCGGAGATTGCACGCGGCATACGCAGTACTCCTATTCGTCATGCTGCCATCGTGCGTCCAACACGCAAATCTGATCGTCACGCGGCCACCCACGCTCGGCGAAGAACTGCTGTCGCTCCACGCTGCACACCTTGATGGACTTCTGACTGCGGAGGAGTACGAATTGCGCCGCGCGCAAGCCATCGCCGTGTGGAAGGCAATCGAAACGGCGCCCGTCGAGACGTTCGACACAGAGGAGCGCGATTGATGAACACTGTGACGCCGCTTGCCGTCGGCCTTCTCTGCCTACTTCAAACCGCATGCGCTCTCGACGCCCGCACGCAGGAAAGCCTGACCACGGGCGACAAGTTGCGTGCCATCGATGCGGCGCCGCGCGACGCATCAACTTGGACACAACCGTCAGATGATCCAGCGCAACTGGCCAGGATGGAAGCGCGATTGCCCGAGTGGTGCAACGACCTGCGCGCTCGGCTCCTCGGTGGCGCACCATCGATGTACGCCGAAGTGTGGAACGAACGACTGGCCCAAGCGCCGCCGATGACCGCGGAGCAGTATGCGAGCCGAGGTCCTGGCCTCTACCCGCCGATCGAACGCGAACGCGCGGATCTTGCGCGCGCCCACGCTGCCGGGCTGCTCTGCGACGCGGAGTTTGAAGAACTCTCGCGCCTGCTCACCGCGCAGGCGAAGCGACCGGCGTTTCGTCGCCCATCGGAAACGCACGCAGTGTTCGTCGAGGGATCCGTCCGGAGCGACGTGCCGCACGACAATGAGAGCGCCAATACGCGCATCAATATCGTGTCGACGCCCGACAGCCGACGCCAGGTGGCTCAGGGCGCATGGATACGCGGATGGATCTTGGATTACGCGAATGTCGAGTCAGTCCCGGGGGCAGAGTTGCCGCGAATCGATGCAAATGCACCGGCCGAGAAATGGATGCGCCCGTGGCGTCGACCGGACTTTTGGGTTGACCCGGCACCACCGACCTCGGAAACCACGCTGCGTTCGCCTTGAGCTGACGTGGCCTTGAGCTGCCTTGACCTTGAACTGTCTTGACCTTGAACTGTCCTGACTTTGAACTGTCCTGACTTTGAATCGAACCCGACGTGCGCTGAATGAGCATTCAACCGCTGGGCGCGTCAAGCTCCGATCAAAGCAAGCCGCGGCGGAGCGAAGCAAAGCCTCGCGCCCGCCGCGGCAGCGCCTCTTCTCTCCCACAAGATGTCTTGTCATTCTGTTCGTATTTCCGTGACATCATTAGACACACTGGGACACAAGATTGTCACGGCTGATAGAGATTGCTCGACTCCGTCTCGATGATGGGCGCCTTGAACTGGTCGCTCGTCATTTCCCAGCGACTTCGCGCATCGGCAACGCCCTTCGCCTTCACCACAATCCGCCACTGCGCGTTCGCGCCCGGCGCGATCTTGGCTACCGACGACAACGTCACCGTCTGCCCAACGGCTGTCACCGGCGTTGCACCCGACCCTGAGATGAACTCCATCGTGGGCGGAAGCGTTGCAACAACCTTCACGTTCGTGTCATCGCTCGAACCCTGGTTGGTTGCTGTCACCACAAACACCGTCTCAGTTCCGACCGCGACCGGGTCAACCGTATCGATGACTTCCAAGAGAATCGCCGGAACGCCTTCGACTGTGGTTGCGCACGTGGTGCTCACGCTTGCGGCGCACGCTGCGTTCGCGGTTGCCTCCACGCGCGCGACACCAACGCCCGCGGGTCGAATGCGCATCGTCACGGTCACCGCCTGCCCCGCCGGAAGGCTTGAGATATTCCAGAGTGCAGCGCGACCCTCGAGCCGACCTGAATTGTCGGCCGACAGGTAACTCGCCCCGGCAGGAAGTTCCGCACGAATGGTTGTGTTGTCGGCGGCACAGTCACCAATGTTGCGCACGGTGATGCGGTAATCAAGATCTCGGCCGAGATACACGCGATTGTTGGCATCGCAACTAAACGCGAACACGGGCTGCTTCACAACCGTCGCTGGATCGGCCGACCGCGCCGTAAGTCCACCGATACTGGTCGCAGTCGCACTCGACGAGTAACGCCCGCGCTTCGCAGCGTTTGTCTCAACGGTGAAGGTCTTCTCCGCCCCCGCAGCAAGATCACCCGCGTCGAGTTCAATCGTTGATCGGCCATCGACCGCAAGCAGTCCCGCTGGAAGCGTGTCTTTGATTGTCACGCGCTCCGCAACACCCGTCCCAGTGTTGCGCACGATGTAGGTCAACTTGATCTCCTCACACGTGCCACACAATTCAGGTGTTGCACGCTTCTCAAGAACAAGCGCCGGCTGCACCACCGTCGACGAAGCGCACAGAATGTTTGCGAAACTCACACTCAAGCAGTTTGACGCGATGCCCGGTGTCGTCGGCTTTGCGCGCATCTTGATGGTGTGTGTCCCTTTCGCGGGCAACTCCGCGATAAGCCACGACAAGTCACCCTCCTCGCCGCGCATCGCCATAGGCGCCGAACTCACGAGCTGCACGTTCGACATGTTCTCAAGATTGACGGAGACGTTTTGGAGCATCCCGCTGGTCAAGTTCTCGACCTCAATCGTTGAGTCGTACTCCTGACCCACGCGGATCTCTCGCGGCGTGAACTGACGAAGGACAACGGAACTCGTTGCTCGATCACCAGTCGGGAAGTAGCGCTCGCCCGAGCGCGCCACGTCGCGCTCCTGTGCGGGCTTCGTGCTCTGGCAACCGAGGCCGATCGGCAGGAGCACACCGGCCCCGAGGGCGATCGCAACGAGCATAGAACGCAAGGAACTTCGCATGACTTCTCTCCGTGGCTGCAGGCTCAACCTGCGCGAGTTGATGGCGAAACCGAATGCGAACGCGGCGATGCACGTCCGCCGATCTTCCCCGTGGAAGTTCGAAGGCGAAGTCTTGCGTCGACTTCACGCCATGACGAGACGGAAGATTCCCCGATAGGTTCGGATTGACCACGCGCGGAGAGCGTGCGATCGGACGCAGCTCGTCGACGTGCGCTCGCTTGGAGTCAATCTGAGGAAGAATCCCGCGATGCCCGGAGTGCCCGCAGTTCTGTCAGCGAAGCGTCGAGCGCCGCCTCAACCCGCGCCAAGCGGTCGCCGATGGTTGGCGCAAGAGCTCCATCGACCGATGCGATTGTCGGGAGCGGCGACGTCGCCCGCGCTTCCTTGGCTTTCACGGCTTCTTCTTTCGCGGCTTCCTCCCTGTCGGCCTCCGCTGCGGACTGGCTCAAACTGTTCACAATCACCCCGACGAGCAGATTCAAGAACACCATGGTGCCGCCGAGAATGAAGGTGACAAAGAACACCGGTGCCGCCACCGGCGAGCGATGGAGCGGCTCCGCGCCATCAGCTCCTGCGATGCCTGTCATCTGATCGCGCATGATGTC
>JBILDS010000285.1:0-3448 GCA_044352505.1 Phycisphaerales bacterium
TATCGCCACACTGTCGGCACGGACGCTGCGCGCGACGCGCTGGTGTACGACGAACCCGACAAGACGCTCTTCACGGGAATCGGCACGAGTGCGTCCGATGAGTACCTTCTGATTCACGTGGAGGGCTTCGAGACGAACGAACTGCGCGCCGTTCCGCGCGCGCAGCCCGATGCGCCTGTTCGCACGGTGTTGCCGCGCGTGGATGGCGTGCGTAACTACGCCGACCATTTGAAGGGACGCTGGGTCATCCGTACCAACGACTCTGCGCGGAACTTCCGCGTGGTTTCGGTTGACGATGCGCGCGCTGCGGACCGCGCGGCGTGGCGCGAGCTTGTGCCGCATCGCACCGAGGCGGCTGTTGACGAGGTGGCGCTTCTTGACGGCGCGATTGTGCTTGAGGAGCGCGTCGAGGCGAATGCGCAGATTCGTGTGCTTCCGTGGGACGCAGACGCGAGCGTGGGCGCAGCAGGCTTCATCATTCCGACGCGCGAAGATGCGTTTGCCATGACGCTCGGCGAGAACCTCGATGCGGCGCTCCCTTTCGTGCGTGTGGTGTACACATCGATGACGACACCGGTGACAACAATCGATGTCGATCTTGCGTCGGGCGCGCAGACAGTGCGAAAGGAGCAGCCCGTTCCTGGCTACGACGCATCGCTCTACGCGAGTGCGCGCCTCTGGGCTCCGAGCCGAGACGGCAAGCGCATTCCGATCTCAATTGTGTGGCGCAAGGACGCCTACGTGAAGGATGGCACGCGACCGCTTGTCATTGATGCGTACGGTTCCTACGGCTTCCCGAGCGACGCGGAGTTCTCGAGCGCCGATGTGTCGCTTCTTGATCGCGGATTCGCAGTCGCGACCGCGCATGTTCGCGGTGGTGCCGATCTTGGGCAGGACTGGTACGAAGACGGCCGCCTGATGAAGAAGCAAAACACCTTCAACGATTTTGTCGATGCGACCGACCACCTCGTGCGCGAAGGCTACGGCGCGAAGGACAAAGTGTTTGCGCGCGGCGGTTCTGCGGGCGGTCTTCTGATGGGCGCGGTTGCCAACCAGGCGGGCGACCGGTATCGCGGCATGCTGCTTGCGGTACCGTTTGTCGATGTGCTCACCACGATGCTCGATGAGACGATTCCGCTGACCACGAACGAGTGGACGCAGTGGGGCGATCCGCGCGAGAAGGCGGCGTACGACTACATTCGTGCGTACTCGCCGTACGACAACCTTGAGGCGAAGGCGTATCCCGCGATGTTGGTCACGACGGGTGTATGGGACTCGCAGGTTCAGTACTACGAGCCCGCGAAGTACGTCGCACGGCTCAGGCGACTGAAGACCGATGCGAACCCGCTCCTCTTCCATATCAACCTTGAGGCGGGGCACGGCGGGCAGTCTGGGCGATTCGAACGCTTGAAGGAAGCTGCGCTTGTGCAGGCGTTCTTCATCGACCTCGCAGGTGCACGCCACTAACTGCATTGGAGCGCGCGAAATCTTCCGTTTCGTCCGAGATTGTGCGCATGTTTCGCACGGCAAATTCGCTCTGATTGCGCGGGCGTGACGCTATCCTTGTCGATATCGAAAGAGCGCCAATGTGCGCCGTTTGCAAGGAGCATGCCATGACGACCTTCGCTTCGCAGTCCGACTCGGGCACCCGCCTTGTCGCCAAGCGCGACCTCCAGAACCGCCTTTTCGCAGCGCTGTCCGCGATGTTCGCGAAGGAAGTTCCGCTCTACGACAAGGCGCTTCTCGTGAACATGGCGTGCAACAAGACCGTGTGCGCGCTGCTCTCGAAGCTTCACCTCGGCTTCTCGCTGTCAGATGAAGACCTCGAGCGTACGAGTGGCGAGCGTCACGGCGCGATCCGTATCGGTCGCCCCGACGAATACCGCTTGATCGGTCGCCTTTTTGCGTGCTTCGCCATGGAGCCGCACAACTTCTACGACATGACCTGCGTTGGCGCGAAGAGCCAGCCGATCATCGCGACGGCGTTCCGTTCCACGCTGCGACCTGAGCACCGCGTGTTCTCATCGGTGCTGATGACCGACTACTTCGATCCTGCGACCCGCGCGCGCATCGAGGCGCTGCTTGCGAAGCGCACGGTCTTCAGCGACCGCGCGAAGCAACTCATTGAGAAGAGCGAGCGGCAGGGCGGCCTTGAGGCGTCGGACGCCGACGACTTGATCCGCGAGTGCACCGAGCGCATCTTCAAGTGGACTGGGAGCGCGCGCGACCACGCGCTCTACAAAGAGCTTTCTGCCGCCGGCTTCAAGATCGCGGCCGACATCGCGTGCTTCCAGTCGCATCACCTGAATCACCTCACGCCGAACACGTTCTCGATCGACCTCTACACCGCGGCCATGAAGCACTGCCTCGGCGAGGTCGACGCCGCGTGGTTCCGTGCACGCGCGGAGACCGCGCTCGGTCGCCTCGTGACGCAGGCCGACCACGACTACATGAAGCTCCACTTCAAGCATGTTCCACTTGAAGAGATCGCGGCGTACAAGAAGGGGAGCGTTACGCCCGATGAGGTCGCTGCACTTGCCGCTGAACTCACCGCAACCTTCGCGGGCGCCGACTACGCGCTGTCGCAGCTGAAGCACGCGGGATTCAAGGATTTCACCGAAGGCCCGAGTGAAGACACCCCTGTGCTGCTGCGTCAGGATGCGTACAAGGCGCTCACAGAGCCCGTGGGATTCACGGAGGATGATGGCACGGTTGTCGACACCACGCACACCGCGCGCTTCGGCGAAATTGAGGAACGCTTCTACGCCTGCACGCCGGCGGGCCGTGCGCTCTACGACGCTTGCCTCGCCGAAGCCGACGCCGCGCGCGAGAAAGATCCGTCGTTGCCGAAGCGCGACATGGCCTCGTATGAGGCGCTCTATGCGAAGCCTTTCGCGCCGTTCGCGAAGAACCTCGAAGGCCTCATCCGCCAGAGTTATGTCTACGCGCGCTACCTGCCGACAGAGAAGGGGCTTACCGCCGCGAAGTCGGGCGCGCTTGCGTCGATCGATCGTCAGGGGTGCGACCTCATCGAACTCGCGAAGCAGGGCTTCGTTGAGTACGAAGGTCTGCGCTACGAGGACTTCCTCCCCGTGAGTGCCGCGGGCATCTTCGCCTCGAACCTGCAGCAGTACGGCACAAAGTCGACCGCTGCCGTGAAGCCGACCTACTCGCAGTCACTTCTCGAGGAAATCCTCGGCAAGCGCATCATCGATGCGACGGTCGTATACGCCGGGGTCGAGGCTGAATCGAAGCTCGACACCTACGCGAAGCTCGGCCTGCTCGGAAAGATCCCCGCGAGTGAGCGTACAGAGCTCGAGTCGCGGCTCGCGGCCTATCGCGCGATCTAGTGGTCTGAGTCGGAATTCCGCCGACACTCAGCGGTCCTCGTCGCCGCTGGCAGCGTTGCCGCGCCTCGAGGTATCTCGTTGAGGTAATTCTGGGGATA
>JBILDS010000286.1:0-3439 GCA_044352505.1 Phycisphaerales bacterium
CGAAGGAAGGCATCGCCCGCGGCCTCGTCGAGATCGACGGCGCATGGCGCGACCACACGGTCTGGTCGATCTTGTCGACCGAATGGCGCGACGGCAAGCTCGACCGCACGGGGACCGTGGGTGCGCGGCGCACGGTCCAAGCGCGCTCGGCGCGCGTCGAGCCGCCCAAAGCCCGCTGAATCTCCTTGCGGAGCGGCCCTTTCGGTATAGACTCGCTTCCGTGAAACGGGCGCTTCCTCTCCTTCTGTGCGCGCCCACGATGCTTGGCCTGCAGGCCGATCCCAAGCTCAGCGAAGTCCGCCTCGACAGCCTCGGCCCGCTCTTCAACATCGAGTATCTCGAGCTCACGGGCATCGAGGACTCGGCGCTCGACGGGCTCGCGATCGTCGTGATCGGCGACGAAGACAACGCCACTAGTGCGAGCTGCGGCAACTCGGGCTGGGTCGAGAGCGTCACGAATCTCGATGGCACCTCGATCCCGGCGGACCGCACCTTCCTGATCCACTCGTCGTCGCTCCTGCTCGCGAAGCCCGATCTCGTCGCAGAACTCGCGCTCGAGGACGCCGACAACCTGACGGTGCTGCTCGTGCGGGGCGCGACGGTCACGGCGGGCGAGGACCTCGATCTCGACAACGACGGCGTGCTCGACGCGACGCCGTGGAAGTCGGTGGTCGACGGCGTGGCGTTCGTATGGGGCACGCCGGGCGTCGCAAGCGAGCATGTCTACGCCGCGAACCGCGCGCTCGCGACGAGCATGGCCTTCATCTTCCAGGCGCGTCGCTGCCTCGATACCGACGCGTGGACGATCGGCGCGATGAGCTATCCAGGCACCGCGGAAACCGCAGGCCGACTCAATCCGCCTTGCGCGGGCACGCTTTGTACCGGCGACCTCAACACCGACGCCGCGGTCGGTGCCGCCGATCTCGCGCTCGTGCTCTCGAACTGGGGCGCGATCGGCACGCGCGGCGATGCCAACGCGGATGCGATCGTCGATGCGGCGGACCTCTCTCTGGTGCTCGCAAACTGGGGCTTCTGCGATCTCTGAGGCGCTGCGCACAGTTATCCGCTCATCGATCCAAGTCGATTTGCCGCGGTGACTTGCCCTTCGGCGGTCTCCGCAGTACCCTTCCCGACCCGCGGGAGCCATATCCGCGGCACAACTCACGGGCCTGTAGCTCAATTGGGAGAGCGCTTCCATGGCATGGAAGAGGTCGTCGGTTCGAGCCCGATCAGGTCCACCTCAAGACTCGCCGCAGGCAGAAACGCCTGCGGCGGTGTCGTTTTGGGGCCGTCTTGCCCTAGGGCTTCAGAAACCATTCGACGATGCGGCCGTAGAGCGGCGTCCAGCCGTCCTTCGGCGGATCGGTGTCGAACTGGAAGCTGTGGTCCGCACCATCGACGCGGTCGTAGACCGGCTGCTTGCCCTGCGCGAGGAGATGCGCGTACAGCAGGTCGGCTGAGACCGGATCGACCGCGTTGTCCTCGGTCCCTTGCGCGATGTAGACCTTGGCGTCGACTCCGTCGAGCAACTCCATCGGCGACGACGGCAGGAACTCCGCCCAATACCGATACGAATGCCCGAAGAACTCCTTCCCGGTGTTCGTCGGGTCCGCCTGGATCTTGCGCCACTCCTCGAGCACATACTGCACGCGTTCCTCGGGCTTGTCCGACACTTCGCCGAAGTAGGCGCCGCTGCGCGCAAGCGAGAGGATGTCGTAGAGGAAGGTCGGCCCGCCGCCGGAAGCGCAGGCGACATGCGTGACGATGCCCGGCAGGTCCTTCGCGACCCTGCACGCGACCTGTCCGCCCTCGGAGTGGCCGACGACGAGCACCTGCCCGCGCTGCACGGCGGAAGATTCCTGCGTCGCTCGGATCGCGGCGCCGATCGCCTCGGCCCAGCGCTCAGGCGTGTGTTCCTTGGCATACGCCGAGAGGCGCACCGAATCGGTGAGCGTTGGGTCGAGAAACTCGATCGTCGGCTTCTCGACGACCAGCGTCACCGCGCGACCCTCAAGCACCTGCGGGATCGTCGCATGGCCGCTGACCGACACGGGCTTGCCGCTCTCCGGGTGCATTCGGAAGACGGAGCGCCGGCCCGAACCCTGCACATAGACGACAAGCGGCAGCGGCGTCGCCTTCGCCGCCTCGGGGATGTAGAGATAGAAGGTGATCCTTCGCCCGAAGCGGTCGGTCGTGGAGTGCCGCTCGCATGGGAGCCCGGCGACAGGCCCCTCGCGCTCGAGCCGATACGGGGCGGCGGCCGTCTCCGCGCGCGGGGCCGCCATGCAGGAAGTCAGAAGCAGAATGGGAAGCAGAAGCACCGCTGGGAAGGTTCGGTTCATGGCGCGACAGCGTAGGGGGTTTCGGCAGCGTCGCGAGCCGTGATCGCCGACCGCTGGAGTCGGTCACAGATGCGTCGGGTGGGTTGATCCGTCGGCCAATCCGCGCCTTTCGAGCTGGCGGGGCGGCTCAATTAGCGGGCACAGCCCCCGCTTCGATCGGCGTTACGCTGCCGAAATGCTCGCATTCCTCGCAGCGTCGTTCCTGGCCGCCTCCGCATGCGCCGCCGATGGCGCGGGCGACCAGACCCTTGGCTACTACCGCATGCCGGCGATCCACGGCACCACGATCGTGTTCGTGGCCGAAGGCGACCTGTGGCGCGTGAGCACCGCGGGCGGGACCGCGTCGCGGCTCACCTCGCATCCGGGTGAAGAACGCGACCCGTCGATCTCGCCCGACGGCAAGCTCGTCGCGTTCACCGCCGCGTACGAAGGCCCGCGCGAGGTCTACACCATGCCGCTCGACGGCGGCCTGCCGGTGCGACGCACCTGGGACGCCGCGCGCGTCGGCACGACAGGCTGGACGCCCGCGGGCACGCTCGTCTACACGACGAACGCGGGCAGCGACTTTCCGAGCGCGCGATCGTGGCGCCACGACTGCGCGACCGACGCTCGCATCCAGGTCCCGCTGGCGCAGTGCGCCGAGACGGCGTTACTTGACGAATCGCGCATGGTGTTCACGCGGCTCGCCTTCCAAGGCAGCCACACCGACCGCTACAAGGGCGGCACCGCGCAGCAGCTGTGGAGCTTCACGCTGCCGGTCCCCGATGCCGAGACGGCCGAGGCGAAGCCGCTGACTGCGGACTTCGACGGCACGAGCCGCAGGCCGCTCGCGTGGCGCGACCGCGTCGTCTTCACGAGCGACCGCAGCGGCCGCATGAACCTCTGGTCGATGAAGCCCGACGGCAGCGACCTTCGCCAGCACACGAAGCACGCAGAGTTCGACATCGGCAGTTCGTCGATCGACGGCGATCGCGTCGTCTATCAGCTCGGCCCCGATCTCTGGATCCACGACCTCGCGAAGTCGACCGACACCAAGCTCGCGGTCCAGATCGCGTCGGACTTCGACCAGATGCGCGAGCGTTGGGTGAAGGATCCGG
>JBILDS010000087.1:0-11877 GCA_044352505.1 Phycisphaerales bacterium
GCGGGCGCTCGGGCTTGCGCACCCGCGCTTCGGCAACACGTGGTTCAGCCCAACCGACTTGCGCGCCGCGCTCGAGCGGTCGGGCTTCGAGATCGTGCACGACTCTCCCGAGACGCTCGTCCCGATCGACATTCCGCTTGTCGCAGCGTTCGCGAACCGATTCCTCGCAAAGCTTCCAATCCTTCGTGCGTTCTGTCTGCACCGGATGATGGTTGCCCGACCCGCGCCCGCGCGCCCCGCGCAGCCGCCGAGCGTGACGGTCATCGTTCCCGCGCGCAACGAGTCGGGCAACATCCAGCGCATCCTCGACGAAATGCCCCAGATGGGCTCGTTCACCGAAGTCATCTTTGTCGAGGGCAACTCGACCGACGACACGTGGGACGTTCTCCAAAGGAAAGTCGGCGAACGGAACGACCCGCTGATTCGGCTTCTCAAGCAGCCCGGGAAGGGGAAGGGCGATGCTGTGCGCGCAGGCTTCGCCGCTGCGCGCGGCGACATCCTCATGATCCTCGACGCCGACCTCACGGTGCCCGCCGAGATGCTGCCGCGCTTTTACGACGCGGTTGCGTCGGGCCACGCTGAGTTCGCAAACGGCACCCGCCTCGTCTATCGCATGGACGAGAAGGCGATGCAGTTCCTGAATCTCATCGCGAATCACTTCTTCGCGCGCGCGTTCACATTCGTGCTCGGCCAGCCCGTGCGCGACACGCTGTGTGGCACAAAGGTGCTGACCAAGACAAACTACGAGCGGCTCGTGCGCAACCGCGCCTACTTCGGCGACTTCGACCCGTTTGGCGACTTCGACCTCTTGTTCGGCGCGGCTCGGCTGCAACTGCGCATCCGCGACATTCCGATTCGCTATCGCGAGCGCGTCTACGGCGAGACGAATATCTCACGTTTCCGCCACGGAATTCTGCTGTTCCGCATGCTTGGCGTGGCGGCAATGAAGCTGAAGTTTCGGTGATGGCTGTGGATGCGGACGCGGGCACAACGTTGCGCGGCCAACTTCACGGCGTCGCCACGCGAACCCGAGTTCGCCGATCCAAGCTCGCGAACCCCAAAACGCACGGCTCTCACGTTGCGCTCTACAGCGCAGCCGCACGCAACACAAGATTGCGCGACGCTCCTGGCTGCACCACAGACGCAAGAGCTGCGCGCGTGAGTTCAAGTGCGTCTCGCTCGCCAACCGCGGTGAAGGTGTAGCCGCAGTCGCGTAGCACCCGCAGCGCCTCGTCAACGGCATCGTCCATACCTTCGAAGCAACTCGGCGCCCACTCCATGAGAATCGTCGGTCGAAATCGTGCCAGCGAGCGCGCCGCGCCGCGGATCACATCGGGCTCGTGCCCGTCGACGTCCAACTTCATGAAGTCCCACTGCGAGAGTTCAAGCGATTCAATCACTCGGTCAAGCGTGGCCGCGCGTGCGCCTTCCGTGCTGCACAGTCGACCGCCGTGCACTTCGTGCAGTCCGTGCTCGCGTGCAAGTGGCCAACTCGAGTAGATCGTGCCAGGAACTTCCGCGTCATCGCTTCCGAGGAGCGCCATCTGCATCGGCGTCACGCGGGCGGCCAGTAGAGGGTTGAGCTGCAGATTGCGCGTGAGTTTGTCGAAGGCGAACTTGGTCGGCTCAAACGCCACCACTCGACCGGAGGCTCCAACAAGTTCCGCAAGTGGAAGTGTGTGTGCGCCGATGTTCGCGCCCACGTCAAGCACCACAGAGCCCGGCCGCACCAAGCGTTCGTACAGCCCAAGGGTTCGGAGTTCGAAACCACCTAAGAGGTAGATCGCGAAGTCAATTCCCTCGGCGAGATCAAGATCCCATCGAAGACCTCGGCGCGTCACCAATGCTCGGTCGCTTGCGCCGCACATGCGACGACCCAGCGAGACTGCGGAGCGTGCGGTTCGTGCCAGCGCGATTTTGCTGCGAGTACTGAGCTCAGCCATCAGAACGTCCGTGACGCGAAATCCCCGGGATTGAGGATCGCGCTTCACAGTGTACAAGACGGCTCGTCGCACCCATCACAGGCTGTCACGGCGGGCGCCGCGCCGCACACCTTGACGACGCGCAAGACCATTACGATGCGCGACCCCTACGAGCCCCACGATGCAACTTGATCGATTCATTGCCGCCGTCACCGTCGCACGCCGCATGCAGAACGCTTGCATGGTGTTGTTGGTCCTGTTCGGTTTCGCACTCCTTGCGCCCTCGACCGCGGTCGCGGCGGGGTCCGCAGCGAACGTCACCCCTCTTACGGACGCTGCCCATACGTCGACCGATGCGAAGCCACCTGAGCGCAATCAGCTTACGCCGCGCAATGCGGCATACAGCTTCGTCCTACTCGGGCGCGAGGGAAAGTGGCAGGAGGCGTCGTCGCTTCTCCTCGAGCCATCAGACGGCTGGCCGGGAGGCGCATCGCCCCAGCGCCTCGCGCGCGCCCTGAAGAGTGTGCTCGATGAGCGCCTCTGGCTCGACTTCGACCAGATTTCTGATCTCAAGGCAGCTGAGATTCCGAACGCGGAGACAGTGGGTGTTGAGATCGGCGTCGTCTCGTACGACGACGGCGTGATGCCAGTCGTGCTCGTCGCGCGCGGCCCGCAGTGGTTCTTCGCACCTGAGACCGTCGCTCTTGCGCCCGCGGCGTCGCGCGCGCTCGGCAGCTGGTGGGTCTCGGGTCTTCCTGCGGTGTTTGTCGACGTGCGACTTGCTGAGATTGCGCTTTGGCAGTGGATTGGTCTTGCGGGAATTGGCCTCCTAGGCGTCCTGATTGGTGTGTCGGTCGCACGGACCCTTAAGCGCGGAGCAGATCTCGGCGCTGGGAAGGGGCTCGGCGCGGTGGCCGCTTCGGTGGCTGCAGTTGCGCCGCCGATCAGCGTGCTGCTTTCGCTGGTGGCCATGCAGATCGCAGAGCAGTTTCTCGGGCTGAGTGCTCCGGCACGCGAGAACCTCGCGCTCGGATCGCGCGCGTTCACAGCACTCGTGATTGCGTGGGCCGCCGTGCGCTGGATTCGGGCGATGACCGCCATTCTCGAAGGTCAACTCGTCGAGCGTGGCGTTGCGGAGGCGGTCGGCATTGTGCGCATTGCGCGCGTGGTTGCGGCAATCCTCATCTATCTCCTTGGTGTTTCAGCCGCGCTCCAAATCTTCGGGCTCGATCTTTCCGCGGTGATCGCCGGTCTTGGCATTGGAACCGCGGCACTCGCATTGGCATCGCAGCAGACACTCGGCAACCTCTTCGGCGGTGCCTCTGTTCTTGCCGACCGAGCGCTGACTCCAGGCGACACCGTGAACTTGGGCGGCACCATCGCCACGGTCGAGCGAATCGGTATCCGCTCGACGCAGCTGCGCACACTCGACCGAACGCTGCTCATCGTTGCCAACGGCGACCTTGCACAGTCGCGCATTGAGAAGATGAGCGCACGTGATGGATTCCGCTATTCAGCGGTACTCGGTGTGCGCTACGAAACGTCGTCACGCCAGATGGAAGCGCTCGTGAACACGATTCGCACCAGTCTTGAGCACGAGGAGCTCGTTGACCCTGAATCGATTTGTGTTCATTTCCTCACGTTCAACAACTGCTCGCTCGACATCGACATCAAAGCCTTGGTGCGCACAATTGATCCGGCTGAGTACCGTGCAGTGGTTCAACGGCTCAACCTCTCATTCATGAAAATCGTCGAGGACAACGGCACCGGCTTCGCGTTTCCGTCGCAGACGGTCTACCTCGCGCGCGACACAGCGCCGCGCAAGTGAGAGCCCGACACTCAGCACCCGCCCCAAGACGCGAGCAAGATCGCAAGGTCGCTCGCTCCGACAGAGCCGTTGCGGTCGAGGTCTGCGGTGGCGTTGTCTAAGCCCCAGGACGCGAGCAGTGCCGACAAGTCCGCAGCGTTCACGTCTCCGTCGGCGTTCAGGTCCGCGATGCAGCACGCATTGCCACCGCCCGACACGACGGTGATTGCGCACGTATCAACGGTCACAAACTCGCTTGCATCGATCGTGCTGTTTGCGTTGATGCTGGCAGGAGCTTGTCCAAGCGATCGGAGCGCTCCGCCGTTTCCGGTGGCGTACGGCCCAACAGCAAACGACAATCGTTCAGGCGCGATACCAAAGAGTCCGACCAGATCGACCGTGCCCTCAACGACGCCGCCGTTTGGCCCCGTCGCGGCTGCGGCCGCAGCGCCAACGAGCGAGCTTCCCTGTTGGTTGAACCAGCCTTCGTAGTCGTTGTCGTTCTCGTCTGCAAGGAACGCAGTCCACCCTGCAACTTGGCCGGCCTTTGCCCACGGCGCCGAACGCAGCGCGCCAACAGGCGACGCGACGAACACAAACACATCGTCGCCTTCGCCCGCATCCTCGCTTGCAACGTAGAGCGTGGAACCCTTGATTCCTGCCCACAATCTCCGCGTACCAGCCGCGTTTGACGCAATCTCGATTGCATCCGCGTCGCGCACGCCGTCGAGCGTCCAACTGCTCGATCCCTGCGTACCGGTCACCGCAATGTGCCAGTCGTTTCCGGCGTTGTTGTCCCAAACACCGGAGCCATTCGTGAACACGAAATCGAACTGGCTCGCGCTTGCAATCAGTGGCACCGTTGCAGTCCAACGCTGCGTTTTCGCGTTCCAACTCATGCTCGCGTCCGGGCTCGCAACCTGTGACCAATCGTTGTAGCCGTAGTGAAGCCTGACCGTTGTTGCACCTGCAAGCGGGCGACCCGCTGGGTTGTAGACAACCGTCGCGCTCCCGCCGGCAACCAACGGGTCGGGCGTCACGGCAACCGCCGCGCTGCCCTCGCCGCCACCTCCGCCACCGGCGCCGCTGCCGTCACCAACCCACACATGCTGAATCGGACTCTTGCGCACGTTGCCACGCGCGTCCGTCGCTTCGACGTAGTAGTCAACAAGTTTCGAGCGTACACCGACGATCTGTGCATGCCACTGGTCGGCAATCGCAGTTGGCATCTCACTGAAGTTGATGCCGGGGTTGTTGAACACGTTTCCAGCAGGAAATGCACGGCGCGTCATCGCAATGGTCTGCCACGCACCCACGCCCGCGCCGCCGGCGTACAACTCGTTTTCATTCGAGGTGAGTGCATTCACGCCGTCATCGTCGAGGCGGTACTTCAGCACCACGCCTTCTGTTCCCGAGACGTCGTGCACGAAAGTCCACACTGCAAAGTCGCCGTTCGAGATGTACTGTTGATAGCCGTACATCGGGCCGAAGTTCACCGAGCCTGGATTCCACGGAAAACGCTGTGGGATCCAAACGGTTGGCGCAACGGTGTCGGCTGCCGGCAACGACCCGGCGATCACGCTTTGCGCTTCGGCAATCGCTTCGTTGCACGCAATCGTCGGCTTCACTTCCATATCGAGCGCGGTGCCGTAGTACATGTAGCCTGAGTTCAACGCGCCGAGATAGAAGTGCCATGCGCGCTCACTTGCGCGACTCGTCGAGCCTGGCGCCAGAATCTGTGCGTTGCGCACCGGAAGGCCTTGCGCCGTGTGCATTGCCTCCGCAGTCGACACGAAGTTCTGCGCGGCGGTGATCACAGCCCAATTGCGAATGTCCTCGGCCCAACCGTTTGCAATATCGACTTGTCCGTTCTGCAACGTCGGCGGCCAATTCCAGTTGAGAAACTGCGGACTGCCGAAGCATCCCTCTGCGTTCACCCACGCGCCGTCTTCCACATGCACGACATCGCTCGCAGGCACCGGGTGATCGGCCAGATACTTCTCAACCACGGTTGCCCGGTAGCCCTGCGACTGTGCCGTCGAGACGAAGTTTGGCACAGCCTCGAGGTAGTACGAGTAGCCGCCGCCCCATGCGTTGTCTCCGTCATGCGCAAGCACCACGAGCATTGGCCGCGCGGGGTTTGCGAATGATTCAAGTGCGCCGAGTTCACCCACACTCATTGGGTTGTAGCCATCGAGCCAACCAAGGTGTTGCGAGCATGGAACGACGGTGATTACGCTCTCGACACCCGTCTCAGGGTGCACATACTTCGCGCGGTGCGGTGTAAACGCGAAGGGCACTGCCTCCGCCGGTGCACAACCGCGCGAGATCGTGATGCGGCGATAGTTTGTCTGCGGTGGATTGATCTGGTCGGCCTTGTTCGGTGGATCACAGTTGATGCCGCCCGATCCGAACACCACGGGGAAATCCGAGCACGCGCGCGAGATCTTTTCGCCCGACACGAACGTCCACTCAATTCCGGCCTCAACGAGATACGGAATCAGTCGCGTTGAAAACGCCATTTCGCTTGGGAAAAACCCGCGAGACTGGGGTTGGCCTGCACCCCACGCCTGTGGATAGATCTCCTTGTAGAGCGCCAACTCCTTGCGGATGGCGTCGCCATCGACCAGCGGCAACAACGCGTGATGAAACGAGAACTGCACGATGTCCATGCGCGACTTGTTCGCGCCCGCGGCGTTCGTTTGCCAGCCGCGCGCCTCGCGCCACGGTGCGAACCACGAAGGCGCGTATCCGAGTTGGCCGCCGGCTTCGGCAAAGCTCTGGATGTTCGCAATCAAGCCGCCCGAGTACGAAACCTGCGCGCCCGCTTCGGATGCCCACGAGATTTGAGACACCGTGTCACGCGGCCTCGACTGGTAGGCGGCTACGCGATCAGGCAGTCCGAAGATCATCCGTAGATCGTTCTCAGGATTTGTCGCGCCCGCATCCTTGCGCAAAATCGACTGCCACGCGCGTTCGTAGCGCTGTGTGCCCGCCTGCCGATCGGGCCAGTAGATCGGCTGCTCCATGTGCCAGAGATACGTGAAGTGCGTTTTTTCGTTCGACTGCGCGAGCGTGGAGTGCACAGGAGTGATGGCACCAAACGCAACAGCCGCCGCAAACGTGCATGGAGAGGCGAAAGACATTGCGGCAAGTGTGACGCGCATCGCGTGGCGATTCAAGCCCGCGCTGCACCGATTCGCGCATTCGCTACGCTTTCCGCATGCTGACTGCAGCCGTCTTCGTTGTGACCGCACTCTCGCAGGCCGAACCCGCGTTTCCGCCCTCCGGAGACCCCACGCCGAAGAAGCCTTCGTACGCACCGAAGCGCTACGCGTGCGTGTTCGCAACCACACCCATCACGATGGACGGGAAACTCGATGATGCGGCGTGGGCAACGGCGTCGTGGAGCGATGCGTTCGTGGACATTCAAGGACCCGAACTTCCGGCGCCGCGCTATCGCACCCGCATGAAGATGCTGTGGGATGACACGTATCTTTACATCGGTGCGCAGATGGATGAGCCGCATGTTTGGGCCACACTGCGGAACCACGACGACATTGTGTTTCGGGACAACGATTTTGAGGTCTTCATCGATCCCGACGGCGATACGCGCGAGTATTACGAATTGGAAGTGAACGCACTCGGCACGATCTTCGATCTGTATCTCCACCGCCGATACAAAGAGGACGGTCCAGCGGAACATGGTTGGAACTGCGACGGACTCAAGACGGCGATTCACATCGATGGCACGCTGAACGACCCAACCGATACCGATCGGGGCTGGTCACTTGAGTGGGCGATTCCGTGGAGCGCGCTGAAGCCTCCGACATGGGATAAGCCGAGCTTTGGCGAGAAGGCGCGCGCCGCAGCCGCCCCGAAGCCCGGAGAGGAGTGGCGGGTGAATTTCTCGCGCGTGCAGTGGCAGCACAACTGGGAGGGCACGACTGCACCGAAGTCGGACGCTTCCACGAATGCGAATGCAGCGAAGCCTGACTACGTGAAGACGCCAGACAAGCCAGAGGACAACTGGGTTTGGACTCCGCAGTGGCAGATCGACATGCATGATCCGCGCTGGTGGGGCCGTGTGCGGTTTGTCAAAGACACTCCTGCCGAGGCGAAGAACCCTCCAAACGTGAACTCGCCCGCCGACGTTTCGCCAACGCGCGAACGAATCCGATAAAGCGGGAAGTTCCGGCGGCAACGCAGATCGCGTTGGTTCCGCGCACATCTGCCACGAATTTGCCCGAATTCGCAGCGCCATCTCCGGGATGGCGTATGTTTGCCTCGTCCATGGAACGCTCGTCTGTCACCCGCTCGGTTCGACCCGCTGCAACCCGCATCTTTGAAGAGATCGGCGTTGTGCCACAGCAGGGAAATCTGTTCCATGAGATGGCCAGTCGTCTGCTGCTGGCGGCCGATCTTGTCGGACTTCGACACCACCAGCAACTCATTCTGGCCCAGCCCAAGAGCGAGGTCATGGTGCAGTTTCCGGTGCAGATGGATGATGGCCATCACCGCCTGTTCAAGGGCTATCGCGTCCAGCACTCGAACGCGCTTGGTCCGTACCTCGGCGGCGTTCGCGTGGCGCCCAAACTTTCGCTTGATGCGGTGAAGGGCCACGCCATGCTCGCGACGCTGCGTGCGTCGCTTGCGCGGGTCCCGTTTGGTGGTGCGTTCGGCGGTGTGAAGGCGTGCCCGCGCGAGTTGTCAGAAGGCGAACTCAAGCGCATGACGCGTCGCTATTGCAGTGCGTTGAGCCATCAGCTCGGTCCTACATACGACGTTGTGGGCCCAGACGCCGGCTCGAATGCCCGCGTGATGGCGTGGTTTTTCGACACACTCGCGCAAACAAGTCCGGAGCCAACTCGGCAAGACCAAGGGCGCACGGTTGTTGGAAAGCCACGTGAGCTTGGAGGTCTTGGGCCCCGCGGTCGAATCTTGGGTACCGGCGTGACGATTGCGCTCGAGCAGCTTCTTGCCGATTCGATGATCGAACTTGAAACCTCGCGTATTGCGCTTGTGGGCTTTGGACATGCAGGTGCCGCCGTGGCAAAGGCGTTGGCCACGCGTGGAGCGCGCATCACAGCGGTGCTTTGCTCTGGCGCCGCCATCGTGGAGCCAGGGGGAATCGATCTCATCGCGCTGACACAACACCGCGCCGAGACCGGAGGCGTTGAGGACTTTGAGGCCGCAACTGCTGTCCTGGAGCGGGATTTCTGGAGTGCCCCGTGCGACATTCTGGTGACGTGCGCCGATGATGGAGCGCTCGATGCACAGCGCGCGGCGATGTGTCGCGCGCGGGTGGTTGTCGAAGCGGGTTCAGCGAACATCACCGCCGATGCAGAGGAGATTTTGATACGACAAGGTATCGAGATCATTCCCGATCTCATCTGTGGCGCCGCGACCGAGGTTGCGAGTGCGCTGGAGTGGCGCGCCGCACGACAGGATGTGTCGATCCGCCGCGACGCGGTTGATGCGCACATCGAGAAGCGCATGATGCTGGCGCTTCGACGCGTGCGGGCCGCACGCGCCCGATACGAGTGCGACTTGCGCATGGCGGCCTACTGCGCGGCGCTTGAGCGCATTGGCAAGATTTACGAACTTCGCGGTGTGTTTCCGTAAGCACCGCGAGCGAAGCTGTGGTGAAGCTCCGCCATTGCGATCACGCACGGCTGCACCCAAACTCCGCGATCCACTACACTCGTGCCATGACGATCTTCGCGAAGATCTTGAGCGGCGAGATCCCGTGCCACCGTGTGTATGAGGACCAGCATGTTCTTGCGTTTCTCGACATTGGTCCGTTGTCGGACGGGCACCTTCTTGTGATTCCCAAAGAGGCGAAAGCGCAGCTTCATGAGCTTTCCGACGAGAGCGCGGCGGCGATTGGCCGCGCACTTCCGCGACTCGCCCGCGCCGTGATGACCGCGACTGGTGCGACGGCCTACAACGTTCTCCAGAACAACGGTGCCTCCGCCCATCAAGCGGTCATGCACGTACACTTTCACATCATTCCCAAAATCGGGTCCGCTGGTCTCGGTGTGGGCTGGAACGCAGGAACACTCGACGCTGCGCGCGCGCGTGTTCTCGTTGAGACCATGCAGGCGGCGCTCTCGTGATGTATCAATCTGCAAGCCCACACAATCGTTCGACCGACTGGAATTCTCTCGCGCTTCCAGCGCTCTTCGACGCACTCTGCCGTGCCGATGCCGAAGACGCGGTCACGCGCGCCATTCGCGAAGATCTTGGCGCTGTGGGCGATGTGACCAGTGCGGCATGCTTTACATCTGAGGATCGCGGGCGTGCCAGACTCGTGAGCCGTACCGACGGCGTGCTCGCGGGTATTCGCGTTGCAGAGATTGTGGCCGCGCGGGCGGGTCTTTCGATTCGCGTCCATGTGGAAGATGGCGCACGAATTGGCCGCGGAACGCCGGTGGCCACGGTTGAAGGTTCGCTTCTCGCGCTGCTCTCGCATGAGCGCACGATGCTGAACTTTGTCACCCTCATGTCGGGAACTGCAACGTTGGCTGCACAGTTCATCGATGCAGTGCGTGGCTCACGGGCGCTGATCTGTGACACGCGGAAGACGATTCCCGGATTGCGCACACTGCAGAAGTACGCCACGCGCTGCGGCGGCGCAACACTCCATCGCATTGGCCTCTTTGATGCAGCGCTGTTCAAAGATAATCATCTCAGTGCGTTCGGCGGCGAGTCGCTTGCGGTACGGGCGAGAAGCGCGGCGATACGTGCGCGCGCATCGGCGCCGCTCGCGTTCGTTGAGTGTGAGGTTGATGACCTCTCGCAGTTCGATGAGATCCTCTCGATTGAAGAGGGTGTGTTGGACATGATTCTGCTGGACAACATGGATCCCGGCGCGTTGGCAGAAGCTGTGCGTCGTCGCGATGCGAAGGCACCTTGGCTCACTCTTGAGGCTTCAGGTGGCGTGCGCCTCGATACGGTTCGTCGCATCGCCGCGAGCGGTGTCGAGCGCATCTCTGTGGGCGCACTCACGCACTCCGCGAATGCACTCGATTTCGGGCTCGACCTTGTGGTCGATGGGGCGTCGCGGTGAGTGGTGCACCCGCCACACCGTTCGCGGAGTGGCATCATCGGTTGGACGCATGCTGCGCCGCGATGTCATCGATCACCCAGGCCGTGGTGCTTCTCGAGACGCCTTCGACGCAAGACGCTCCTGAGACCCGCGCCGCGCGCGCGGGAACAGTGGTGACGGCGTGGCGTCAGACGTCGGGGCGCGGGCGTTTCGGTCGCAACTGGGCGGACACTGTGAACGACGGTGTTGCCGCGAGCTTTGTCGTACATGCGCAATCGAGCGAGCGCCTTGCGCTGATTGGCGCTGTCGCTGCGGCCACCGCGTGTGAGGCGATGCTTGGTAGACAGGTTGGCGTGAAGTGGCCGAATGACGTCGTTGTCGCCGGACGAAAGCTCGCGGGTGTGCTCATCGAGCGTCGAGGCGATCTCGCTGTGATGGGGATCGGGATCAATGTGTCACAGCGCGCTTTCGAAGGTGTGTTGGCTGCGCGCGCGACGAGCCTTCGCATGCTTCGCGCAGAGCGCGATCGTCTTGACGTGTTGCTTGAACTTGTGCGAGCCGTTGATCGCGCACTCGCCGAGTCGGACGCGGCGCTCATTGACGCGTTTCATGCCCGTGACGCCCTGCGGGGTACGCGAGCGCTCTTCGCAACGCCGACTGGCCCGGTGGAAGGCGAGGTGCGTGCTATCGATCCCATGCGCGGACTCGTCGTCCGCACCGAGCGCGGGGAACTGTTCCTTGCCGCAATGTCGACGAGTGTGGCAGAATGGGGCGTCGCGTCTCCGCGCGTTGCCGAAGAGACACCTCAAGTGGGCGACTGAGCCGCGCCGATACCACCCGTATGCGAATTGCAATCGTCATTCCCGCCATGCTTCTGGCAGCGCAACCCCGTGCGCTTGCGGTGCCGCAGTCAAATGCGCAGGCTCCGGCGGCGCGTCCGGTTGAGTCGCAGCCCTCGTCGCCATCCCCATCGCAGTCTTCCGTGCGATGGTCGTCGGGACCAGTCCGTCGCGTTGAGGCGAACGCCGCCGCTGGTCCGCTTCGCGACGAACTCGAGATCGTCGATGCAGGAAGCGAAGATGTTGGTCCGCTCGGCG
>JBILDS010000287.1:0-3420 GCA_044352505.1 Phycisphaerales bacterium
CCCGCTCTATTACCTCGCGCAGAACCCGAAGACGATCGTGACCGATCGCGCGGAGGCCGTGATCGCGGCGCAGATCCGCGTGCGCCAGGGAATCGGCGCACTCGACGCGCTCGTACCGATGAACGAGGAATTCTCCGCGCTGCTGAAGGCGCTTGGCATCGCGCACGGCTTCACGGTTCTTCCTGGCGTCCAGCACAATGCAGGCGCCGTGCTCAACGGGCTCGGTCAGGCGAACTGGGACTTCTACAACGCGGCGCTCGCGATTCCGTGCAAGCTCGCGGCCGACATCGACTGTAGCGGCGCTGTCGATGCCGCCGATCTCTCGCTCGTCCTCGCAAGCTGGGGCGAGTCCGATGGACCTGCCGACCTCGATGGCAACGGATTCGTCGACGCAGCCGACCTCACGCAGGTGCTCTCGAAGTGGGGCGTTGTTCCCTGACGCCCGCGCATCTCGTCACGCGCCTCTTCACGAAAGCGACGTCATGAACGCGACATCATGAAGGCGACGTCATGAAGGCGACGTCATGAAGGCGACGTCACGCACGCTCGTCGATCCACGCCTGTTGGATTGCCTCGAGGATGCGCTCGTTGCACGGGTGTCCAGGCTGTTCCTTGAAGCCAGGCAGCGATTCGACCAGCGACTTGAGGCGCGGGAACGAGATCGACACGGGATCGATGTCGCCGTGACGGTCAACGAGCTCCTCCGCGATGCGTTCGACATCAAGCCAGTGCATGACGCGCGCTCCCTGCCGCTCAGTGCGGGATTTCCTTCACAGCGTTGCGATTCCACGCAGGCACGCGCACCACGATCGACACGCGCTTGCCTTCGCCGAGGTCCTTCAGCTCGCACTGACACGCAAGGCGCGACGTGCGACGGATTCCCGGCGCCTCCTCGACGCGGTCTTCTTCGTCTTCGGTCGCCTCGCTCACCTGCTCTGCGCCTTGCTCGAGATAGATGTGGCAAGTCGAGCACGCGCACACGCCGCCGCAAGCGTGCTCGATGTTGATGCCGTTATCCATCGCGACCTCGAGGATCGACTCGTGCTCGCCGCCGAGCACTTCCCACACCTTCTTCGGGGTGCCCGTCAGGCCTTCCGGATCTTCAAGGTGAAAGGTGATCGGAATGACCGGCGGTCCGTGGTGATGGCTGTCGTCGCGCTTCAAGTGCATGGCATTGCTCCGAACCGCCGCGGGGCGGGGTCGCGATGATAGCCCCTTCGCGCGTGCAGGATTGCCGCCGGATACCGCCAGTTTCAGCGAGTTCCGCTATCTTGTGTTCGCGCCATGTCGACGCCTCAAATCCCCACACTTGCCGACATGCTCCGCCGCGAACTCGACGGTACCCATCCACTCATCATCATTGACACCGATGATGAGTCAGAGATTCGTGAGGCTCTGCCGAACGCGGTTGACGTTGCGATCGAGTGCCGCCACTGGTCGGCGCTTCGTGGAATCTCCAAAGGTCGATTTCTCGATGAATACGCCGGCGAGACTGAGCACCCCGCCGCTGCGTTTGCCTGGCTGATTCAGCAGGCTCCAAAACAACGCTCTGCGAACTTTTTCTACGACCTCGGGCCGCACCTCAGCGACGCCCGCACGGTACGCGCGCTGAAGGAGGCGGTCGCGTGGGCGCGTGGCCTCTTCGGAGCGATTGTGCTTGTCGAGCGTGGACTCAAGCTGCCGTCTGGTCTCGCCGCAGAGGCGCATCGCGTGTCACCACCGATGCCTGAGCATGGCGAACTTATCGAGGTGATTCGCTCAACAGTGCGGGAGGTGTCGCAAACTCGCAAACTCGAAGCTGCGATGCGACGATCAACGCTCGACGCAATCGCGCGCACCATGCGTGGTCTTACCAAGCGGCAGGCCGAGCGCGTGATTGTGGCCGCTGCAACCGAAGATGATCGCTTCAACGACGAAGATCTCGAGCGCGTCATGATTCACAAGCGAAACGCGTGCGCTGATCTCGAAGGCGTGCTGGAGTTCGTGCAAGCTCCCGTTTCGATGGATGCCATCGGCGGTCTCCATGCGTTGAAGAAGTGGCTGACCGATCGGCATATGGCGTCGTCGGTTGACGCGGAGCGTTTTGGCCTCGCAAATCCGCGCGGAATGCTGCTGCTCGGCGTGCAAGGCGCAGGGAAGAGTCTCGCCGCGAAAGCTGTTGCGACAGCGTGGAAGATTCCCCTTCTTCGGCTTGATGCGGGCGCGCTCTACGACAAGTACGTTGGCGAAAGCGAACGCAAACTCCGCGACTCGCTCGCGCAGGCTGATCGCATGTCGCCTGCTGTTCTTTGGATTGACGAGATTGAGAAGGGTTTCGCCAGCGCAAGTTCCGTTTCATCCGACGGCGGTCTCTCTCGGCGCATGTTCGGCACGCTTCTCACCTGGATGCAGGAACGACGCTCGTCGACGTTCCTCGTCGCCACCGCCAATGATGTGTCGGCCCTTCCGCCCGAGTTACTGCGGAAGGGTCGCTTCGACGAGATCTTCTTCATCGATCTCCCCGGCACCGATGCGCGTCAGGCAATCCTCAGTATCCATCTTGCGAAGCGAAAGCGCGACGTCAACGCGTTCGATTTGGCAACGCTGGTTTCGGCAACCGATGGCTACAGCGGCGCAGAGATTGAGGCTGGAATCGAGAGTGCGCTCCGTGACGCCTTCGGCGATGGCCAACGCGCGCTCACGACGGCGGATCTGATCACGGCGTACCGCAGAAGTCCACCGATCTCTGTGATCATGGCGGATCGCATTACGGATTTGCGTGAATGGGCGCGCGAACGCTGCGTTCCGGCGGAATGATGGCCGCGCCGAGACCCGTGTTGCTGCTAGGCTTCGCCGATGGAGCCTGACACCGCCCTCCCCCTTCGCGCACTCGGTTTGACTCGAGCGGAGTTCGTTAGGGCGGCGCGGGAACGAGGAGTTTCGGCAAATGCCGCGCGCGACGCATATCGCGCCATTTTCCGCGACGGCGTCGTTCCCGATTGGTGCCAGGTGCCCGACTATCCCGTCACGGCGACGCTCGTCGAGGGCGCGACGAGCAAGTTTGTGCTGCGGCTCACCGACGCGGGCATGGAGGGTCTTGAGACAGAGAGCGTGCTGATCCCAATGCCGCGCGCGAGCGGCACCACGACGACCTTGTGCGTGTCGAGCCAGATCGGCTGCGCCATGGGCTGCCGCTTCTGCGAGACGGCGCAGATGGGGCTCATCAAGAACCTGCGCGCAGATCAGATCGTGCACCAGTGGTGGAGCGCGACGCATCGGGTGCCGCGCGAAGACGCGGGAAGCGCCGTGAAGAACCCCCAGGCGCGAAGCGCCGTCAAGAACCCCCAGGCGCGAAGCGCCGTGAAGAATATCGTGTTCATGGGCATGGGCGAGCCCACCGACAACATCGACGAGGTCATCCAGGCGATCCGCGTGCTCGTC
>JBILDS010000088.1:0-11849 GCA_044352505.1 Phycisphaerales bacterium
TGCATCGGAACCCACGCCCACGAAGAAGGTTGGTGCGACGAAGACCGCTGCGAAGACCACTGCGAAGACCACTGCGAAAACCGCTGCGAAAACCGTTGCGAAGAAAGTCGCGAAAAAAGTTGCGAAGAAGGCGACGAAGAGCACCGTCACAAAGTCCGACACCAAGCTCGCGAAGACAACGGCAACGAAACCTGCGGCAGACAAGCCATTGGTGACAAAGGGAGGCAGCCAGAAGGTTGCGACGAAAACCGCAACCAAAACTGCGACGAGTTCCACAGCGACGTCCACAGTTGGACCGGCTCGAACGTCCGAAGAGAAGTCGATCGAAAGGTCGACAGCGAACTCGGCGAAGCCATCGCGCCGACAGCCCCGCGCGCAGAACGAAGCGCACCACGAAGCACGTCACGACACGTCGCGACCGACCGTTGAAGTCGCATCGGCGCCTGTCGCTGCGTCTTCAGCGGCACAAGTGATTGAAGTCAAGCAACCAGTTCTTGCGCCGAATACTCCGGCGCCGCTTGCGACTTCTTCCAACGCTCCCACGCGCGCGCCGCAGGGCGAGGGTGCACCCGATGCTCCCGCATCGCCGGATGCGCCGCAACGTGCGCAGCAAGGTGATGGCGAGGTTGGCGGCGAGGGTGGTGGCGGTGGCCGACGGCGACGACGACGGCGACGACGACGGAGGCGGCGCGGTGGCGGGCAGCCGTTTGATCCCAACAATCCAAACGCAACGCAGCAAGCGTACGACGGCAATCACCCATCGAATGCAGACGGTTCTGGCGGTGAGTCCGATGACGCCGACGATGCCTACAGCGACCAAGAGGATGCTGACGGAGACGAGCCCACGAACGACGCAGAGGGGCTCGATAGCGATCCGAGGAACACGACCTCTGAGGGATCCTCATCGACATCATCGCCGCATGGCCGCCCTGGCCATCGCGGGCACCGACCACATCAGCATCAGCAGCGGCATCCGAACCAGCAGCAACGCCAACCGCACCATCGTGGACAGCAGCAGCACGATCAGCGAAACGCGCAGCGAAACGAGCAGCGGCACGAGCGGCAAGAGCAAGGCCCGCCGCCACCGCCGCCGTTTGAGTGTGCGGGCGTTCTTGAGTGGCCAGGAAATGCAGACGGGCGAATCCGCCAGTTCGCCGATGGACTCATCGAATCTGACAGCGATCCGTACGTGCCGCTTGCGATGGCGGAGCAGTATTCGCTTCGAGCCGCGCAGCACATTGTTGCGGAAGCGCAACTTCGCAGACCGCAGAAAAAGAAGCGGCGACGTGGCGGTGGCGGCGGCGGCGGCAATCGCAATGCGCGACCGATTGTGCAGCGCATCCTCTCGATCGAGGGACTTCCCGTCGAGGAGTACGCGCAGCGCAAACCCTTCGCTGAATACACGGCGCTCGACCCGTCACCACGGATTTCCCTTGAATACAAGGGCTGCCCGCCTGCGTGTCGTCTCATCGATCTCTTCTGCCCGATCGGCTTTGGTACGCGCGGCCTGATCGTCGCGCCGCCAAAGGCCGGCAAGACGATGCTGCTCCAGAACATCGCCTACGGCATCAAGCGGAATCACCCGCACGTCGAGTTGATCGCGCTCCTGATCGACGAGCGGCCAGAAGAAGTGACCGATTTCAAGCGAAACGTCCCGGCGCAGGTGCTCGCGAGCTCAAACGATCAAGACCTCGAGCGACATCTTTCGCTCGGCATCTTGGCCATCGAGCGCGCGAAGCGGCTCGTCGAGGCCGGGCGTGACGTCGTGGTGCTTCTCGACTCGCTCACGCGACTCGGACGTGCGTTCAACAACAGTCGCCGCTACGGTTCGTCGGGGAAAACGATGTCGGGCGGCCTCGACTCGCGCGCGCTCGAGGTGCCGAAGCAGCTCTTCGGCGCCGCACGCAAGTGCGAGGAAGGCGGCTCGCTCACCATCATCGCCACGTGCCTTGTCGACACGGGTTCGCGCGCCGACCAGATGATCTTCGAAGAGTTCAAGGGCACGGGCAACATGGAACTCGTGCTTGACCGCTCGATTTCGGAGAAGCGCATTTTCCCTGCGATCAACCTCGCGGCGAGCGGAACGCGCAAGGAGCACCTCATGATGAGCGAGCGCGAGCTCAAGACGATCACGGCGCTCCGTCGACGTCTTCTTGCGGTACCTCCACACGCCCAGATTGAGCAACTGCTTGCGGCCTGCCAGCGCTTCGAAACGAATGAGCTCATGGTCGGCGGCGCGGGCTGACACGGTCACACGATGGACGCAGCGCCCACGCCCATCGATGTTGCTGCGAGCGACGCTCGGCTCGACCACTTTCGCGGCGTTCGTGATCGCGAGCTCCGAGGCACGCTCGGTCTTCACGCGGTCGAAAGCGAGCGCGTGGTACGGCGGTTCCTTGCGGCCGCGCGACTGCGGCGTGCGCATCCGATGCCGCCCATCCTTGAGCCAAGCGCATTGCTCGTGACGCCCGACGCGTGCGAGCGCCTCGCGGACATCACGGCGCATTTCCCGATGCTTCGGATCTACCGCTGCGCCGATGAGCGCGTGCTGCACGAAATCACTGGATACACGATGCACTCGGGCGCGATCATGCTCGGCGTGCGGCACGAGGATGGCGCAATCGCGGATCTCAATGCGTGGCTCTCGCGCACACCGCACGAGCCGCGCGAGATGCTCGTCGCGCTCGACGGCATCACGCAGACCGACAACGTGGGCGCGATCTTCCGCAACGCCGCCAGTTTCGGCGCGCGCGCTGCGATCCTCTCGCCGCGCGCGAGTGACCCGTTCTTGCGCAAAACGCTGCGTGTTTCAATGGGTCGCGCGCTCAATATTCCGTGGTGCCGAGCGACAAGTGCCGAGTGGCCCATCTGCCTCGACACGCTGCGGCGCGAACACGGCTACGCGATCATCGCGGCCGAAGATACGCGCGAGGCCATCGAACTCGCGCGGTTCACCTCATCAGAACGCGCAACCCTGAGCCGCGGAATCGTTGTGTTTGGCGCCGAGCAAGACGGCGTCTCACGCGCGGTGCTCGACCTCGCAGATGCGGTTGTGAAGATCCCAATGCTGCGCGCAGGCACAGCACTCGCCCGCGACCTCGTCGACGATCCACCGAGCCTCAACGTCTCGATCGCGAGCGCGGTGATGCTGCACGGTCTCTTGGCGTGAACCCCGCGAAATGCCGGGTTACGGCTCGATTTTCGCAGCGACAGGCACCGAACCGCTCGACGATGTCTCGCTGACAGATGCAACCTTCGCGTCGTCGCGCACGCGCTCGATGCGCGCACCGAGAACATTCAGCTGCTCTTCCATGCGCGTGTAACCGCGGTCGAGGTGGTAGATGCGCGACACCTCGGTCACGCCCTCAGCCGCGAGGCCAGCAAGCACAAGGCTCGCGCTTGCGCGCAGATCGCTTGCCATCACGGGCGCACCCTTGAACGGGCGACCACCCGAGACAACACAGGTCGGGCCTTGGCGGTAAATCTTCGCACCCATGCGCGAAAGCTCGGCAACATGGCCGAAGCGCTCGGGGTAGATCTTCTCGGTGATGATGGAGTTCCCCTCCGCAAGGCAGAGGAGCGTCATGAACTGCGCCTGCAGATCGGTCGGGAATCCCGGGTGCGGCTGCGTGGTGATAGTGGTCGGCTTCAGTGTGCGATCGCTCGTCACACGCACGGTCGCGTGCATCGGGTTGTCGTGCCCTTCCACGATCTCAACGTGCACGCCGATCTCGTTGAAGCGATCGATGGCCGAAAGCATGCAGTCATAGGGGAATTCCTCAAGGATGACATCGCCGTTGGTGACGGCGGCTGCGACCGCGTAGGTTCCCGCCACGATGCGATCGGGAATCACGGTGTGCGTTGCCGAGCCGAGACTCTCGACGCCGTGGATCACGAGGCGCGGGCTACCGATATTTTCGATGCGCGCGCCCATCGCGTTGAGCATATTCGCGAGATCCACGATTTCAGGCTCGCACGCGGCGCTCTCAATCACAGTGGTTCCCTTCGCAAGGACCGCCGCTGTCATCACGTTCGCCGTGCCAAGCACAGTCGAACCAAACGGGCCACCGAGGAAGATCGTGGTTCCCTTCAGACCCTGCGGCGCGGTCGCGACGATGTCGCCGCCGGTGAGTTCGATCCGTGCGCCTAGCGCTTCGAGACCGCGGAGGTGCAGATCAATCGGACGCTCGCCGAATGCGCAGCCGCCAGGCATCGACACGCGGGCGCGGCGACGGCGCGCGAGCATCGGCCCAAGCACGCTGATCGACGCGCGCATCGTCTTCACAATGTCGTAGTGCGCATGAATCTGATTCTGGTCAACCACGCGCGTCCTGATTGTGCCGCATTCGCCATCCACCTCAACACCAAGCTCCCGCAACAGCTTGAGCATGTTGGAGATGTCCGAAAGACACGGGACGTTCCGCAGCGTGAGCTCGCCGTCGGTGCAAAATGCCGCTGCAAGCAACGGAAGCGTTGCGTTCTTCGAGCCTTCGACTTGGATACGACCCGCCAGACGGCGGCCACCCTGAATACGGAAGGAGTCCATGCTTGAGCAATCCTTTGCGGGCGAGTGCGGCCTCATGCCTCATGCCCAAATGATGTGACGGAAACGCGGCTGCTGACCGCGGGGATTATGCCGTCTGCATCGGCATTTGGGGTCGCACCGCTCTACGTTCTGTCTGCGGGCCGCCACCCGTCGGTCGGCGCGGGCGCGGCCACCCCAACCGAGCCAGCCGCTACACGTCGGCGCGTCCGTGCGATTCGAGGCGCCACGCGGACGCAACTCGTGGACGCAGCCCAAATCGCACGCCATTCTTCCCCGTACAACGCCTCTCGGCGAAAGGGGAATATGAATCGACGACACCCAACGCGCATCCGAACCTTGATCGCAGCAGCGGCAGCCCCGCTCCTCGTTGCCAGCATGGGGGGAAGCGCCCCGAGTAGCACCCCTAGCGGTGCGCCAGAAGGCACCATCGAGGCCGCCAGCCCGCCTGCGCAGATCGTCCTCACCGGAATCGTCCGCGACTTCCGAGAGCGTTCGAAGGCCGGGGGGCACCCCGACTTTGAGGTGCAGCCGGTCGGCGGCTTCGGTCACTACTGCGACAACGTGGCACCGGTGCTCGGCGAAGACAAAAAGCCCGTCTTCAAGGGCGGCGGCTTCAAAGTGACGACCCAATGGCGTGACGCAAGCGGTCGCAACATTTGCTGGCGACTCTTTGACCCCTCCCGCGGCGATCAAACCGGCGCGAAACAAGGGGTTTCCTCCGGCGGAATCACGTCGGCCGCGAGTTTCTCGACCTGGTTCAACGACGACCTCAATCTCAACGCATCCACCCCGCTCTCACTCACGCTTCGGCGCGGGGTCAGCGGCAGCTACATCTTCGACTCACAAACCGATCCGGCCTACCAACCGCTGGGCGGCTTCTTCCCGATCGAGGGGCAGCTCTTTGGAAACCCAGGAGGAAACCCGAATCGCAACTTCCACTTCACCTTCGAACTCCACACCAAGTTCACCTACCACGCGAGCGACAACCAAGTCTTCGGCTTCCGCGGCGATGATGACGTCTGGGTCTTCATCGACGGTCAACTGGTGATTGACCTCGGCGGCGTGCACGGAGCCATCGAGCAGTTCGTCGACCTCAACCGGCTCGGCTTGGTCGACGGCCGCGACTACGAGTTGTCCTTCTTCTTCGCCGAACGCCATCGAACCCAGTCGAACTTCAAGATCACCACCAATTTGCAGTTGGAGACGATCGAACTTCCCGCCGCGAACAACGCGTTCGATTGACGGATTCTCTTCGGTTGGTCGCCCTGACCACCCGCGAGCACCGCCAGCCCTGCGCGGACGGTCGCACCCGGCCGCCCGCCTCGACACGCACGCGACACCGCGTGCGTGTCGCACGTTTTGGCGGTGCCAGAGCGCAAGACGGCGTGACCCCGCCTGCGCTACATTCGCGCCATGTCTGCCGATACCAGCGTTGCCGATCCGACCGAACCCATTCTTCCCGAGGCGAAGATGCACGTGGCAATGCCCACGGCGCCGGTGACGGCGCGTATCGCGGGCTCACGCCTCTGCATGAAGGGAAAGAGCGCGAGTTTCATCCGACACGTTGAAATCGATGTGGGCGGAACGCCACTCGAAGGCACATTCCGTGCGGGTCAGAGTTTTGGTGTGATTCCTGATGGCGTCGACACCTTCGGCAAGCCGCACAAGGTGAGGCTCTACTCGCTCGCGAGTCCATCATGGGGCGAAGACGGCTTTGGGCGCGTCATCGCCACGACTCCGAAGCGCGTGATCGCAGAGCGCGAGCCCCAAACCGAGAAGGACGATCCGAACGACCACGCACTCTTCCTCGGGGTGTGCTCAAACTGGCTGTGCGATCGACGGGCGGGCGATGCCGTGCAAGTCTCCGGGCCGAACGGCCGCCGCTTCTTGTTGCCACAGGATCCATCGAAGCACGACTACCTCTTCGTCGCCACCGGAACGGGAATCGCGCCGTTTCGCGGGTTTTTGACAGAACTTCTCGTCGGGCCGCCCGCTGGTTCGCCCGCCGCCTCGAGTTGGCGTCGTTGTGAAAGCCGCATTGAACTCGTGATGGGCGCGCCGTACACCACCGACCTCTTGTACGACGACTTCTTGCGCGAACTTGCGGCCACGTACCCCAACTTCCGCTACCACCCCGTAATCTCGCGCGAACTGCGCGTCGACGGCGAAAAGGTAATCGGCAAGGGCGAGTACGTTCATCACTACATTGATCGCCAAGTCGAGCACACGCCGCGCGCGATGGATCTTCTCCACTCCGATCGCACACTCGTCTACATGTGCGGCCTCGCAGGCATGCAAGTTGGTGTGTTCCAGATGCTCGCGCGACGCGGCATCAAAGGCTTCACCAAGATCGGCGACGAGATCGCAGCAAAGCCAGTTGCCGAATGGACTACCGAGGAAATCAAGCGCCGCGTGCGGCCGACGCATCGATGCATGCTTGAGGTGTATTGAAGCCCCGTGGAGCCATCGGGCTTTCTCATGGCCTCGTAAGGCGTTCCCCCTACTCACACGCGGGCAGCACCAGCGACATTGTTGTGCCGATGCCTTGTTCGGAGTCGATCTCAAGACGACCTCCGACATCGGCCACCACACGCGAAACAAACGCGAGGCCAAGCCCCGAGCCGCGTCCACCGTTGCGGGTCGTGAAGAACGCCTCCGTCGCGCGACGGCGTACTTCAGGCGTCATACCGATGCCGTTGTCGGAAACCGAGATCTGAACCCAATTGCCGCATGCATCCGTCTTCTGCTGCACTTCAATCACGACACTCCCGCCATCGCGCAGTTGATCAAGCCGCGCCGAAATCGCGCGCGCTGCGTTCGTGAGCAAATTGAGTATCGCCCGGGTAAGCACATGGCCCGACATTGCAAGCGGCGGTAGATCGGTAGAGATGTGAGCCGTAAGCCTCGTACGGCGAGGCATTGCACATCGAAAGAGCGGCTCATGCTGCTCCCACCAACCGGCGAGCAACGTCTCCCCGCCGACAGCGTCGACAGGAGAGGGCTCATCAGATGCAAGCAGATGCAGGCTGTCGCACAGTTGCTGGAGATGATCGAGTCCGCGCCGAAGCGCGTTGACGTGCGGTGCATGATGTGCGGCGCCATCCTGTTGTGCACGGGTGGAAATCGCGTTGACATGGGCGCGCAAAGGAAGCAAGAGGTTTTGCATATCGTGACCAAGACCCGCTCCGAGCATGCCGATCGAAGCCATGCGATCGGCAATGCGCGATTGCTCCCGTAGTCTGCGCTTCGCCTCCCGAAGTTCGGTGACATCGTGGATCGACATGACAATGCCACCAATGAGGCCGTCCTCGGTCCACCACGGTCCGACTGACCAGCTGATCCAATGCGTTGCACCGTCGGCGCGTCGGAAGTGGTCAAGCTCCTCGAGGAAGACCTCCCCTTCCAGTGCGCGGCGATGGACGTCGCGAAACCGTTCCGGGAGATCGGGAAGCAACTCGTGATGGTGCCGCCCGAGCCAATCCGGCTTCCCGGAGAGATACCGCTGCACCCATGATGGACTCGCACTCAAATAGCAAAGATCACAGTCGAGCACTGCAACGAGATTCGGAGAACTCCGCGCGATCTCTGCAAACTCGCGCGCCAACTGCCCCGGCTCTGGCACGCGAGGCGAGGATGAACGTGAGCGACACGTGTACCGGTGCGGCTTCCGCGTGGAACCTTCCCGACCCGATCCAAGCATGGCGACAGTTGCAAAGTCCATGCCCACGTTAGGCGAGCGCAGCAGAGACCTGTCACGGAAAATCCTAGACGTAGGCGAAATCCTGACGAATCCGGAAAGAAGCTCCGTGATTTCCCTGCTCGGGATCTCCATTCCCTGCTTTCGAACCCGGCATCAGCGCATCCTCAGGTCGTGCCGACCCGATCAGCCGCCACCGGGCCCCTTGCCACCTGGCTTCGTCATGGCACGCGCGTCGAGCAACTTTTCCAACCGCTTCGGCTCGACCAGCTTGTGACGCAACACGTACTGCCGCACGGTCTCACCCGACTTGAATGCCTCCTTCGCCACCTTCGCCGCGTTGTCGTAGCCAATCACCGGCGCAAGCGACGTGCACATCATCAGGCTCCTCTCGACGGTACCAGTCGCTTCAGCCTCATTCAGCACCAACCCATCAAGGCACTTCTCACAGAACATCGTGCATGCATTCGAAAGCAACTCGATCGACTCGATCAGTCGCTCGGCGATCACCGGCATCGCAACGTTCAACTCGAGCAACGAACCCACACCGCCCAAACCGCCCATGGTGATCGCAGCATCGTTTCCGATCACTTGGCATGCCACCATCATCACGCTTTCGCAAATCACCGGGTTCACTTTGCCCGGCATGATCGAAGACCCCGGCTGCGTCGCGGGGAGCGAGAGTTCAAAGAGGCCGCAACGCGGACCCGAGCCGAGCCAACGGATGTCGTTTGCGATCTTCGTGAGCGAGACGGCGATCGTCTTCAGTTGCCCGTGCGCGTCGACAACGCAATCACGCGTGGACTGCGCTTCGAAGTGATTCTTCGCTTCTGCGAACTTCACCGCGGTCGCCTTCGTGAGCTTCGTGCACACCGTGCGACCGAACTTCGGATGCGCGTTGATGCCGGTGCCCACAGCCGTACCGCCAATCGGCATGTTCAACGCGAGCGCGTTGCGCGCCGACTCAGCGCGGGCGATCGCCAAGCGCACCGCTGCCGCGTACCCACCAAACTCTTGACCGACACGAATCGGTGTTGCATCCATCAAGTGCGTACGGCCGATCTTGACAATCGCGTCCCACTGCTTCGCCTTTGCTTCGAGCGCTTTCGCGAGCCGCTCGAGAGCCGGAATCAGATGATGCGCGAGGCCAAGCGCGCCCGCGATCTGCATCGACGACGGATACGTGTCATTCGAACTTTGGCCGTAGTTCACGTGATCGTTGGGGTGGACGGGATCCTTCGATCCAATCGCCCGACCCGCGCGTTGGCTTGCAACGTTTGCAATCACCTCGTTCACATTCATGTTGGTCGAAGTTCCCGAACCGGTTTGGAAGACGTCAATCGGGAAGTGCCGCATGAGCGGATGACTAAACGGATGGCGCAGGCCGGTCGCGACGGGTTGCGAGAACTCCGCAAGCAACTGATCCGCCGCGGCGACAATCGCGTTGGCCTTTTCGCGGGGAAGTTCGCCGAGCTCCGCGTTCGCCTCAGCGCAGCACTTCTTCAACAAGATGTGCGCCTCGATCTGCGCCTTTGGAATCGTGCGAAATGACACCGGGAAGTTCAGCACCGCGCGCTGGGTGGTTGCGCCGTAAAGCGCGTCGGCCGGAACGAACATCTCCCCCATCGAGTCGGTCTCACGGCGTTGGCCGATCTCGGGCAGCGTGGCGGAAGTCGCCGCCTTCGATGTGGAGCGCGTGCGGGTACGTGAACGAGGTGCGCGGGCGGCTGCTGCCATGACGGATTCCTTACGCAATGAGGTGAAGCACTCTCCACAGGCCAAAACGCGGACTATAGCGCGACCGCCGCCGACGCTTGACCTCTGCAAAGCGTTCGGAAATCTGAGGACTCGCTCGTCTTCCCACCCGACTGCGTCTATCTTGGATGCGCCCGAGACACGCCATGGCCGACGCACGCAAAGGTGAACACCACGCCAACCGAGCCCGGGAGATGCTCCGACAGGGCAGACTCGCCGATGCTGAGCGCGAACTCCGCGCTGCAGTTGCGAGCGATCCCTCGCGCGGAGACTGGATGCTCAATCTCGGCTGGACGTTGGAAGCGATCGGGCGGCAAGAAGAAGCGCTGCAGCTGTATCGGCAGTCGGCCTCGTTGCTGCCGACCGCGCGCGATCCGCGACTTGCAGAGGGCTTGCTTCTTGCGAAGCTTGCGAAGTACGACGAGGCGGCGATTGCGTTTGAGGCCACGTTGAAGCTCGATCCGAAGTGCGAGACGGCGGCGTCGATGCTCATTCGCTCGCTTGCGCTCCTCGGTCGTCATGAAGAGGCTGAAACGGCCTATTACGTTGCGCTTTATTCGATTGAGCGCCCGGCGACCTCGCACCTCGAGATCGCGCGCAGCCTTCTCGCCCGGGGCGACCTCAAGCGTGCCGAACACTGCTTCCGCCGAGCGATCGCAGAAGGCCCAACCCTTGTGGGCGCGCGTATCGAGTTGGCGCGGGCGCTGCTTCTCGTCGAGCGCGGTGCTGAAACGGCGAACCTTCTTGCAGAGGAGTTCCGTCGCGGAAACGTCCCCCCGCCGCTGGCGCTTGAGGCGGCGCGTATCCACCTCGCTTCGGGTCGTGCCGCCGAGGCCGCGCAACTCCTCGACCAACTGGCGCGTGTGGATCCCTCGAACGCGCGACTCCATCTTCTTTACGCGCGTGCCATGCGACGTCGCGGCGACCTCGTGCGTGCCGCGCGGCATGGTGAAATCGGAACACGTCTCGCACCGGATCTCGCGGGACTTTCGATGGAGGCCGCCCTTGTGGCGATCGCGCAGGGTCGACCAGATGCTGCGCGACCGCTGCTTGAGCGCGAACTCGACGCCCGCGGCGCGCCGAGCGATCGCCTTGATTTCTTGGAGTGCGTGCAGGCACTCCTTGCCACTGGCCTCGTCGCGCGTGCGGACAAACTCTTCACCGGGAAGTTCGGCCCCGCGCCACTCAAGGATCGTGCCAACGACGTCGAGGTCATTCGAGTCGCCATGCGCCTGGCCCTTGAGAAAGGCGATCTCCGCGTCGGTCGCGCTGGTGCGCGGCGGCTGCTCCGTCTCGAGCCCAACTCAATCGCGGCAATCCACAATCTCGCGCTCATCGCCATTCGGCGTAAGCGCTTTGACGTTGCCCACGCGTGGATCACGCGGGGGCGCGCGATTGATCCCTCCGATACGGGCCTCCGGAAACTGCGCACACTTTGTGCGTGGTCGAAGCTGGTCGGAATCGGGCGCGCTCGCCGGTGAACGCATCAAGGGCGGGGTTGGGTTTGCGCACGTGTCCCGACGTCAAAACACGTGTCCCGACGTCAAAACACGTGTCCCGACGCCAAAACACGTATCCCGACGTCAAAGCACGTGTCCCGACGCCAAAACACGTGTCCCGACGTCAAAGCACGTGTCCCGACGTGATCTCCAACGCGCCCAAAGTGACAGCAACGCAACTCGACTTCCGTCAAGGTGCGTCGCGACTTGTCAGTGTGCCAATTCGCCGCGACGATTCGCGGCGCGACGTCACATCGTGGTCACATCGTGGCCGACGTGTACGGCAGCAGCGCCATGAAGCGCGCGCGCTTGATCGCTTGCGCGACCTGCAGTTGCTCCTGCGCCGAAAGCC
>JBILDS010000288.1:0-3413 GCA_044352505.1 Phycisphaerales bacterium
GCCGGAGATGTTCTCAATCGGTGCGCTTCAGGCCGTGTTCCAAGCGGTTCTCGTGACGTTGCAGTCCGAAGAGGGCGACGGCGGCGTTCCCGGCGGCGACCTGATCGGCGTGTTCGTCGACGCCGATGACGCGCAGCTTGATCTTGGGCGCGGCTGCCTCGACATCCGCCCGGCCGACGCAAACGGCATCTTCGCAATCAAGGCAGTGCCCGGCGTTGTAAACAGCGTTCGCACGATTGCTGCCGGCGAGCGCGTTGCCGCCGAAGAGCGCGTGAATCCGCCCTACCCGCGCTTCGATCGCCTGCGCGAGAACGCTCCCTTCCAGCCCGGAAGTGAAACCCCGCAGGTGCTGCGCGAGGCTCCGCTGCGCGAGTTCCTCGACCGTCAGAGCCGCCATCCGAACCGACGCGTTGATGCCGCGATTACAGCGGCCGAAGTCAACGCCGGCACGCCGGGTGACGCTGGTTCCACCGCGCAGTGGAGCGAGCAGGGCACGGTTGGGGTCGACTTCCTCGTCACCGAGAACAAGCCGTGGACCATCTTCGTGCAGGGCTCAAACACCGGCGTCGAGGCCACCGGCGAGTGGCAGACGCGCGTCGGATACTTCAACAGTGACCTCTTCGGCAACGACGAGATTCTCTCGATTGAGTACGTCACCACGAACTTCAGCGACAGCAACGCGATCAACGCGTACTTCGATGCCCCCGTTGGTGACAGCGACACCCTGCGTTGGAAGGCCTTCGCGGGTTGGAGCGAGTACACCGCGTCAGACGTCGGGTTCGTCTTCGCCGACTTCGAGGGCGAATCGCCGCGCGTCGGCGCCGAGATCGCGTGGAACGTGGCCCAGTGGGGCAAGACCTTCCTCGACCTCGTCGGCGGCGTGAGCTGGACCAACGTCGAGGTCTTCAACGGACTCACGCTCGATCGTGGCGACGAGTCGTTCATCGTGCCGTATCTCGGTGCGCGACTGCAGCGCAACAACCGCGATGCGACCACCGACTTCGCGCTCTTCCTTGAGTTTGGCGTCGGGAGCAATTCGAGCGTTGCAGAACTCAACCGTCTCGGTCGCCTCTTCCCCGATCAGGACTGGCAGATTCTTCGCTGGGATTTCGCGCAGTCGTTCTATCTCGACCCGCTCTTCCAAGATCCGAGCGACGTTGCGAACGCCACGCTCGCGCATGAGCTGTACTTCCGCTTCCACGGCCAGAACAGCCTCGGAAGTCGACTTGTCCCGCAGTTCATGGGAACCGCAGGCGGTTTCTACACCGTGCGCGGCTACCCAACTTCGTTCATCGCGGGCGACAACCTGTACCTCTTCACCGGCGAGTATCGACTGCACCTGCCGCAGATTCTTGGCATCGATCCAAACCCGCAGCCGTTCATGGGCTTCGGTACCGAGCCGTTCCGTCTTCGCCCGCAATTCGGTTACGGACCGACTGACTGGGACTTCATCATCCGCGCGTTCGTCGATGCGGGCATCGTGGAGAACCAAGATCGACTGAGTTTTGAGTTCGACGAGGATCTCGTCGGCGCCGGGTTCGGCGTGGAGCTTCAGATGTACAAGGGTCTTGGCTATCCGACCTTGCGCAACATGAGCCTTCGACTCGACATCGGATTCCCGCTCACGGACCCCGATTTTACCGACGTCGACGGAAGTCAGTTGACGTTTGTTGGAACTTTATCCTTCTGATCTGACTGGATTTAGGGCATATTTCGCGTTGTCCCCGTCATCTCGGCACCGCCCGTCGCTCCGACTGGGCGTGCTTCAGCAACAAAGGAAGATCTGGCCATGTCACGTGCTCGCAAGGGAACCATCGCCTGGGAATTGGTCGCCGGTCAGTGGATGCAGCGAACGGCTGCGTTCATCCTCTCGCTGACGCTCGTCGAGGCGCTGCATGCGCAGAGTTCGACCAGCATCACCAACCCGACTCTGGTGAACGGCAACGTCACCTGGACGGATCTCGGCGGCGGCAATTGGCAGTTCCAAGTTGGGTCACAGACGGCCATCATCAACTTCACCTCGTTCGGTATTCCGAACGGCGCGGTGGTGGAGTTCTTGATGAACCCGAACATGCGGGTACTGAACCGCGTGTTGGGCGACTTCCCAACTGAGATCAACGGCCAACTGCTCGCAAGCGGGCAGATCTTCATTGTGAATCCCGCGGGTGTTTTCATTGGCGCCAACGGCGTCGTGAACGTCGGCTCGCTCTACGCAGCTGCAGGCGACATCTCCGATGCCGCGTTTGACAGCGGAAACTTCCAGTTCACCAACGTCCGCGGCGAGATCAGCAATGCAGGCTTGATCCAGGCCACCGACAGCGTGGCGCTTGTTGGTACGCGCGTCGTCAATCTCGGCGTGGGTCCAACGCGCGGCATCGTGGTCGGCCCGGGCGGCGTGGCGCTTATGGTTGCACACAACGGCGACGTGACGGTGTTCGAGCCGGGCGCGAATCCGCAACTCTTCGCGGTTGCGGGCGGCGGCGCCAACATCGGCGGCGTTGGCGTCGACAACTCCGGTCGCGTCGAAGTCGGAACCGGCGGGCGTATCCAGCTCGGCGCGGGCGACGTCTACTCGGTCGCGGTTCGCAACACTGGCGAATTGCGCACCCAAGACGGCGAAATCCGCATGGTCGGCAACACCATCGAGCAGTCGGGCGGACAGCTCTCGGCAGGTGCGTTGATCGTGGGCGGAAACGCCGGCGCTGCAACTCAAATGACGGTGTCGGGTGATGTGAACGCCGACGTCGTAGAGATCAACGCGGGAACCGTCGCCCTGAACGGCGCAACCAAGTTTGCTGGGCAAGCGGGTCAGGGCACAAGCGTGTTCCTGATCGGCGACGTCCGCAGCGTGGGTGGTCCCCAAACGCTCACCTTCGATACCGCGAGTGCGTTGGTCACGGGCAACCTCGGCGGCGCCGGTGCAGAGCGCATCAATGATCTCACGGCCACGGGCGACCTGAACGTGCTGAGTTCGGCGAATGTCGCCGGTAACCTCAGTGTGGACGGCACCGCAGCCGTCAGCGGCGACCTCAATCTTGCTGGAGACGCTGCGGTTGGCGCGGCGCTCCTCGTAGGTGGCAGCCTCAATCTCGACGGTGCAGCTGCCCAGACTGTGACCGCTGCCGGCGACATCGATGTCTCTGGCGCGCTCACGTCTGTGAACGACGCCACGCTGACCGGCAGCTCAGTCGCGATCGGTGGCGGCGCGCTCTCTGGCGGCGCCCTTTCGCTGAACGCGTCGAGCGGCAACGTCAACGTCGTTGGCAACGCAGAGGCCGCAACCAATCTGAGTGTGAACGCCGCTGGCAACGCGACGGTGTCGGGCGCCGCAACAGCCGGCAACAATCTTTCGATGGCTGCGTCGGGCACCGTGTCCGCCGCAAGCGTTCTTGCGGGTAACGACGCATCGCTCT
>JBILDS010000289.1:0-3406 GCA_044352505.1 Phycisphaerales bacterium
GCGTCTGATCTCCCGCTTCCCTCGACGATCGGTATCTACGAGGACATCGACGGTGGCGCTCCGCGCAACAAGATTCTCGCTGAAGGCGACGGCAACGACCTGCGCCTCATCGAGCAGCGCGAAGTGCTCATCCCCGGTGGCGCGTACCTCGCCAATCTCGACTTCGATCCGCCGCTCTGCCTCGATGGCGTGACCGGCAACATCGTGGTCATCATGGATTGCCCCGACCTTTACAACATCGGTGCAACTCCGTCGATCCCTGACCAGGCGGGCTACGGTCTCCGTCCGAGCGGCGGCACTGTGACGGGTCAAGGTTCTGGAACGTACGTGCGTCTCAGCTGCGCCGACGGCGCAGCGCAGTACGTCCTTGCTGAAAGCCTCGGCGCGACGTTCACGGCCCAGTGGGTTGTGAGCTTCAACGGCGACTTCAGCACCTGCGAAACCGCTCCGGAGTGCACGGGCGACCTCAACAACGACGGCGTCGTCAACGGCGCAGACTTGTCGGGCGTCCTCAGCGGTTGGGGTACTGCGGCTGGTGACGTCAACGGCGACAACCTCACGGACGGCGCTGACCTCTCGACGGTCCTCAGCAACTGGGGTACCTGCCCGCAGTAAGTTGTGGACGGATCGGTTGAGTACGCGTGAAGGCTTGCCAACACGTGTGCGAGGCAGATCCCGAGACACTGTGTGAGAAACCCCGCCCCCCGGCTCCGGCCGGGGGGCGGTCTTTTTGTTGCAGGAGCCTCCGCGCACAGGTCTCGCTCAGCGGATCGACCGAGCGTCGCACCGGCACGCCGCGTCGCAACCGCAGAGACGCGTTTCGGAATACGCTGCCCCTCCGGCGACGCGGCTCGCCGATGCCTCCTCAGCTGCCCGTCCCCCTCTTCGAGCACAACCTTTGCGCACTTTCCTGATCGCCATCGCCTCGATCATCGGCGTCGCCGTCGTCGGCCTCGTCGTTGCGGGTCCGGCCGCGCTCGAGTTTCTCCCCTCGTTCGCCAACAAAGACGACGCGCTCGCCGTTCGTATCGCCAAGGTCACCGCGCGCGAACTTGTCGAAACGGTTTCCGCGCCGGGTGAACTTGATCCAGAGGTGAAGGTCGACGTCTCCGCTGAGGTCAGCGCCCGAATTCTCGAGATTCCATTCCGTGAGGGTGCCACGGTGCGACAGGGTGAAGTGATCGTCAAACTCGATGATCGCGATTTGCAGGCGTCACTCTTGGCGCAGATGGCGCGTCGCGATGGCGAGCGATTTCGTTTGCGCAGCGAGCAAGAGCGCCTCGCCGGGCCGACGTCGCAGTTGGCAAACGCGAAGGCCACGCTCGAGCGGCAGGAGTCACTCTTCAAGACCGGCGACGTGAGTCGGGCGTCGCTCGATGACGCGATCGCGCGCGTCCGCGAGCTGGAGGCCGCAATTGCTGCGGCGCGTGAGGGGCTTTCGGTGATCGAGAGTTCGCTTGCCGCAGCGGAAGCCGACATCGATCGCGCGCGTGAGTTGTTGAAGAAGACCACGATCATGGCTCCGATCGATGGGCAAATCACAGAGCTCAACGCAGAGCCGGGCGAACTTGTCGTTGTGGGCACTATGAACAACGCGGGTACACGCATTCTGACCGTGGCCGATCTCGCCACCGTGCGCCTGAAGGCGAAGGTGGCTGAGAGCGACGTTGCTCGGGTTCGCGCGGGGCAGGATGCCACCGTGCGCGTGAATGCATACCGCGATCGCGAGTTCCGGGGCACCGTTGAGCGGGTGGCGCTGTCGCGCGGCACCGAGGCGAGTTTCGGTGGATCGGGCGCGACCGCTGGTTCAGGCTCCGGCGGCTGGTTTAAGTGTGAGGTGAGCCTTGATCTCCCTGAGGGCGAAACGCTCCTCTCAGGCCTCGCGGCGAATGTCGACATCGTGGTCGACCGCACGAACGGCCTGTTGGTGCCAAGCCAGTCACTCCTGGAGCGCGCAGCCGATGATCTTCCCGCTGAGCTGGCTGAGCACCCGCTCGTCGATAAGGTTCGACGGAAGGCGACGGTTGTCTTCTGCATGGTCGAAGGCAAGGCTGTCCTTCGTTTGGTGCGGACTGGGCCATCGAATCTCTCCGACACCATGATCGTCGAGGGTCTCTCTGAGGGCGACGTGGTTGTGACCGGGCCCTATCGCGTGCTCGAGCGGCTCAAGGATGGCGACGCGATTCGCGAGGAGACGGCCAAGGACGCCGCGGCACAGGTTGCGCGCACCGGGTTGGCGGGGTCGTCGAATGGCTGACGCACTGCCATCCACCACGACGGAGTCCAGCGCGCTGATTTCGGTTCGGGCGTTGGCGAAGATCTACAAGGTCGGCGTCGAAACAATCCACGCGCTGCGCGGGCTTGACCTTGAGATCAGACGCAACGAGATGGTGGCGATCATGGGGTCGTCGGGCTCTGGGAAGAGCACGCTCATGAACATGCTTGGCTGTCTCGATCGGCCGACCTCGGGCGCGTATCTCTTGAATGGGCGCGACGTGAGCCGCATGGGCGCGCGTGAACTCGCCCAGGTGCGCAATGAGGAGATCGGCTTCGTCTTCCAGAGCTTTGAGCTGTTGCCGCGACAGACAGCGCTCGAAAATGTTGAACTGCCGCTTGTATATGCAGCGGGCGGCTGGCGCGGGCGGCGTGCGCGTGCGCTCGCGGCGCTCGACCGGGTGGGGCTCGCGCAGCGCGTTCATCACAGGCCGAATCAGCTCTCAGGCGGGCAGCGGCAGCGCGTGGCGATCGCCCGCGCGATTCTCAACAATCCGTCGATCTTGCTCGCCGACGAGCCGACCGGCAATCTCGACAGCGCGACCACGACGGAGATCCTTGCGCTCTTTCGACAACTCCATGCGGAGGGGCAGACTGTGGTGATCGTGACGCACGAGGACGAGGTTGCGGCGCACTGCCAGCGGGTGGTGCGTCTTCGTGACGGGCGCGTGATGAGCGATCTTCCGGTGGCACAGGACGCCGCTGGTCGGCATCTCGGTGGGGTTTCTGCGCTTGCGCCCGCGAAGGGCGGTGCGGCGTGCTGAATCCGCTCTTCTGGTTGCAGGCAATCTCGCTTGCGTTCTCGCAGATCTGGGCGAACAAGTCGCGCGCATTTCTGACAGCGCTCGGCATCATTGTGGGCGTTGCAAGCACCACCGCCGTCATCGCAGCCCTCACCGGGCTCAAGTCGCGCGTGCTCACCGAGTTTGAGTCGGTCGGTGCAAGTAAGTTCTTCGTGTTTCCGGATCGCCCCGACAACGCGCCTCGAAATCTCTATCCGTTCGAGAAGATTCGAGTGAAGCCGGAAGAGGCTCGCGCGATCAAGGACGAGTGCACGCTGGTGAAGGCGATTACGCCGATCACCGAGGTCGGACTCGACGTCCAACAAGGCGACAAGATCATCGACGGCATC
>JBILDS010000290.1:0-3395 GCA_044352505.1 Phycisphaerales bacterium
GCAGGCCGTCGCCAATCGAGAAGGTCACATCGTGGCGGCGCATGACCTCGCAGATCTTCTCCCAGCCCGTGTACATGAGGTTCTGCTTGTTGTGGACGAGCATCCACTTCGCAAGCAGCGACCCGCCGCGCGAGACGATGCCGATGAGGCGCTTCTTGATGAACGGGAGGTGCTCCTTCAGCACGCCCGCGTGGATCGTGAAGTAGTCGACGCCTTGCCGCGCCTGGTGCTCGAGGGTTTCGAGCACGATCTCTTCGTTCAAGTCCTCGATCTTGCGGCCGATGATCATCGAGTAGATCGGGACGGTGCCGATCGGGACGGTGGAGTTGCGGCAGATCGCGGCGCGGCATTCGTCGAGGTTGCCGCCGGTCGAGAGGTCCATGACCGTGTCGGCGCCCCACTTCTCAGCCCACTTGAGCTTCTCGACCTCTTCGTCGGTGCCCGACGAAACGGGCGAGGCGCCCATGTTGGCGTTGATCTTCGTCTTCGACGCGCGGCCGATCGCCATCGGGTCGAGCTTGAAGCCGAGGTGCGCGCGGTTCGCGGGGATCACCATGCGGCCGGCTGCGATCTCGTCGCGCACTTCGGTCACGGTGAGGTGCGGCTCGCGCTCGGCGACGCGCTTCATCTCGGGGGTGACGATGCCGAGGCGGGCGCTCTCGAGCTGCGTGATCGGCGCGAACGACTTCGGGTAGATGACGCGGCGCCAGTGGCCGCGGGCGTTCGCGAACTCGACGGAGGTGTAAGCGTCGCCGCAGCAGTTCGTGCAGGGCTTTCCTCCATTCGGGGCCCCGGTGGGGCCGGCGGGTGCCTCTGCGAGTTCCACCGTTGACCATCCCGTCGGCAGGAAGTCCCACGCGGTCTTCGCGCTCGGCTCGGGCATGCCCGGGGTGTCGGGCGAGGCGAACGCGTACGGGCCGCCGATGTCGGCGCGCTTTGCGAACGAGCCGGGGGTGGTACCCTGCGCGGCGGTCGATGGGTTGTGCGCGCCGTGGAGCGGAAGGTCGTAGCTGGTGCCGAGGGTGGTCGCGGTCGTGATCATCGTTCTTCCTTCGTTCGCCGACGCTGGACGGCGTGGAAGGAAGGAAGGCGCGGATCCGCGCATTCGCTTCCCTCCGCCGGTGCGAGCCGGATCAGGTTCAACGGGTGCTTCTCAGCGCCGTGCGAATGCACGGCGCGCCCCGAGCGAGCGGACAGTGTAGCGCGTGCCTGGCACCTACCCGTTTGGTGCACGGCAGATGCACGGCACGCGCCCGACCGCTGCATCCACCGGACGCTCCGAGAGTTGCGCACAGGCATGCGGTGCCAGGCAGATCGCGAGCAGGTGCCAGGCAGGTGCCAGGCACCAATGCGTCAGCCCTTCCATTGCTCGCGCGCCATGACGATCAGGTCGATTGGGCCGAGGGACTTGCCCAACTGCCGGAGCATGTTCGAGATCTGCGCGGCGTGGTAGTGCTGGTGCGTACAGACATGCAGGTAGATGGCGTGCCCGTCTGTCATGTACGACTTCCCGTCGCGCACGCGACCGAAGGGCCTCGCGAGGAACGCCGCGTCGTCGGCGCGCGCGAGGAGCTTCGCCCAGCGCGCGTCGAGCGGCTTCCAGGCGTCCTCGAGCGCCGCGACCGACGCAAAAGTGTCGGCCGATGGGATCACCGTCGCGGGGTCGGCCTCCTCGAGCACATTCGCCCAGACGAGCTCGGCACCCCACAGGTGGACGATGGTGCCGAAGAGCGAGCCGACGCCCATCTCGATAGGTCGGCGAAGCTCGGCGTCGGAGCAGGTGCGGGCGGCGGCGAGGATCTTGTTGCGGGTCCAGACGCGGTGGTCGTGGAGGCGGCGGATGGTGTCAGCAGCAGTCATTCCACCACGATACGTCCGGTGCACGGCACGTGCCGTGCAGTGCCTGGCACTGAGCGGCACGTTCCGTGCACCATGGTTATCACTCGACGGAGCTCAGCGCGCATCGGTCTGAGGTGAGGTAACACTGCGGAACACCAGCCAAAGTGGGTACCTGCGGACGGGCACGTCCGAGTCTGCTGCACGGCACGTGCCGTGCAGCAGTTGGGAGGGGTCAGACGCGGGTGCGATGCACCGTTGCCCGTGCCACGATCGACGCCGCCGCGCACGACACATGCCGCTCGCCGCGCGCGCACTCGTCAACGATCACCCCTGCGTGCGACCCCGCCAGAATCGCTGCCACCGGCCGATTCGGCGCGAACCGGTCGACCCGCGCCAGCGGGAACGCGGCCATTCCGTACAACGCCGCCAGCGCCCGCGCGTGCATCGCCGCCAGAAGCCGAGTCTCGTTGCCGCCGTGCGCCTTCAGTGCGCCGTCACGATCCTCGCACGCCACCACCTCGACCGCATGCGCGCAGTGCGCAGTAATCCACCGTGCGATTGATGTGATCTCCGCCTGCGCGCACATCTTTGAGTCGCGCACGCCGCGCGCAAGCAACTCGTGCTCAACCCCCGTGGGCACGGCGACCGCTGCAACGACCAGCGCGCGGTCCCGCTCTCCCTTCCCAGACTCATCGCTCCCCGCGATCAACGCCACGCGCTCCGGTGACTCACCGCCATCAGGAATCTCGCGATCCGATGGAAACGCCACGCGATGCCGCGCGTCGAAGTCATCCGCAAGCCTGCCGTCCTTCGCCTCGACGAGCACCAGTCCCTTCGCGCCGCGCACACGCACGCCGTCATCGTGGTGGTACTCCCACTCGCCAAGCGCATCAGGCGGCGACACCGCGTGAAAGTCATGCCGCTCGAGCAACTCGCGCAACGGCTCCATCCGCGTCGACACGCGGCGGTACACGCAGACCACGGGTGATCGCTCGGTCGCCACGCGGGTAGGCTACCTGCATGACGACGACGGCAACACCCGCCTACGCGGCGGATCTCGACTCAATCCGCGCCGCCCAGCGCCGAATCGACCCATTCATCCGCCGCACCCCCGTGCTGACGAGCGCGACGCTCGACGCGATGTCCGGCCGCCGTCTCTGGTTCAAGTGCGAGCTCTTCCAGCGCACGGGCTCGTTCAAGTTCCGCGGCGCGACCAACGCGGTCCGCATGCTCGACGATGCCGCGGCAGCGGGCGGCGTCGTCACCCACTCGTCGGGAAACCACGCGCAGGCGCTCGCCCTCGCCGCGAAGATGCGCGGAATCCCCGCGCATGTCGTCATGCCATCGATCTCCGCCGAGATCAAGAAGGCGGCCGTGCGCGGCTACGGCGCCAGCATCGTCGAGTGCGATCCGACGATCGCCGCGCGCGAAGCCACGGCCGCGCGCGTCATCGCCGAGACCGGCGGCACGATGATCCCCCCCTACAACCATCCCGATGTCATCGCGGGCCAAGGCACGGTCGCGCTCGAACTTCTCGACGAATGTCCGCAGCTCGA
>JBILDS010000089.1:0-11755 GCA_044352505.1 Phycisphaerales bacterium
TCGACCTGCCGACCGAGGGTGGCGAGCAGCCTTGTTCGCGTGATCCTGTGCAGAACCGCTGCTCATTGATCGGCGCTTTAGTTGGTGGTCGGGACTCCGGTGACCCGCTTCTTCGCCTCGATCAGGCGCTCGGTCGCGAACCCGAGGTATTGGTTCCGCTCCGCATGCAGGAGCCCGTCGAGTTCACCAAGGCGTTCGACGGTCCAACCAGCCGTATTGATGCGCTCTTCGTTGCGTGTGGGGAGCTCGTTGACCAGCTCGCCACGGCGCTTGAGTCGAAACGGGAAGAGATGCGTGTGTCGCGCTGGATCTTCCGTCACGCCGAGCTTCCATCGGATCTCTCAACCGATTTCACGGCGCTGCGGATTCATGTTCCAGATCGGCACCCTCCGTCGACGAGGCGCTCTGCGGTTCCGGAAATGGTCTCCGAACTTGAGTTGCGCCTCTCAGCGCCGACTGCAAGCAGGGCGCATCTTTGGGCGATCTTGCGCCCCAAACTCGAGCGGCTCCCGCTCGACCACGGTGTCGAGGAGATCATCGTACGGATTGAGGATGCTGCACGTATGCGCTCGATCCAGCGGTGCCTACCGTTGCGGCAGGGCGCGCGTCGCCCGCAGGAGCTGCAGAGTCCATTGCGCCGTCCGGCTTGTGCCCAGCCCGGAATGCCGCGATCCGATCCGAACGAACGCCACCCTCCTGCAGCATGGAGTGGGATTGACGACGCGTGTGCCGGGTGGATCAAGGTAAGCCGCAGCACTTCTCGTCTAGGAGTCGCCAACGCGCATCCTGGCGATTCCCTCCGACTTCAGGAGTGGATCGACCTGGTTGCCGCGCGGATTGGCCGCGACCGCGTGCATCGTGTGCAGGCGATCGGCAGAGGAAGCGGCAAGGTACGTGCCATCAGAATCGATCCAGTAATCGATCTAGCAATTGAAGACGCGATCGATGGCTCATCCGAAGTTGCATTGCATCTTGGCCAACGACCAAGCCAGTTCTTTGCAGCTGAAGAGCCTGCAGTGATCGTCGGGGGCGCGTCAAGCGCCACTCTTGCAGCGTGCATTTCCGAGCGAAGAGCATGGTGTGTCAATTCGGTACATGCTGATTCGGTGCATACAGATTCGGGACATGTCAGCCCAAGACACGGCGAGTGGGGGCATGCTGAGCCCGAGAGGCACCGATACCCAGCGACATTCTCTCCTCCCATCCTCCGCTGGCGTGGTCGGGTGTGGCTACTTTGCGCAGTCGATGGCTGGGAGCGCGTGGCGGATCCGTGGTGGAATCATGCATTGCATCCTGAGTGCCCCGACGCAACCGAGGTGGGACAGATCGAGGTGGGACAGATCGAGGTGGGACAGATCGAGGTGGGACAGATCGAGGTGGGACAGATCGAGGTGGGACAGATCGAGATGGGACAGACCGAGATGGGACAGACCGGGGTGGGACAGACCGGGGTGGGACACGCCGGGGCGGAACAGGGTGAACATGGCGCCTCACCTACTCCAGGCGTCGGACGCGCAGCAGCCATTGCACGGCTGAGTGGAAGGCTTCACGCGCGTGTCCAGATCGCAAGCGGCCTCTGGCTTCTCGCTCGCTTCCCCGAGCGAATCGCGCCGTCGAGCGTCGAAGGATCTTGGGATCAGTCCGCAAGCGCCGAACTGGTTGTTGGTATTCAACCTTCTGATCCGTGCCGAGATCCATGCCGAGATCCATGCCGAGATCCATGCCGAGATCCATGCCGAGATCCATGCCGAGATCCATGCCGAGATCCATGCCGAGATCCATGGCGAGATCCATGGCGAGATCGTTGCGAGCGGGCTTTCGAAGCTGGTCTTTCTCTCTCAATTCTTGGAGCCTGGGGGTAGCCTATGCCCGACGAGCCACCACCAAAGCTCTGGCAGCACCCACTGCGTCAGTCGGCGTCTGCCTTCTCATCGGGTCCGGCAGCCAGTGGTGGCGCGACGGCTGCTTTCGCTCACGCAACACGCCGCCCAATCCGGCCGCGCTGGGGCGAACTTGCCGTCACCAGCAACCACACCTTCCTCAACGGGGCGAGCCATCCCGAGGAACTGGTTCGCGAGGCAGCGCGGCTTGGGCACGCTGGAATCGCACTGACCGACTTCGAGACCTTCGGCGGCTCGGTGCGGGCGCATGTCGCCGCGCGCGAGGCGGTCATCGGCGAACAGGGAGGCGCGCTGGCGGGTTCGCGCCTGAGACTCGCACACGGAACCCGCGTGCGGTTCTCGATCGATGACCCGCTGTGGTCGAATCCACCAGACGCCAGCGCGCCATCTCATGGTTCGTGTGAGCCGCCTGATCGGCGCACAGGCGCGACCATCGACATCCTCCTGTACCCGACCGACCGTGCCTCCTGGGGGGCGATGTGTCGGCTGCTCACCAAGGCTCGAACGGCGGGGGTCGTGATCTCCGGCGGCGGAGGCGATGACGCTGATCCCGAAGCCAGTCGCGATCAGCCAAACGGGGCGTCTCGCTCGGCAAAGCCGCAGGAGAGGCGTCAGCAACTCCGCCTTCATGACCTCGTCGAGATTCTGGGTGCGCGCGATCACGGCGGTGGCGGCGGCCTGCTCGGAGTCGTGCTTGTGCCGCGCATTCCAAGCCAGCGCTTCCTCGAGGCCGCCCAAGGCCTCGCAAGGCTCATGCACGACCGGCTCGCAGTGGCGCTGACGCGGGTCGACGACCCAGACAGCGCTGCCGATGCCGAACGCTCGGGGGTGCTCGCCGACGCGCTTGGGCTCCCGCTTGCGGCACTCAGCGACATCCGCATGCACACACTTGCGCGCAAGCCGCTCCTCGACACGCTGGCCTGCATTCGCGATGGCGTCTCCATCGATCGCGCCACGCGACAGATCACCCAGCATGCCGAGCGACGCCTCCGCGCGCCTGCCGACATCCTGCGCCGGTACGCCGACCGCCCCGACGCGCTCGAAACATCCTGGCGTTTCCTCGAGCGCGCAGCGGCGTTCTCGCTCGACGAGCTGCGCTACGAGTACCCGGACGAGGTCGCGCCTCAGGGCATGCCGCCGATGCAGCACCTCCGCAACCTGGTGTGGAGAGGCGCACGCGAGCGCTACCCGCGCGGCGTACCGGCCAAAGTCGCGTGCCAGTTCGAGCACGAGTTCGCCATCATCGACGATCTTCGCTACGCGCCGTACTTCCTAACCGTCCACGACATCGTTGCCTTCGCGCGCTCGCGCGGCATCCTCTGCCAAGGACGCGGTGCAGCCGCCAACAGCGCTGTCTGCTACGCGCTCGGCGTCACGGCGGTCGACCCCGACCGCATCGATGTCCTCTTTGAGCGATTCGTCAGCCGGGAGCGCAACGAGCCGCCTGACATCGACATCGACTTCGAGCACGAGCGGCGCGAAGAGGTCATCCAGCACATCTATGCGAAGTACGGTCGCGATCGAGCCGCGCTCGTTTGCGAGGTGATCAGCTACCGCGGGCGCAGTGCCGTGCGCGACGTCGGGAAGGCGCTGGGCTTTGCCCCCGACAGCATTGATCGCGTGGCGAACGAAGTCGACCGCTGGAGCGGGGGTGGCCTTGGTCAGCGCGACGACATCACTGAGAGCGCGTTCTGGTCGGGCCCCGCCCGGCCAATGCCTGAAGCAGCGGCGGAACGCGTGAGGGCGGCAGGGCTCGACCCCTCCGCGCCGCGGGTGCGCGCAATGGTCCAGCTCGTCGGCGAGATCCTCGGCTTTCCACGGCACCGTTCGCAGCATGTCGGCGGGTTCGTGATCTCTCGTTCACCACTCATGGAGATCGTCCCGATCGAGCGCGCCGCAATGGAGGATCGCACGATTCTCGAGTGGGACAAAGACGACATCGAGGCGCTCGGCATGCTGAAGATCGACATTCTCTCGCTTGGAATGCTCACAGCGATCCGGAAGTCGATCGACCTCATCAACGGCGATCGAAAGTCACTCGCCCTCGGTGCGATGTCCTCACGCCTTCCCGACGCACCCACTGCGCGCAGCGATCTCGTTGACATCAGTCCTCGTCAGCGAGATTCGACGGAGATTACGACAACTCGCTCCGCCATCGATACCGCAGAACCGCTGGCATTTCACGCAATCCCCGCGGAGGATTCTGCAACCTACGACATGATTTGTAAGGCCGACACGGTGGGCGTGTTTCAGATCGAGTCGCGTGCGCAGATGTCCATGCTGCCGCGCCTCAAACCGCGGCGGTTCTACGATCTCGTGGTTGAAGTGGCGATCGTGCGCCCTGGCCCGATTCAGGGCGATATGGTGCATCCGTATCTCAGGCGTCGAAGCGGTCATGAGCCAGTCTGCTATCCGAACGACTCAATTCGCGCCGTTCTTGGAAAGACGCTCGGTGTCCCACTATTCCAAGAGCAGGCCATGGCACTCGCGGTCGTTGCGGCCGGCTTTACGGCTGGGCAAGCCGATGAACTGCGCCGAGCGATCGCAGCCTGGAAGCGCAACGGCAACAAGATCGCACAGTTCGGAGAAGCGCTCGAAGGCGGCATGATTTCCCGTGGATATTCACGCGATTTCGCACGGCAGGTTTTCGAACAGATCAAAGGATTCTCAGGCTACGGCTTCCCAGAGTCGCATGCGGCAAGCTTTGCGCATCTTGTGTACGCAAGTGCATGGCTGAAGCGGCATCATCCCGCGGCTTTTGCAACGGCGCTTCTGAACAGTCAGCCAATGGGCTTCTACGCGCCAGCACAAATTCTTCGCGATGCCCAAGATCACGGCGTTGCGGTTCGTCGAGTCGATGTGCACTGTTCGCGATGGAATTCAACATTAGAGCGGGGGGGCGATCCTGCCGCTCGAGATGGGTACGAGCATGTTCGGAGCAGCCGCGTGTATCGCATCGATTCCCATGGCATTGGCGCTCAGCTTGAGCGACTCGATTCGGGGGAGAGCGGGGAAGTACGCTGGCGCGAAGTCATGGTCGATGAAGCGCTTCTGCCTCAACCACGCAGCAGCAGCACATTCCGGCGCATGCACACACGGGGTCGCAGCGTAGAACTCGGTCGAAGTGATGGCTTCGACATCAACCACAGCGCGGCATGCGCACGCCAACCGGAACCCCTTTGTGCGCCAACGCCATCAGAACTCACCCAACCGCCTGAGTCCAACGTTGCACCGCAGTCTGTGTCCTATCAGCCGCTTCCGGACAGCTTTCTCGTTCCATCGCAATCTGCAATCAGACTCGGTCTTCGCATGGTGCGCGGTCTTGAGCCAGACGAGGCACACCGCATCATCGAAGCCGTCGCAGCGCACGGGTATTTCCAACGGATCGCAGATCTTGCGGAAGCATCGAAAGTAACCCGCGCAACGCTCCGTCGGCTTGCAGCCGCCGATGGATTCAGCTCGATGGGGCTCGATCGGCAACAGGCAACGTGGCAGATTCTGGCACTGCGCGATCGTGAGCGCCCACTGTGGTCGTTCGGTGCGATCGAGCATGCCGTCAACACAAACGCATCGGTCGATGACACCGCCGCGCGCGATGTCAACATCAGAGCGGTGCCTCCAAACACCGCTGTACATTTCAACTCGGCCGTGGGGATACCCCATGCGCGCAGCACCACGTCAGACTCTTCCGACTACGAACCCGCATTGCCGGCAGTCGCTGAACTGGCCACAATCACGCGGGACTACGAGGCAACAGGCGTCACCCTCAACCGGCATCCGGTGGCATGCATTCGACCGGCATTACAGAAGATGAAGGCCATTCCATGTGCATGGCTTCGTGACGAGCGGCGAACCCCTGCAGCAAGGCGGATCAGCGTGGCCGGAGTGGTACTTCTTCGTCAACGGCCATCGACTGCGAATGGAATCGTCTTCATGACCATCGAAGACGAGTCGGGAACGGCAAATCTCATCTTTCGCCCAAAGATCTACGAGCGCGTACGCGCCGCTGTACGCAGCGCAATCTTGGTACTCGTCTCTGGAAAGATCGAGCGGCGTGATGGCGTTGTGCATGTACTCGTACAGGAAGCGCGCGATCTCAGCGTGCATCTTGCGGTTGATCATGCCACGCTCCCGATCGAGTCGCGGGATTTCAGATGAGGCGTGTTCTGCTTGAGAGGCAACGAGGTTCTGTCTGACGGATTCCCGAAGACCAGTACTTGCCCCTTGGGGGTCCGCGCGGCGCCCGGCTGGCAAGGAGGCGAGACGAAGCTGTATCCCATGACCCATGGACGGCCCATGGACGACCCATGGACGATCCATGGACGATCCATGGACGCGATACAGCGAGTTGAAGCCGACGATGTTGGATCATGGCCAGCCGGGATGCCGCGCGATTCGACGTCCGGGGATCCGTCAGACAGAACCGAGTGGTCTGAGTCGGAATTCCGCCGACACTCAGCGGTCCTCGTCGCCGCTGGCAGCGTTGCCGCGCCTCGAGGTATCTCGTTGAGGTCATTCTGGGGATACCCCATCGGCACGGCGCCTTGCCATCGACGACGATGCCTCGCTGATTGTCAGCGTTCTTCCGACTCAGACCACTAGGCCGCCATCCGAGGCGGCGCTGCTTGGTTCGGTGACCTGTCGGAACTGCCTGTCGAATCTCGGGACGTCGTTCGACCGGCCTGAACCGAACCATGCGCTCTCGTTCGTGGTTCGGTACGCTGCGTGCATGACTCGTGCTCGCTCTATCGGCATCGGCGCTCAACCCAAGGCGCGGTCGAACACGCGCCGAAACTCCGCTCGCACCCCAATGACCACACTTCTTTCGGTCGGGTGCATTTCTGGCTTCCTGTTTGCCGTTGGAGCTGCCGTCGGATGTGGAAGCGTTCGTGGAACCAGTAAGCCACTTCTTCAGGAGCGGGCGTCCGAAACTGCGACGGACTCCGCATCTCGGGCACCAGCAACCCGTTGATCAAGCCCCCGCTCTGGAAGCCCCACTCCCAAAGCAAACGTCCACCAGCGATGACGAGCGCTTGGATCTCGGGTCGCGCGTTCTCTTGTTTCCGCCGAGAACGTTGAACACCCCGAGACGCGATCAGAGCGCATTTCCCTCGTTGGTTCGCGTTGTCGAGGGTAGGATTCGCGCATGCAACTCCATCGCACAGGGTCGAACGGTCGCGGCACCAGGGTCGTAGGGTCTTGGTCGCTTGTTTCGATCTTGGCGGTCGTGGGCGCGGTCGGCGCACAGATGTTCTCACTCGGGTGCCAGAACCGAAAGGTTCGAGTCGAGATTCAGGCCGACGGCGAGGAAACGACTCGCGCGTTCTCGACCAACGAAACAAGTACGAAGGCACTTGACGAGATGGCGAAGGCGTACGGGTCTGCCCCGACGCGCGACTCAGAGCTGGGTCGCCGCTTTACCGGAATATTCGCAGAAAACAGTCTGCCGTCTGAAATGGGAAATCGTGGAGCGATCGGGAGGCTTGAGAGTTCGCTCGGCACCGCGCGCTTTTACTACGAGCAGTTTGCGGACAAACGACCCGAGTGGGAGTCGATGAAACTGCGTGTCGATGGCGGAATTCTGTGGATGAAGATCTTTGGTCGATTTGTCGAGACACGCAAAATCAAGGATGACGCGACACGTGCAGACTTCAGTTCGTGGTGGAACAGCGAAGCCATTCCCCTCGTTGCAGATGCGTACCTGATGTACTCCGGCATGCAGGCTGCGACCCAGGCGCAACGGATCGGTGCAATGCCGCGCCGAGCGCAGAATCACGGTGAGCGCACCCCGGACGAGACGTTTCGGCTCTCAGTCTTCCAGCCCTTCGCCGTACTCTTTGCCGAACGTGGATGGCTCACAGCGGATGAACTTGCGGCGATTCAATCGGTCGGCATCAACGGTCACGTGTCAAGCCGCGAGGGCGAGTGGCTCTCCGAGAACATCCTGCAGCCAGCCATCGCTCGAATCTTGGTGCGATTCGATCCATCCCGCCAGGAAATGAAACTCAGAGACTTCATCCCTCTGGGGCTTGAGTTTCTGCTTTGGACCCGCGCGTCGCGGGAGTATCGCGATCTCGTTCTGGAGTCGCCCGCAATACCCGAGGCGACCAAGGCGGAGATTCGAGCCGGCAAGTGGAACGTCGAGTTGCCGCCACCGTTCGGGTTTCGCCTGCTTGAGCGCCCAAAGGTGACGGATGCAGAAGTCTTCATCGCCACCGGCGCTGCACCCTTTTTCACCAACGGCACGTGGAACAGCCAGATGGGGCGTGTTGAGTTCAAGGGTGGCTTCTACGAAACTAAACACCGTTACGCGCCATACAACCCGCCGTACTACGCATTTTGGGCGCTTCCCTCGCAGCGACAAGAGTCTGTGTTTCGGGAAGTCATCCTGCAAGGCGAGCCCCTTGCGCAGTACTGCGCGTGGGAGAACGCGTTGCGAGATGAGCAGAAAGCACAGTGGCTCTCTGCCCTCGACGTACTTGCGTCGACACAGGATCCGTTGCCTGCGTACGCCGTTCTCGCTGCGACTTCAGGCGAACACCCGCTTCCTCGTGTGCTCGCCACGTGGATCTGCGAGCGCGCCGCGAAACCGCTGCCCGAGATCTACCTGACGCAAGAAGAACGCGACGCGAAAATAGATCGCGGCGCGCAGAGTTCAGGTAGTCCAGAGAGTAACCCGCGTCGCATCCAGCGCGACGACGCGTAACGCCGGTTCAACATCAGCACAGCAACTCGCGTGGCTTCGCGGCAAAATGAACGTGCGAAAGCTGTACGAGCGTGCGATCAGAACCCAACGGACGAACGCTGTCCTTGCTTGATCACGCTCGCCTCGCCTTCCCACACAGCGCGTCCCGTAGTGGTGTTCGTGAGGCTCATTTGCAGCACGTACGCAACCTGTCGGGTGCTGCCGGAGCGCGCGCGGTCTTCGAGCAACTTCGCGGTCAGCGTCGCATCGGGCACGTTGTTCGGATTGACGACATTGTCGCTACCCGATTGGAAATCCTTGAGGTCCTGCGTGTCCTTCGCGATCTTGTCCTCTGCGCGGCCGCCTGGCCCCGCGGTCATGATCACCTCGCACCGACCGGTGTTGAGAAGTGAGATGCGAATCTTCTTCATGATTCCGTCGGTATCAAACTGCTGGGTGGTGGTGTTAATCACTGGGTTCAGCAGCACGCCGGCGGGCTGGTTCGGAAGTCGGGCAAGCACGCCCGAGTTCACCATGCTCTCGACAACCTGATCGGCGAGAAGATTCCAATCCTGAATGTTCATGCGATCGGCGTTGACGATAAGGTCGTTGCCCTTCGGGTCCACGTACTGGGCCTTCTGGCAGGCAGCAAGGGCGAGAGGAAGAACGGCTGAGACGACGAGGATTCGCTTCATCATGGGAGACTCTCGAGAGGAAGGTGATCCCAACTGTGCGGGATCAATGCTTGTGGGATTGAATGGTGCGCGAGTGTGGGAGCGATCGTGCCACACTCAGTACTGCTTGTCGAGGAACGTCAAGCGCCATTGGACGGCCTGTGGGGACGGAGCCACCGACGTCAATGTGATGGTCTCTTTAGGCTTGATGGTCACGCTCGTCAGCGATGCCGTTGCACTTTGTACGGGCATTCCCATCGAGTCAGTCCAATCAAACCGGTAACTGAAGCGTTGCGTGGTGAGTTGGTCGCTGTACACGTCGACCGCCACGCGCTTCATGTCGCCATTCACAGTGCCTTCGCGCACCGACACGATGTTGGCTTTGTAGTTCAGCCAGCCGTTGGTGACAATCTGCTGAAACGGCACGGTTCCGTCGGCGTTTGCAGACCCAGTTGGCCGGGTTGTGTTCGCGGTGTTGCATCCTCCGGCGGCTGCGGTCAACACAACAACGAGCGCAAGCGGCAGCGAACGAGACCGCGGGGAATGGACTCCTGACAGAGCCGAGAGAGAGAGGCTGAAGTTCTTCATCGTGAGGCAGTCCTTACGTCATGCAGTTCGTATGTGATTCGGCTTTACGCGATCTAGTTCCGGGGAAACGCCATGCTACGCACCGATGGCGGAACGCCGATGCGCGGCGCGCGAACATGGACGATTGTCGTGCCATTCGATTCCACGGAAATCGGTCCAATTCGTTGTCCGTCGCCGAGTTCGATCTCGATCACTCCGTCCGAAGGCGCCGGAAATCGTGCATACAGCACATGCTTCGGAAGCGTGAGCCAGGTGCGAAGATCGGCATTGTTTGTTGCGACTTGATACACGGCGCCGGCGATGGCCACAACCCATGCCATATCCGGGTTCTGTTCATACATCGCCTGTTGCGCCGCGTAGGTGGCAATCGCTTTCGTTGCGCTCGACACAATCGTGAGCGTGATGATCGCCGGTAGCCGTCGGTTGAAATCATCGCCGACCACGCGATCCATGTCGGTGAGAATCCTCGAGGGATAGCTCTCGCTGCCCGCGTGCGCCGTGAAGGCGCTTGCGCCAATCTCCTTGAACTTCAGCACAGGAAACGCCACGCCGACGTAGGGCACTTGGCGCATGAAGAGAGGGATATCCAGTCGAAACTCATCGAGCCAAGGCCCCATTCCCGCCTCGACAAGGACATAGACGCTTGGTGAAAGCGCCGCTCCAGCGGCAGCCGCCTCGGCAAGGCGCGCGTCCTCTTCGGCATAGATGCGATCCTGCTCACCCAACATTCCCGCCACCTGGCGGAAGGCAACGGTCGCTTGCGCGAGAGCCTCGGTACGACCGGTCAGCTGGAATTGAAGCGCCTGCAGGTAACTCGAAAACGGGATCGCGAAACCGGAGTAGCCCTGCATGTCGCGAATGGGGCCGTAGGCTGAATCGAACCCGCTTTGCACCCCGGGATCCGCCATCGCTGCGTTGGTGTCGTAATCCTTTTCTGTCGACGCTTCTGCCGCCTTCTGCTGCAGCGCCTCAATCTCTGCTGCGTAGCGTTCCGTTGCATCGCGCTGCCACTCGTACGAGCGGCGGAGCGAAACTCCGGCAGCGTCGAGATCGCCACGGAAGATATGGTTCAACGCCTGATAGGTGGTGCACATGATGCGGTCGTGCGGACGACCCACATAGGTGGTCACGGTTTGGTTGGTGAGAATCGCTGCAGCTTGCTCAGAGATGCGAACTTCAGGCGCGTCGTCGAGGTACTCCCACATCCGCTCGTCCGCGGCTGCAAGCGCAGCCGACGAGCGCTCCATGTCGCCGGCCGCGGCATACACGGCTCCGGCCTCAAGTTCATAGAGCGTGCGATCCTTGTCACTATCGCGGCGATCCGCGAGGAGAGGCTCAAGCGCAGCACTTGCTGCCGCGTAACTGCCGCCCTCATATGCAGTGAGCACAGGCTCCATGCGATCTTGATGCGAGCAGCCAACTGCGGCCAACATCGTGCATGCAAGCAGCGCTGATGCGCGTGCATTCAGAATCCCCATGGGACGCTCCTCCAAAAGCTGTTGTTCTCGAACACCGGCGCCTCTTTGGTGTCCACCTTGATATCCGTCTTGTGGTCGATCGAGTACTTGGAGTTCTTGAAGAACTCGCCAACGCCCTCGAGCACCTTGACCTGCGCGTCGGTGAGTTGTTGGCCTTGCTTCAGCGCCTGGAAGAACGACGTCATTTCCGCCACCCGCGCAAGTCCCGCATCGGTCATTTTCATGGGAATCCGGAACGGTCCGGAGCCTGGCTGCGCATTGATGCGCTGCTCAAACGGCTCATAGTCGGGACGCGTGATGCGGAGTCGGCGCAGCCCTGCGACGACTTCGACTTTCGCAGGGGTGGTTCCAACACCGATGCCATCAATCTCAATCACAAAGTCAGTCGGCTCGAGTCGGAACGATCCCGACGAGATCTTCCAGTTTCCA
>JBILDS010000090.1:0-11751 GCA_044352505.1 Phycisphaerales bacterium
GGTCTCTTTGCCGTTCGGCAGACTCTCGCTCTTCCACGAGATGTTCGCGCTGTACGCGCACGAATAGCCCGAGTCGCAATTGCCGGCAGTCATCGCGGGCTCGCTGCCGAGTTCCAGCGAGCGCAGGCGCGTGCGCACCCCCTGCTCAGCAAGGTCATCTGCGATCACTTGGTCGATGCTCTTCCCAACGCGGATGTCGTCGCCCGCTGTCTTCTTTGGCTGCATGCCCGTCAAGAAACACGCGGCACTCCGTGCGTGGTCGCCCGGGCCGTCGCCATTTGCCTCCGCGTGGCGATGGCGCAGGCCGGTGTAGACGTCGATCTCGCCACGAAGCTCTGCGAGCGGCGCAAGCGTCGGCGACGGAACCCACAAGCCGCGCGCGTCGGCGGTTGGATTCCACGCATGCACGTTCACGCCGTTTGGGAAGAAGAGATAGGCAACGCGCAGCGGCGGCGCTGCGTCGACGGCGCCGGTTGCGGCAAGTGCACGCGACGCAATTCCGCGCGGCAACATTGCCTCAAGCCACGGAAGTGCAATGGCGGCCCCGGCGCCGCGCAGAAGCATTCTTCGATCAATCAATGGCTCGCGCATGCGTTCCTCCTTCGGTCCAATCTCAACTCAATCTACCGATGACGGTGCAAGAGGCAACTGTTCCGTCTCAGATTCCCGGATGTTCGAGCGAAACCGGAACGCGTCAGCCGTCACGATTCCTTCGACCAGCGTGCCGAAATCGCCCTTCGCAACAAGATCGGCGGCGAGGCGATCCACAAGTGCATCATCGGCGTCGGCTGTGCCGCGGCCGAGTGCATACACCAAAAGATGCCGAGCAAGCGAGCGCTCGAAACTCGTCGACGCGACAAGCATCGCCTCGACGCCACGCGCGCCGTGCAAGATGCTGCCGTCGGGCATCTCCGTCGCGTCATCAACGGGCGCACCATCGACGAACTCACGCATGCGTCCATCGGCATCGAGCCGTTCGAATGCAAGTCCGATTGCGTCCATGCGCACATGGCATGAGGCGCAGTCGGGGTTCTCGCGATGCATGCGCATCAACTCGCGGATTGAGAGCCCCTGTCGAGCCTCGACGGTTTCGGGCAGTTGCGGCACACCCGGCGGCGGCGGCGGAGGTGCCTCGTCAAGCAGCGCCTCGAGCACCCACTTGCCGCGCTTCACCGGACTCGTGCGCGTTGGGTTACTTGTCGCCACCAAGACACTCGCGTGACCAAGCACGCCGCCCGCGCGCGTGTTGGCAATTGGGCGTGTCGCGGTGCCGCCGTCGGTCGGCGGCTCGAGCCCGTAGAGCGCTGCAAGTGCCGCGTCGATCTCAGTCTCACGCGCTGTGATCAGCGCGCGCACCGGTCGTGTGCCGCGCACAACCGAATCAAACAGACGCTCTGTCTCGCGCCGCATCGATGTAAGAAGCGCCGCATCGACGCCCGCGTAGATACCGGGGTCGAGCTGCCGCGTCTCGAGGCCGTCGACGCCGAGCCACTGGGTGGCAAAGCGCTGTGAAAGGCTCGCCGCACGCCGATCTTTCAGCATGCGCCGCGCCTCGCGCGCGATGCCTTCAGGCGTTGCCAGTTCGCCCGCGGCGGCCGCGCGGCGCAGCGCGTCGTCGGGCACACTCGACCAGAGGAAGAATGACAGCCGCGACGCAACCTCAAACCCATCGAGCGCACGGCGAACGTCGCCGTTGCCACACGGCTTCTCAACGCGCAGCAAAAATCGCGGATCAACGAGAAGCGCTGTGACGAGTGCGCGAAGGCCATCGCGCCACTCGCGTTCACGGTCATGCCCAGAATCGCGCGTACCAACATGTCGCGCAAGTTGCGACGCCTCGCGCGCCACGCGCACAAGCGCGTCACGCTCAGACTCACTGAGCGACCTGCGGAAAAGCTCTTCGCCAAGCCGCGACGCAACGCGCCCAAGTCGGCGCGCCACACCACCATCACCAGCAATCTCCGATGCGCGCACGAGAAACACAGTGTTCGCTGGCGCATCAAACGGCCCTTCAATGCGAACGGTGCCAATCGCAAGATTGCGATCACGTCGTGCGCGATCCGGATGATTGGGGTCGTAGAAATCATTCAGAAATCGCACACCAACGCTGTGCGCACCAGCAGCAAGTGCGCCTTCCCACACAAGTTGCTCCGGCTTGTCTGGCGTTGCCGCGACTGCGTGATCTCCAACCGCAACGCCGTCGATCAGAATCGCTGCACGCGCCACGTCGCTTCCAGCTTGTTGCGCGGCCACCTCGATCGTGATGCGATGGCGCCCCGCGCGCATCACGTCAAACGATGCGGACAGCACACCCGCAGACCAGAGCCACGCGAAACCATCACGGGTGTGCCCTTGTCCCCGACGCGCGAGCTGCTCAGGCGACACCGTGATCGGCGCTGCTGGCCCCGATTCCGGCACGAATCGATGCGCCAAATCCTCTGCAGCTGTGAAGAATCGCTCGAGAAGGAGCGGCGGAAGCACAAGTGTATCTGCGGTGGTGTCAAACCCCTCACCGATTTCATCGCGCGGAAGAAGCCCAGCGATCGTTGCATCAAGTTCAGGATCCACATCGCCGAAGACATCGCGCACGGCTCCGACATACTGCGCCCGATTGAGCCGCCGAATCAACGCAACCTCGCGCGCGACGGGCGCGACTACAGCATCGATTGCCGCCACCGCATCGCGATACTCGTCGGTTGATGGCCGCTCAAGTTCATCGGCGGGCGGCATATCGCGCTTCACAAGCCGCTTGCGGAGTGCACGCACGAGGTCGGCATCCATCTTGCCCGCCGCGAGTGGTGCTGCAAGATCGAACGCACCCTTTGGACGTGTGCCCTCGTGACACGCCACACAATGGACATCAAGCAACGACTTGAGAACATCAGGTAACAGCACATCATCTGCATGTGCCGGAGTGAAGCCAGCGACCACCGCGATCACAGCCACTGCACCGAGCGACGTCATCGCGCGCGCTCCACGGGCGTAATCTTCGCGCGGAAGGGAATCATTGGGATACCTGCGCCGTTCACAACGTTGGCGCGCGCGGGGTTGTCTTGCCACGCGTAGACAACTTCGACGGGTTCATCGACACCAGGTGCAGAGAGCACGATCCCGTCACGACCGCCATCCAGAATCGTGGCATCCGCCCACACAAACTTCCCGTCGGCGCCTGCGAGCGCGAAACCACCGGGTTGACCTTCGGTTGTGCGCAATCCGCTTGCGTGCGCGAAGCGCACTCGGACAATCGAACCATTCTCACGCGCTGCGTCCACGAGTTCGGGCCCCTGCCACGCCACCGACGATTCGCCGTACACCGCGTTGCGCGCCCACCATCCGAGGCGTTCGCCGACTTCGCGCTTTCGGCGCGGGTGAATGTCGGCCGCGTCGCCAAGATCAATCGCGCTCACCATTCCCGCGTTGCCTGCATCACGCGCGCCTTGGAACTGCGACTCGCGCAAGAGCGCCCATCCGCCTTGCGCAGGTTCTGCTTCCACGAATGCCTTGAACGCGGCGAGTTGCACCACGCCCCACGCCATCTCGGGGTTCCCCGACTTCGCGCGCCATGAACGGATGAGAAGCGGCAGAAGCTTGCGATAGTTGTCGGGCTCGCCCGCGTTCGACTCGCCCTGGTACCAAATCGCGCCGCGCACCGGATACGCGATCCACGGCGCCATCATGGCGTTGTAGATCGCTGCAGGCTCGCGTACGTCGGTTCCTGGCGCCTTCGCGGCCGACGTTGGGCTTGATGCAGAGCCCGATTCGAACGCCTTGATGCGCGCGGCGAGTTCATCGGCGGTTGCTTTGAAGTCCGACTTCGCAAGCTCATCGAGCGGAATCCACGGCTCGATGCGCGTTCCGCCCCATGAGATGTCGACAAGACCGATCGGAATCCCAAGATCGAACGAGCGCGCAAGTTCGACCGCAAACCACCAGCCGACCGCGGTGAAGCCGCCAACCGTCTCCGCCGACGCCACGCGCCACACGCCGCCGATTTCCTGCGCGGGTCGATTCGCCGTGGCGTGTGGCGCCTTGTACGAACGAATCGCAAGTTTCGGCGCAAGTTCGCGCGCGCGGTCGGCGTCATGCGCGCCGTCGACGTTCCACTCCATGTTCGACTGACCCGAGCAGAACCACACTTCGCCTACAAGCACATCACGCGCAGCCGCGCGACCGCTCTTCGCAGCAACCACAAGGTCGCGCGACTCAAGCGACGCTGGCATCGCAGCGAGTTCGAGCGCAAAGTGGCCGTTGGCGTCGGCGTTCCCCTCAATGCGTGCGCTGCCAAACGTAAGCGTGAGCGCCTCGTTCGGCTCGGCGCGCCCGGTCACACGAATCGTGCGGTCACGCTGCAACACCGCATGGTCGCGAAACGGAGAGTCAAGCGAAACATCGGCGTGTGCTGTCGTGGCCGCAAGCGTGAGAACCAGCGCGCTGTCGAGCGCGCACCAGAGGAGAGTTCGCTTCATGTGCATCATCGTGACGCGCCGGAGGGCACGATGCAAGCGTCATGCGGCTTGAACGCGCTCTTTCCGAGCAAATCGGTCGCGACGCGAAAGCAGGCGTAAACCATGCAATGCAACAACCACAGTGCTTCCTTCGTGACAGATGACAGCAAGCGGTAGAGGAACAATCCCCGTAAGCGTGAGAGGGATCAGCACAGCAACCACACCCATTGAGAAGATCACGTTCTGTCGAATCATGGCGCGCGTGGCGCGGCCAAGTTCGATGGCGAACGGAAGCCGTGTGAGGTCATCGGACATGAGCGCCACGTCGGCAGCCTCGAGCGCAACATCGGTGCCGCCGTGACCCATTGCGATTCCCACGGTCGCCGCCGCAAGCGCCGGCGCGTCGTTCACGCCGTCGCCCACCATCGCAGCCGCGCCGTGCGAAGCGACAAGCGCGCGAATCTCATCAATCTTCTGCTCAGGCATCAGACCGGCTTTCACAATTGACACCCCGACATCAGCACCAACCTTCGCGCCTGTCGCTGCGTTGTCGCCCGTGAGCATCGCCACTTCGCAGCCGAGTTCGCGCAGCGCACGAATCGCGCTGGCCGCCTCCGCACGCGGTCGATCGCTCACGCCAATCGCGCCAAGCGTGCGCGCTCCGTGCACCACCGACATTGCTGTCATCGCCTGCGCCTCAATGGCGCGCGCAAGGCCCTCGACGCGGGGGTCGGCCACGAGCGTGTTGTTCTCGAAGAGCCGAGCACGCCCGACGCCTGCGCGCACACCATCGACCATTCCTTCGACGCCTTTCCCCTTGACAGCAATCGCATCAAGAACGGGCGGCACCGCAATCCCGCGCGCGATCGCAGCGTCCACGACAGCCTTCGCAATCGGATGGCTCGACGATTGTTCAACCGCTGCGGCAACGCGCAGGAGCTCGGTCTCATCAACGCCCGGCATCGGCGAAAGTGCCGAAAGTTCGGGCTTTCCACGGGTGATTGTGCCGGTTTTGTCCATCGCCACGACACGCACCGTGCCAAGCGCTTCAAGATGCATGCCGCCCTTCACCAGCACACCGCCGCGCGCCGCGCGCGCAAGACCAGCAAGCACTGCGGCGGGTGTTGAGATCGCAAGCGCGCATGGCGACGCGCCGATCAGCATGCTCATGGCGCGCAGAAACGCCTCGCTCCACGAAAGCCAGCCCGCAAGTGGCGGCACCACAATCGCAAGCACGGTCACGGCAAGTACGCACGGCACGTAGATGCGCGTGAAGCGTTCGGCCGCGCGCTCGGCAAGCGACTTTGTTGCCTGCGCTTCTGCAACAAGGCGCACCATGCGCGCGACAAGCGTGTCAGACGCGGGCTTCGCGACGCGAACGACAAGCGCGCCGTCGCCGTTCAGCGAACCTGCGAAGACCGCACTGCCTGGCTCCTTGTCGACCGGCATACTCTCGCCCGTGATCGGACTTTGGTCGACGCCAGATCGCCCTTCGCGCACCTCGCCATCGGCGGCGACGCGCTCGCCGGGCTTCACGACGATGAGATCGCCGACCGCAATCTCCTCCACCGGAACCTCGCGCTCGACGCCGTCGGCGTTGCGTACACGAGCGCGCTTTGGTGCAACCGAGGCCAGCGCCGTAACCGCGCTTTTCGCGCGTGAAAGCGCGAGAAACTCAAGTCCGTGTCCAAGTGAAAAGAGAAAGAGAAGGAGCGCCCCTTCTGCGAACTCACCGACAAGCGCGGCGCCGATCGCGCCAACCACCATGAGAAAGTCAATGTCGAGGCGGCCGCGCAGAAGTTGACGCACACCCTCGCGCGTGGCTTCCCAGCCGCCCGCCGCATACGCAACCGCGTAGAGCGTGTACGCGAAGATGGTGAGATCCCCGCGCGCGCAAAGGTAGCCGCCAAGAAGCGCAGCACCGGCGATCGCGGGCCACACGAGTTCGGCGTAGGCGCCGAGCCCGCGCAGCGAGAAACCACGCCCGCGCAGCGATGACCCGCCCTCAGCGGACGCAATCGACTCCGACGCGCGCTCTGGTGCGGATTCGTGATCGTGGGCGCGTCCGTGCACCCCAACAGACTAGCGGAAGCGAGGCGAGAGAAGTCGCCAAAAACAGCGCCGCCCGGTGCAATCTCCGGGCGGCGCGTGCAGTACGTGGATGACGCGATCTCACTCGATTCACACGGGACGGCCGGAGTCGGTCGACCAATGTCCCGTGCGAGGGCCGGCGGCGTCAGAACAACAACTGCAGTTGGGCGCGCAGCACCCACTGGCCATCGTTCGTCATGCCATCACCAGTCGTGTTCGAGCCGTCTTGCAGCCAATCTGCACCCGAGCTTGCGAAGTCGCCAATCGGGGTGAACGCGTAACCCACATCGCTCGTGAACTTGACATCCTTCTTTCCACCGAAGAAGTAGTTGAGGCCGAGGGTCATGATGCTGTTTGATCCAAGATCAACACCGGGCTCCGAAACGCGGAACTGGTCGGTATCGGTGTCGCCCACTTCGTACCGCGCAAAGAGCTGAAGTTCGCTGCTAACGAACACGCCGCCTTGCACAACAGCGCCCCATTGACCAAGACTGTCACTGGTACCGCCACCCCGTGTTGCAACGTCACCTGCGAGTTGAACGTCGCGATAGACGCCGTATGCGAAGAGCGAAGCACCGCCAAGGTTCAACGTGAAGTCGGCCGTCACGCCCCACATCGAGTCGGTGGTCGGCGGCGCGAGCAGTCCGTCACTTGTTGGACGAAGACTCTGTCCCATCGCGCCAAGACCGATCATCCAACTGAGATCATCACCGGGCGCGCTGTTGAAATCGCGCATGGCTCGCCACTTTCCCGCACCGAGGTACTCGACTCGTCCGGCGAGCGACCAATTGGTGGCGTTTGCATTGAACGACGTTGTGTAGCCGCCCGCGTAACCACCAGCCGCGGAGGTTGAAGACCCCGGAACGCTCGACGCGTTCGCTCGGAAACCGTCGCCGTAGAACAACTGTCCACGCCATTGGTCGTCGGAGCGACCGCCGAACTCAAGTTGAAGTCCTTGCGAGAACTTCGTCGAGAAGACGTCGTTCACGAGCGACCGCTCGACCGCAAGTTGCGCTGTGCTCGACACGAGCTCCTCGCGAAGGAATGGCGTCTTGAATTGGCCAGCGCGCAGCGCAATTCCGTTTCCGAAGTCCTTCTGAATCCAAAGATTCTCAACCGAGCCCACGATGTTGCCGCTTGAGAAAGTCTGCGCACCCGATGAAATCGTGCCCGGCGTGCGATTCATGACGAACTGCATTTCGTAGGTCCAGCTCGGGTCAACCACGAACCCGGTGAACGACAGTTTGCTGCGGCGGTTCTCGAAGCCCCACGCGTTCTCTTTGAACACCGATGATGGTGCATTGACTTCGGTGTTATCCCGGTGGTTCATCGCCCAGCGAAACTGGATCTGTCCCTTCACATTCAACTTGAAGTCGCCGCTCGGCGATGCAAGGAAGAAACCTCCCTGATCCTTGCTCCAACCCGCGCTCAAGCCGGACGATTGCAGGGTGTCGCGCGTATCTGCGTCGGCGAGCACATCGGTGACGATCGCACGAATGTCCGCGGCGCGCTCCTCGGTCAGCCATGCGTCGCCGTTGGCGCTGCGTTCAAGCCGACCGACCTTCTCCGCAAGGGCTGCATTCGCCGCCTGGAGCTCGGCGATCTGCTGCGCCATGTCGGACGGGGATCCGCCAACCTCTTGCCCGGCGCTTGCGCTTGAGAGCGTTGTCGCGCCTGCGATGAGAGCTCCGATCGATCTCTGAAATCTCGAACTCATGCTGTGTGCTCCTTCGAAAGATCGCGGACGGCGCCGAGGTTCGGCGCGCGTTGCGTCCACGTGGAGCGACACACTAAATCATCAAGATTTGGTCAGGAACAGATCAAGGCAGCGACACTGCCTTTACGCTTCCTTCATATAAAGGCGTGGTCAAGGAATCGCAGAAATGGCTCGAAAGACGGCGTTTCGATGCGCGAGCGCGTTTTGGTGCACATGTTCTAAAGCAAAACAAAACACCATTCCCGGATTTCGGCGGGCGTTTCTGTGTGTGTCTGTTCGGGAAAGGTTTAGGTCGGATGAGGATCATCCGTCGCAGCGTGCACCTGCTTGTTCATCGGACACGCGCCGGCAATCTGCGATGCGCCAAGTGCCTTACGGCGCAAGGCGAATCTCGACCTCGCAGTGACCGATGTCGGCTGCGAGCCGCGCACGGAGCTTCTCGCAGAGCACGTCGCCCGCAAGTGATGCAGGCATCCCGAGCGCCAAAGTAAATGATCGACCGGACGAACCGGCACGCACCGCGCGAACGTGGCAGCCGAGCGCGCGAGCCTCGTGTGATGAGACCAGTTCGGCCTTCGCCAAATCGGAACCGACCGGAAGGCGCACTTTGACCTCGCCGTTGCGCCGCGACTGAAGCCACCACACCACAATCCACGCCGCAAGCGTGACAACAATCGCCACCACGAACTGGGAAAGTCCGCAGGCAAGGCCGATGGCGATCACGAGAACCGTGTGCGCGGCAAGTTGCGCTGAGCCGCTGCCGGCGCGGGGTCGCACGAGCCAGCCGATTCCAAGAAAGAGAAGCGCGGCCATTGGTTCAACGCGCACAATGGCGGCGGCGGCGGCGGCGACGACTCCAACAAGGACGAGTGCCTTCCGTTCCTCAAGCGACTTGAGTGCATCGCGCTGTCGCGTTGCGCGCGGATGCAGCGCAATCAGCGACACCAGCACAATCGCCGCAGCGATACCGAGCGTGGGCTCAATCCACGCTTCAGGTGACGTGAAGCGATCGAGCGCGCCGCGAAGCGGGCTGGCTTGGACGGCGGACGCTGTGTTCGCGGGCACCGCTCCGGGGGCGGTGGCGGGCGTCGCGCCGCTTGTCCGGCCGAAGATCAGGTTCCACAAACCCTCGTCGGCCGCCGATGCACGCGACACGATCCACCCCGCGCCAATCACGGCGGCCGCAGAGAGACGGCTCGCAGCGATTGAGTTGGTTCGGGGAAGGAGGTGGCGCATGAATCGGAAGTTTGGACGGGTCGCAGACGTGGTTGGGTTGCATGCGCGACCGCCCTGTGGCATCACAACACGGGCATGCGGCGCACTCATCTGGCGCCCTCGCCCGACGCGCCAGAACGCCGCCCCATCATGCGTCAAATCGACATGAGCGCAAGGAATTCGACCACGAATGATCGACGAACGTTCCGATAGGCGTGCCGTCGTTCTTCAACGCCGACGACGAGTTCCCATCACCGACGGCACCGTCAGCCGCTGGGTGCCCTGTGCGCCCTGCCCAGCCGGGTTCGAACCGCCAGCTCCCTGCTCTGTAACCCGACGGAACTGCTCATTCGTCTTCTCAATCGACGCCCGCACCAACTTCACCTTCTCAGCGTCGAGCCCCTGCAGAATCGCGCTCGCCATCGCGTTCGCGGTGCTGAACATGCTAAATCCAAGAATGCCCTTCTCGACGTCGATACGCACGCCCGTGGCGCCAAAGTCCGAAAGCATGCAAAGAACGGTCATGGTCTCCGGCGCGTCGAGGGCCTTGCCCTCCTTGATCATGCCGCCAAGCACGCGCCCAGCGGTGACGAAGACGGGCTCATTCAGCTGCTTGGCCGCACTCACGCGCTGGCCGACCTGCATCATGAGTTCGCGAGGTTGCCGCACGATTGCCATCTCGATGTCGTTCACGCGAATCTTGCGGCGAAACGCGTTGCACATGGCCGCAGCCAGCGCAAGACCTGACTCGATCGCGGCGAAACCAAACGCAGTTTCAAGGCCAGCCGCCGCGTCGGTGGGCGTCTGCTCGGTCACGTTCGCGGTGGCGCCATCAACCCACATGTTCTTGATGCCGAGCGACGCGCACACCTGAAGCCCAGCTTGGACAGCCGCGTCTTGCTGGGTCTTCCCCTCTGCAAGCAACGCAGCGACCGAGTTCGCAGCGGTGTGCGGAATCGGCTCATCTGCGGTGATCTTCTGCATCATCTGACCCACGAAGTTCGCGAAGTCCTTCTTCTCGATGTCGCGGAGGAGGCAGTACTGGCCGTTGAGGCGGATGGCGCTCATGGATCGGGTCTCGGGGTGCTCAGGGTCGTGAGGTACTCGGTCAGAAACGCGTGGACTTTCGCCGCTGCGAAGCCCAAGCCAACTCGGCCCACGACGGCTGGGGTGGCGATGGTAGCACCTCTGCGGGTCACCCCTCCGTGAAGGGACTTCACGGCTCGGCTCCATCGCGCGGCTGCACGACTCGGCTCCCCGAGCGCGCCCGCCATTCCGTACCATCGCGCCATGGCACGCGCCCGAACCAGCCCGAAGACGCGCCCTGCGTCGGCAAACCGCCCCGCTGCGACTCCCCTCGCCGCTCCTGCCGTCGGCATCATCATGGGCTCCCAGTCCGACTGGGAGACGATGCAGCACGCGTCCGAGATGCTCGCGTCGCTCGGCGTGGCGCACGAGTGCCGCGTGGTCTCCGCGCACCGCACGCCTGACCTCCTGTTCGAATACGCGTCGGCCGCGCGCGGGCGCGGCATCAAGGTCATCATCGCGGGCGCTGGCGGCGCCGCGCACTTGCCAGGCATGTGCGCTTCGAAGACCGATCTGCCGGTGCTCGGCGTGCCCGTCGAATCGAAGGCGTTGAAGGGGCTCGACTCGCTCCTCTCGATCGCGCAGATGCCCGCTGGGATCCCCGTCGGCACGCTCGCGATCGGCCGCGCGGGCGCCGTGAACGCGGCGCTCCTCGCGGCGAGGATCCTGTCGCACCACGACGCGGGCGTGGCGGCGAAGCTCGCTGCGTTCCGCGCGAATCAGACTGCGAAGGTGCTCGCCAATCCGATCCCGGGAGTCGAAGGCACGCCGTCGAAGCGGGCCGCGCGACCGAAGGCGAAGGCGGAGGCGAAGGCGGAGGCGAAGCCCCGCGCACGAAAGGCGAAGGCCAAGTGACCGCGACGAAGATCGGCGTCCTCGGCGGCGGACAGCTCGGGCAGATGCTCGGTCTCTCGGCCATTCCGCTCGGCATCGAGTGCGTCTTCTTCGACCCGTCGCCCGACGCGCCCGCGCGCGTGGCGGGGCGACACATCTGTGCGGCGTGGAGCGACCGCGAGGCGCTCGCCGAGTTCGCGGCGTCGGTCGACGCAATCACCTTCGAGTTCGAGAACGTGCCCGCGGCGAGCCTTGCGTTTCTCGCCGAGCGAAAGCCCGTGTTTCCAGGCGTGCGTTCGCTCGAGCTGACCTCTGACCGGATCCGCGAAAAGGAATTCCTGCGCGCGGCGGGCGTGCCCGTGC
>JBILDS010000091.1:0-11732 GCA_044352505.1 Phycisphaerales bacterium
CAACCGCCGTACTCGGGCCGCGCAGATTGAACTGGATCGAGACGTTGCCGGGCGCCGCGTTCAGCATGAGCCTCGGCACAACAAACGGGCTCACGCGTCGGGGTCCGGTCTGGAGCAACTTTGTGTGGCCCTCCTCCATCGTGAGAACGCCACCGATGCCAGAGCCGATGATGGTTCCGTTGCGATAGGGGTCCGCCGCGTTCTTGAGGTCGAGACCAGAGTCACGAACCGCCTCGTCGGCGGCCGCCATGGCCAACATCGCCACGCGATCGAGGCGCTTTTGTTCTCGCCCGTCCACCACGTGGCTTGGGTCAAAATCGTGGATTTCGCCGGCAAATCGGACGGTCCAGTCCTCATTTTGCGGGAACGTGCGCAGCGGCGAGATGCCAGAGCGACCTTCTTTCATGGCGGCCCAGGTCGCGGCCGCAGAGGTTCCGAGATTGCTGACGGCGCCGATTCCGGTGACCACGACTCGGCGAAGCGTGATGGTTCTCATCGGCGTTGGTCCTCGGTGTGGAGCCCCAAAGTTTCAACACTCACGATTCATTCTCGCGGGGAGACGCATCCTGATCGTCGGGGTTTTTCCGGTCTCCCAGTTTCGTCTCGTCACACGCGTCTCGTCACACAGCACGTCCGTCGTTACGAACCAGCTCCCGCAGCCGACGAGCCATCTCCAAGCGACTGCTGGATGAAGCGAACTGCATCCGCCACCGTCACAATCCTCGATGCAGAGTCATCGGTAATCGAAATCTCGAAGAGGTCTTCGAACTCCATCATCAACTCTGCCTTGTCGAGGCTGTCGCAAATCTTGTCGAACTCGCTGTCACGCGTCACATCACCCTTGGCAATGCCAAGTTGCTCCGCAACGGCCTCAACGACCTTCGACTCGATTTCGGACTCGGACATCTGCTCAGCCATTGGAGTGTTGAAACCCATTGGAGTGTTAAAAACTTCGTGCTGCGGAAACTGAGGTCATGCGGAACCGAGCGAATCATGCAATCTCGGATGTCCCGCTGTCACGCGCGATCCGTCGACCTCACGCGGTCAGGCACCGCCGTGAACCATCTCGGCGCGCCTGCATTCGCGCAGCCATCATCATGGTCACCGACGAATGCGCTCAGCCTTGCGGGCGGTTTGCCTTGATGAAATCGATCGCCTGGCCGACGGTGTGAATCTTCTCGGCTTGGTCGTCAGGGATCTTCGTGCCAAACTGAGCCTCAAACTCCATCAGCAGTTCGACAATGTCGAGGCTGTCGGCGTTGAGGTCGTTGGTGAAGCTGGTTTCTCGCGTAATCGTCTCCGGCTCGGCATCAGTGTGCTGGGCGACGATGTCGATGACCTTCTTCTCGATTTCGGCGTCGGTCACGGTCTAGCTCCTTGGAAAACTCGTTCGGCCGCTGTCCGGGCTTCCGGCGCGGCATCTGCCGGGCGGTGTCTACCGTCCGGGGGGCGGACTATAGCGAAATCTTCGCATGCATGCGGGGGGTTCAGCGCTCGACTTGCGCCCCTTAGCCGGCCATGCCGCCGTCAACCACAATGGTCTGGGCTGTGAGGAATCCGGCCTCGTCGCTGGTGGCGTAGGCGACCGCTGCGGCGATCTCTTCGGGCTTCCCGAAGCGGCGAACCGGGATGTTCGGCAGAACAGCGGTCTTCACAGCGTCGCCGAGAACGTCGGTCATGTCGGTCTCGATGAAGCCGGGAGCGATCACGTTCGCGGTGATTCCCTTCGCGCCCATCTCCTTCGCAACCGTCTTCGTGAATCCAACCAGCGCGGCTTTGGCAGCGGCGTAGTTGGCTTGCCCCGCGTTTCCGCTCAGGCCCGAAACGCTGCCGATGTTCACGATGCGTCCAAACTTGCCGCGCATCATCGGGCGCAGCGACGCGCGCACGGCGATGAAAATCGAGCGCAAATTCACGTTCATCACTTCGTCCCACTGTTCGTCGGTCATGCGGAGAAGCAGCGTGTCGCGCGTGATTCCAGCGTTGTTCACAAGAATATCGAGGCGACCGTGCGCTTCCGCGACCGCTTCAACGAGTGCTTGCACCGCAGCGCCATCGGCCATGTCACAAGGCCGCACCTCGCAGGAGCCGCCCGCAGCCTTGATCGCTGCGTCAACCGACGCAAGACCCTCCGCGCTTCGAGCCACAAGGACGACGTGACGCCCATCTTTGGCGAGGCGTTCGGCGATGGCCCGGCCGATGCCGCGGCTTGCTCCAGTAACGATGGCGACGCGCTTCTCTATGGCTCAATCCTCCGTGCCGCGCTGCGCGGCGAGGGCGAATCCTACCGGAAGCGCCACAAGGCGGGAGTTCACTTCGGTCGCGCTCGTCGCGCTCGGAAGAACTCGGTGAGCAGCTTCGCGCATTGCGCCGCGCGCACGCCGCCGTGCATCTCCACGCGGTGGTTCAGCCGTCGGTCGACGGGAATCGCATAGAGCGTTTCGCATGCGCCAGCCTTCGGGTCGCGCGCACCGTAGACCAGTCGCGCCACTCGAGCATTCACGATTGCGCCGGCGCACATCGCGCAGGGCTCGAGCGTGACGGCGAGCGAGCAGCCCGTCAGTCGCCACGCCCCGATTCGCTCGCCGGCCGCGCGCATCGCCACGATTTCTGCGTGGCCGGTCGGATCTGCGGAACGCTCGCGATTGTTGGCAGCCTCGCCCAAGATCTCGTTTCCTCGGTAGACAACCGCAGCAATCGGCACCTCGCCCGCGTTGCCCGCGGCGCGCGCAAGTTCAATCGCGCGCTCCATCATGCGCACGTCGGCTGCGGTCACGCGACCGCGCACCGAAGCGGCGCGCCGCCGTCGCGAGCGAATACGAGCAAATGCGCGCGCTCCGCCGTCGTTCATGCGTCTCACCGCGAACTCCCGCCCCAACCGCTGCCCGACTCCCCACCGGAGTCGCCACCGGATTCGCCAACGGATTCACTCGGCTCGCGCGGCACACGGCGCAGCGAGAACACGCGACCCTGCGAGACGCGATGCGCTGGCACCAAGACCAGAAGGAGAATCCCGAACTCGTAGAGCAGCCACATCGGAAGAAGCAAGAGCAGCATCGATGTGACATCGGGAGGCGTCACGAGGGCCGCGACAATCGCAATGAGGAAGATCGCCCATCGGCGCTTTTCCCGCAGGAATGTGGGGTTCACGATGCCCACCCAACCCAAGAGAAGTACGACAAGTGGCATCTGGAACGCAATCACGCTTCCGGCAAGCAAGATGAGCGTGAAGTTGATGTACTCGCTCAGTCGGTAGATCTGCGCGATTCCTCCAACAACGGTCAGCGGAAGCTCAAGAATCGCCAGTTGCGGTTCAGCTGGCTCGCCGTCGCCAGAGACCGCACGGGAGACATCGTTTGCAAGATCAATGACCGGGTTCGTTCCGACCTGACGAACGGGAACCGCGACCCGGAGCACCTGATCTTTCGCGGAGAGCCATGCCTGTCCCGGTTGCGGGGCAATCGGATCCTCATCAAGCACCGGGAAACTGATTCGGGGAGCGGTCGAGAGGGCGGGGCTTTGCTCGCGCGTTGCCTGTTCGCCAGTTTTCCCCTCCCGCGTCACGTTCTCCCCGGTCGCGTTCTTTACGGCGTCTCCCGCCCCCGCGCTCACCGCCCCCGACGACGCCGCTGAAGCCGTGCCGTCGGGCGCGGTCACCGCAGCAACCTTCGGCTCGGGCACCGTGCGGGCCCGTGCCGCGCCAAACGACACGAGAAAGAGCAGGGTGAACGGAAGCAGCACCCAGTAGAAGAGCGCCATGCCGCAGGCCGTCAGCACTCCGGAGAGCGGCGTCAGGAAGTGGACATACCGTCGCTCGTGTGCATAGAGCCCCGGCGCGACGAACTTCCAAAGTTGATAGAGAAGCCAAGGCGCGGAGACAGCCAGCGCGGCAATCACCGAGAGCTTCATGTCGGTTGTAATCGTCTCCGCCGGCGAAAGCGCCTGCACCTGCATGGTCTGTCCGCTCGCGCGCAGCGCCGCGAAGAGGGGAGCAATCAGAATCGCGCGGATTTCCGGCGCGATGAAGAAGAACCCCACCGCAAGCGGGAGGGGAACGATCAAGGCGCGGAAGAGGCGTGTTCTGAGTTCCTCGAGATGCTCGCCGAAACTCATGATCCCGAGTTCGGGACGGTCATGGGTCTCTGGCTGGTCACTCGGCGACATGGAACGACGAGTGTACGGGAGCCTCTCGCCCCCCGATGCGTGCAGAAGCGCGCGCCACCCGCGGTTCCGGCGCCACCCATCCACGCCCGCGCCGAGGTCGTCCGGTACGCTTCAGGCATGATCGACACACACTGCCACCTCACCTTCCCGGAGTACGAGGGCAGGGTCGACGCGGTGCTCGCCTGTGCGCGAGCGGCAGGGGTCTACGGGGCGATCACGATCTCGACATCCACAGCCGACGCCACCCGGACGGTGGCTTTGGCGCGGCAGCACCAGGGACTTTGGGCAAGCGCCGGGGTGCACCCCCTCTACGCCGACGAACCCGCAAACTGGGAGGAGATGCGCACGGCCGGGCTCGATCCAACGTGCGTGGCGTGGGGTGAACTCGGGCTCGACCGCCACTACGACGACCCGCCCCAGCATGTCCAGCGCGCGCGTCTCGAGGAGCAGCTCGCGCATCTCACGCGGTGGCGTAGCGACGATTCCCGGCTCGACAAACCGATCGTGGTGCACTGCCGAGAGGCGTTCGACGAACTCCTGCCGATCCTCTCCGCGTCCGGCCTTCCTGCGCAGCGCTTCGTCTTCCACTGTTTCACAGCGGGTCCGAGAGAGATGCGGATGCTTCTCGACTTTGGCGCATCCGTCAGCTTCACTGGTGTCGTCACGTTCCGCAATGCACGCGACACACGCGACGCGGCTCGACTGGCGCCTCCCGACCGGGTCATGGTTGAAACCGACGCACCGTTCCTCACCCCGGAGCCACATCGCACCGTGCGACCGAACGAACCTCGGTTCGTCGTGCACGTCGCCGATGCATTGGCGAGCCTTTGGGGACGCCCCTCGGAATACGTCCGAGAAGTTACTTTCCAGAACGCACGGGCCTTCTTCGGCATCGAGCTCGTGGTGCCGGATGCCTGAAACATTTCGCTTTGGTGTTGTTTCGTGAACGTTTGCGCGCCGATCGCTGCGACAGTCCAGAATCGCCCTGAACTTCCTCTTCACGCACTCGCGTCAACTTCGCCGATAACGGCGTTCCCCGGCTGTCGGGGTGTTTGACGGCCATGCCCTATCGGTCTACGATGACAGGTTCGACTTCGTGATTTTTGTCACGAAGTTCATGGCGTGTCAGTCAGTGTGCGTTTGAACAGCCTCATGGAGCTCCTCCGCAGATGAGCAGGTTCCTTTTCCCTCGGTGGTCCAACCTTCTGTTGCCGGCCATCATGCTTGCCGGCGCGACAGTGCCGATTTACGCGATTTTCTTCGTCGCGTACGGCTTCAGCCCCAAGACGCTCGAGGTTGGCTACCAACCTGAGCAACCCGTGCCATTTAGTCACGCGCTTCATGCCGGCGAACTCGGCATGGACTGTCGCTACTGCCACACATCCGTGGAGAAGGCCGCGCACGCTTCGGTTCCTCCCACGCAGACCTGCATGAACTGTCACTCGCAGGTGCGTCCGGAGAGTCCGAAGCTGGCGAAGGTGAAGGAGAGCTACGCCACTGGTCTGCCGGTGGAGTGGACGCGCATCCACAAGCTTCCTGACTTCGCGTACTTCGACCACAGCGCTCACGTGAATCGCGGCGTTGGCTGCGTCTCGTGCCACGGCCGCATCGACACGATGGAGGTCGTCTACCAGAAGTCGCCGCTCTCGATGGGCTGGTGCCTCGACTGCCACCGCAATCCCGACATCAATCTGCGTCCGATCGACCAGATCACGAACCTCTCGTTCGACTCTGCCACCGATCTCACGGAGGCGCAGCGGCTTGAGATCAAGAACAAGTATCACATTGCACCGAGCGAAGATTGCTCGACCTGCCACCGCTGAACGCCATCGCCGCCGCGCGCGGCTTGAAGCAAGGGACATTCGATGCACGATGCACGCACTGGCTGCGACACCACGACCGACGACGCGAGCATGACGTTCGCGCGACCGGAGTACTGGCGAAGCACCGACGACCTCGAGAAGACGCCTGAGTTCCGCGAGTTGATGGCGCGCGAATTCGGCCCAAACGCTCAAGAACTCGCCAGCGGCGAGGAGCGGCGCACCTTCATCAAACTCATGGGTGCCGGCTTCGCGCTCGCTGGACTCGCGGCCTGTCGCCGTTGGCCCGAGTCAAAGATCGTGGCGTTCTCGCAGGCGCAGCCGGATCGAGTGCCGGGCGTGCCTGTTGGGTTTGCAACATCGGTCGATGTGCTCGGAGTGTCGTGGCCTGTCATCGCGAAGAGTTTCGATGGTCGTCCGATCAAATTCGAAGGCAATCCAACCCTCGGCTTCAGCGGCGGGTCGAACGCCGTCATTCAGTCGCGTGTGCTTGAGCTCTACGACCCCGATCGCAGCCGCATGGTGCAACGCCAGGGTCAGCCAAGCGATTGGGCGAGTTTCGCAGCGTGGGCGGGCGAGTTCAGCACCAAGTCGAAGGCCAACGGCGGCGCAGGAATCGCAGTGCTCACCGACGGCGCGTCGGGTCCGACGCTCGACGACATGAAGTCGCGCTTCCTCGCGAACTATCCGAAGGCTTGGTGGGGTTCGTGGAACCCAATGTGCGCCGACGCCGCCATCGAGGCAAGCTCAGCCGCGCTCGGCGGTGCAGCCATCGCAGTGCCGCGCCTCGGAAACGCCAAGTGCGTTCTCGTTCTCGACGCCGATCTTCTCGGGTGCCCCGCGAGTGGCGTCTTCCACTCGGCTGAGTGGGCGAAGAACCGCCGCGTCGAGGCGACCGACGCCTCCAAGCAAGAACTCTCGCGCATGTACGTCGCCGAGCCCGCACCCACGGTGACGGGCATGAGCGCCGACGAGCGTTTCGCGATTCGCCGCAGCGATGTTGCGATCTTCGCGGCGCGCGTTGCCAAGAAGCTCGGTGTCGGCGGTGTCGATGCGTTGGCTGATCACGCTCGCGCCGGCGCTTCGCTCGGCGAGCACGGCGATCAAGCGTTCGATGCGCTTGTCAAGGATCTCGAAGCCGCTGGCCGAGCCGCCGTGGTGGTTGCGGGTCCGATGCAAAGCGCTGCAACACATGCAATCGCAGCCGCGATCAACGCGAAGCTCGGTTCGGTCGGAACGTGCGTCGACTACTTCGACGCCCCCGCAAGGGGTCAGGCCGCGCAAATCAAGGAACTCGGCGATGCGCTCGCGGCGGGCGCGATCGAAACGCTCATCATCCTCGGTGGGAACCCCGCATACGACGCGCCCGCCGATGTGGATTTCGCTGGCAAGATGTCGAGGGCCAACGAGGTCATCCACCTCTCGTTCTACGCGAACGAAACAAGCAAGTCGACCGCGTGCAAGTGGCACATCCCAAGCGCCCACAGCCTCGAGTCGTGGGCGGACGGCCGCGCGATCGACGGCACGATTTTGCCGCAGCAGCCGATCATTCTTCCGCTGATGGACGAGGCACAGGGCGGCCGCAATGCGCTCGAACTGCTCGCCACGCTCACCGGTGACGAGGTCGCCTCGAGTTACGAGATTGTGCGACGCGCCCATATGAAGGTCAGCGGCCTCTCCGACACGGCCTTTGAAGCGTGGTGGCGATCGAACCTCAACCGAGGCACTGTTGAAGGTACGGCGACGAAGCCCGTGTCGCGTTCGGTGAACAGCGGAGCGCTGGCCGATCTCTGCGGGAAGGCCGCATCCCTGCTCAGCGGCGACTTCGAGGTGGCGTTCCAGATCGACTCCAAAGTCGCCGGCGGCCACTTCGCAAACCTCGGTTGGCTGCAAGAGCTCCCTGATCCCATCACAAAGATCACCTGGGACAACGTCCTTCTTCTTGCGCCTGCAACCGCGCGCAAGATGAGTTTCGCGTCGCGCGATCTCGTGAAGATCAACGCGGGCGGCGTGACGGTCGAAGCTGCGGTTTGGATGCTGCCCGGACACGCAGAAGATTGCGCCACAATCGCGCTCGGCTACGGTCGCGACGCCGTCGCGGGTCGCATTGCGGCGGGTGCAGGCTTCAACGCGTATCCGATGCGCACGAGCACGGCGCTTGGTGTTGCCAAGGCAACGCTCGTGAAGGGCTCGGGCACATATCCGATCGCGCACACGCAAGACCACGGTGTGGCAGACGCGCCCCTCGCAAGCGTTCCTCTCGACGGTATTCAAGCGCGCCTTCCGAGCCTCGTGCGCGAAACACACCTTGCGAACTACCAGGCGCACCCCGATTTCGCGCGCACGGCGAACAAGGTCGCACACAGGCTTTCGCTTTGGGAGGAGTCGAACCTCGACGGCGCGAAGTACCGCTGGGCGATGACAATCGACCTCTCGACGTGCACCGGATGCAGCGCGTGCGTGGTGGCGTGCCAAGCCGAGAACAACGTGCCAATCGTTGGCAAGGCGATGGTGGCGCGCGGCCGCGAAATGCACTGGATTCGCGTCGATCGCTACTTCCGCGGCGAGAACCCAGACAACCCGAAGGGTTTCGCGATACAGCCGATGACCTGCCTCCACTGCGAAAATGCGCCGTGCGAGCAAGTGTGCCCCGTCGCCGCCACCGTGCACGACGAGCAGGGCATCAACGTCATGGTCTACAACCGCTGCATCGGCACGCGCTACTGCAGCAACAACTGCCCGTACAAGGTTCGCCGCTTCAACTTCTTCGACTACCAGAAGCGCGCACCGAGCCGCGAAGAGGGCTTCCTCAAGGTCGAGCCGTCCTACTACAAGGACATCGCCGAGTCGCATTACCCGATTGACAACCCCGCCGACGCGTGGCCGCGCATGCAGTTCAATCCCGAAGTCACGGTGCGTTCGCGCGGCGTGATGGAGAAGTGCTCGTTCTGCATGCAGCGCATCCAGGAAGCGAAGATCCGCGCAAAGAACGCTTGGGCGAAGGCCGGCGGCGTCGACAGCGGCCAGAGCACCTGGTCGGTCGCGGACGGCGCCGTGGTGACCGCATGCCAGCAGGCGTGCCCGACCAAGGCAATCGTCTTCGGTGATCTCAACGATCCGAAGAGCGAGGTGGCGAAGCTTGTCAAGAGCAAGCTCAGCTATGACCTCCTCGAGGAACTCAACACCAAGCCGCGCGTGAAGTACCTCGCGCGCGTCAAGAACCCCGGCGTCGGCAACACGCACGACTGCGGTACCCACGGTCACTGATTCGGAGCGCATTGCATGACGACGCTCACCCCCAACTCTCCCATCGTCGACAACACAGTCGACCGTCCCGGCGAACGCGCGCCGCTTGTCCTCAACATGGACAAGTTCAACCAGGTCACCGCAACGGTGTGCCGCGTGAGCGAAGCCGACAAGGCGCCGTTCGCGTGGTACGTCGCCTTCGCGGGCGCACTCGGTCTTCTCGGTGTGCTCGGTCTCTGCATCGGCTACCTGATCTTCACCGGCGTCGGCGTGTGGGGCCTCAACAACCCCGTCATGTGGGCCTACGACATCACGAACTTCGTGTTCTGGGTCGGCATCGGCCACGCAGGCACGCTCATCAGCGCAATCCTCTTTCTGTTCCGCCAGAAGTGGCGTACGGGCATCAATCGCTTCGCGGAGGCGATGACGATCTTCGCAGTCATCTGCGCAGGCACCTTCCCCGGCATCCACGTCGGCCGCGTGTGGTTCGCGTACTGGCTCTTCCCGATCCCGAACCAAATGGAGATGTGGCCGCAGTTCCGCTCGCCCCTCCTCTGGGACGTGTTCGCGGTGTCGACCTACTTCACCGTGTCGCTCCTCTTCTGGTACACGGGCATGGTTCCTGACCTCGCCACCCTGCGCGACCGCGCGAAGGGCAAGGTCCAGCAGCTCGCCTACGGCATGTTCGCCCTCGGCTGGCGCGGCTCGAACCGCCACTGGCACCGCTACGAGCGCGCGTACCTGCTGCTCGCAGCGCTCTCGACCCCGCTCGTCCTCTCTGTGCACTCGGTCGTGTCGTTCGACTTCGCGACCTCGCAGCTCCCCGGATGGCACACCACGATCTTCCCGCCGTACTTCGTCGCCGGCGCGATCTTCTCCGGCTTCGCGATGGTGGTCACGCTCGCCGTCCCGGCGCGTGAACTCTTCGGCCTGAAGGACCTCATCACGCTGCGCCACCTCGACAACATGAACAAGGTCATCCTGGTGACCGGTTGCATGGTCGGCTACGCGTACTCGATGGAGTTCTTCATCGCGTGGTACTCGGGCGCGATGTACGAGAAGTTCGCCTTCATCAACCGTGCTTTCGGCCAGTACTGGTGGGCCTACTGGATCATGGTCAGCTGCAACGTGATCACGCCGCAGCTCTTCTGGTTCAAGAAGATTCGCACCAGCATCCCCATGATGTTCGTGCTGTCGCTCTTCGTGAACGTCGGCATGTGGTTCGAGCGCTTCGTGATCATCGTCACGAGTCTTGCCAACGACTTCCTCCCGAGCTCGTGGCACGACTTCCTCCCAACGTGGGTCGACATCGGCACCATGGTCGGGGCGTTCGGCCTGTTCTTCACGCTCTTCCTGCTCTTCTGCCGCTACCTGCCCATGATCGCCATGGCCGAGGTGAAGGCTGTCATGCCGCAGGCAGATCCGCACGGGGCTGGCGCTGGAAAGCACGGTCACGATCATCACGGTCAAGATCAGACGCACGGACATCACTGAGCGACGCAAACTCGAGGCAACACCATGGCGACGATCGTCACCAGCCCCTCTGACACGAAGACCACCCAGCCGCCCGATCCGGCGCGGCTCTACGGCTACATCGCCGAGTTTGAAACTCCCGGCGACCTCATGGCCGCGGCCGAAAAGGTTCGCGATGCTGGCTACAAGTGGTGGGACTGCCACACGCCGTTCCCGGTGCACGGGCTTGACAAGGCGATGGGCATCAAGCGCACGATTCTCCCGATCCCTGTGTTCTTCGCGGGCGCGGCCGGCACCGCCGCTGCCTTCGTGTTGCAGACCTTCACCAACTCACTCGGCTGGACCATCTGGGCTGGCGTGTGGGTGACGGGCTACCCGTTCCTGATCTCAGGCAAGCCCGCGATGAGCCTGCCAGCGTTCATTCCGGTGATGTTCGAACTCACCATTCTGTTCTCTGCGCTTGCGTGCGTGTCGTTGATGTTCCTCTTCAACGGCCTCCCGCAGCTCTATCACCCGCTGTTCAAGTCGAACCGCTTCCGTCGCGCGTCCAACGACCGCTTCTTCATCTCAATCGAAGCGCGCGACCCGAAGTTCCTCCCGAAGAAGACAGAGGAGTTCCTCAAGACGCTCGACCCGATCGCGGTCGAGGCGGTGGAGGACTGATCCCATGATTCCAAAGCCCCCACGTTGGATGCTCTTCATGGCGGTGATCGCGGGCCTTGCGCTTGCGATTCCTCCGGTTGTGATCGCGCGCGTCCGCTCGACGCCCGATCCGAATCGAGCCGTGCACCTCTTCTTCGACATGGACTTCCAACCGAAGTTCAAGACGCAGGCAGAGAACCCACTCTTCGCCGACGGCCGTACGCAGCGCTATGAAGTTGCCGGAACCGTCGCGCTTGGCAAAACGAAGCTCGATTCGCATCGCTACACCGGCGTTGTCGACGGAAACTGGGCGGAAACGCTCCCCGCCGGCTTCGAGATGACGACCGACTTCTTGAAGCGTGGCCAAGAGCGCTACAACATCTACTG
>JBILDS010000291.1:0-3372 GCA_044352505.1 Phycisphaerales bacterium
GCCGCTGCGCGCCGCACGGACTTGGTGCGGTGGTCGAGTGCGCGATCAACGGCGTGGTGCAGAGGCGCTGGCTTCACAGCGGTAGTAGTTACAACGCAAGCAGCGAGTATCTCGCCCACTTCGGGTTGCCAACCATGAAGGGTGATCTCTCTGTGCGAATCGACTGGCCGAGTGGGCAGACGACGCTTCTCGAAGCGGTGGCACCGAATCAGCGATTGGTGGTTGGCGCGCCCCAGCGATCTGATCTGGATGCCGATGGTTTCGTCGACGGCTCTGATCTCGCCGCGCTGTTTGCCGTGTGGCGCGGCAGCGACCTTGCGAATCGCGCCATGCGCGCCGCGGATCTTGACGGCGACGGCATCGTCGGGCCTCGCGATCTCTCGATTCTGCTGTCGGATTGGTCGCGATAGCCGGTGAGGCTCGGTTGCGATCCTACGCAGGCTTTGCGATAGCGCCGCGCACGATTTCGCCCGCGTCCGTACCATCGTGCGAACCCGCAGGAGCCCTCCCTTGACCACCGCTATGACCGCGTTTCCCAAGCAGCACGCAGGCACGCCGACCGGCACGCCCGCGATCGACGACCTCGCCATCAACACGATCCGGACGCTGTCGATCGACGCCGTGCAGGCGGCGGACTCGGGCCACCCGGGTGCCCCGATGGGCCTCGCGCCCGTCGCGTATGCGCTCTGGCAGGACGCGCTGCGCTACGACCCAGAGCGGCCCGACTGGGCGAACCGCGACCGCTTCGTGCTGTCGAACGGCCACGCGTCGATGCTGCTCTACTCGCTCCTGCATCTCGCTGGCGTGCAGCGGCTCGACCACCATGGCCACGCGACAGGCGAGCTCTCCGTTCCGCTCGACGAGATCAAGCGCTTCCGCCAGCTCGGTTCGGTGTGCCCGGGTCACCCCGAGAGCCACCTGACGACGGGCGTCGAGACGACGACGGGCCCGCTTGGCCAGGGCCTCGCGACGAGCGTCGGCATGGCGATCGCGTCGCAGTGGCTCGGTGCGCGCTACAACCGCCCGGGCTACACGCTCTTCGACTACCGCGTCTGGACGATCTGCGGCGACGGCTGCCTGATGGAGGGAATCTCCGCCGAGGCCGCGTCGCTCGCGGGGCACCTCGGCCTCGCGAACCTCTGCTGGATCTACGACTCGAACCGCATCACGATTGAGGGCAAGACCGACCTCGCGTACTCCGACGATGTCGCGGCGCGCTTCGCGGGCTACGGCTGGAATGTGCTGCGCGTCGGCGACGCGAACGACATCGCGCAGCTTGCGCGCGCCTATGAGTCCGCGCGCCGCAACACAGACCGTCCGACGATGATCATCGTCGACAGCCACATCGGCTACGGTTCGCCGAAGAAGCAGGACACAGCGAGCGCGCACGGCGAGCCGCTCGGCGAAGAGGAGATCAAGGTCACGAAGCGCAACTAGGGATGGCCAGAGGACGCGAAGTTCCTGGTGCCGGACGGCGTGCGCGAGCGATTCGCCGAGAAGCTCGGCCGCCGCGGTGCGGCTGCGAGCGCAGAGTGGAACGACCGCTTCGACGCGTACGCGAAGGCGTATCCGTGGCTCGCGGAAGAAGTGCGCACGATGCTTGCGCGCGAGCTGCCCGAAGGCTGGGACAAGGACTTGAAGCCTGCGGCCGCCGACGCGAAGGGGAACGCCACCCGCAACACCTCGGGCGCCACGCTCAACGCGATCGCGAAGAATGTGCCGTGGATGATCGGTGGGTCGGCCGACTTGGCGCCCAGCACGAAGACGCTCCTCACCTTCGAGGGCGCTGGCAGCTTCCAGAAGGGCAATCGCCTCGGCCGCAACCTGCACTTCGGCATCCGCGAGCACGCGATGGCCGCTGTGTGCAACGGCCTCGCGCTGTCGGGCCTGCGGCCGTACGGCGCGGGCTTCCTGATCTTCAGCGACTACGCGCGCGGCGCGATCCGCCTGAGCTCGATCATGGAGCTTCCGGTTCTCCACATCTTCACGCACGACTCGATCTATGTCGGCGAGGACGGCCCGACGCACCAGCCGATCGAGCAGCTCGCGGGCCTGCGCGCGATTCCGGGCATGCATGTCTTCCGTCCGTGCGATGCGAACGAGGTGAACGCGTGCTGGCGCACGGCGATGAAGCTCACGCGGCACCCTGCGGTGCTCGCGCTCACGCGTCAGAACCTGCCGACGCTCGACCGCTCTGTGGTCGGCGGCGCTGAGGGCTGCGAGCGCGGCGCGTATGTGCTGATCGACGCAGAAGGCGGGCTGCCCGATGTGATCCTGATCGGCTCGGGCAGCGAGGTCCATCTCTGCCTCGGTGCACAGGAGATTCTCGCGAAGGAAGGCGTGCGCGCGCGGGTCGTGTCGATGCCGTGCACGGCGCTCTTCGACGCGCAGGACGAGGCGTACCGCGCGAGCGTGCTGCCGAGCGCTGTGCGCGCGCGCGTGACCTGCGAGGCGGCGAGCACGATGGGCTGGGACCGCTACGCTGGCCTCGACGGCGGGTGCGTCGGCATGACGAGTTTCGGCGCGAGCGCGCCTGCGAAGGATGTCGCGAAGCACTTCGGCTTCACGCCCGAGCGCGTGGCGGACGCTGCGCGCGCGTCGCTCGCGCGCGTGCGCGGTACACACGCGGGAGGTGCGCGGTGAAGATCGCCGTCGCCAGCGACCACGCGGGTTTCCCGCTCAAGGAAGCGATGAAGAAGGAGGTCGAGGCGCTCGGTCACAGCGTGCTCGACCTCGGCACACACTCGACCGAGTCGGTCGACTACCCGGACTACGCCGAGAAGCTCGGCCTCGCGGTCGTGAGCGGCGAGATCGACCGCGGCATCCTGTTCTGCGGTTCGGGAATCGGCGCGAGCGTCGCCGCGAACAAGATCCCGGGCGTGCGCGCGGGCAACTGCAGCGACACCTACTCGGCGCACCAAGGAGTCGAGCACGATGCGATGAATGTGCTCGTCCTCGGCGGCCGCACGGTCGGCCCAGCGGTCGCGTCCGAGATGGTGCGCGCGTTCCTCGCCGCCGAATACACGCGCGAGCCGCGCCACGAGAAGCGTCTGGCGAAGGTGATGGCGATCGAGGAGCGATACGCCGTTTGAGCGTGTATCGACGCGGCTGGAGTGAAGAGACGTGTTCGGAAGGCTGTAAAAAGCAGCGGACTGAGGCATGGCCTCAGTCCGCCGTTTGTCGCGAGTAGTTCCGTCGTGATTGCTTCAGCAGCGCGCTTCGATCATGCAACTGATCATGCAACTGATCATGCAACTGATCATGCAACTAATCATGCAACTAATCATGGAACCGCGGGTGCTGTGGGCGCCTGCGGCTCCTGCACCGAGATGAGCTCGACATCGAAGATCAGCGTCGCCTTCGGCGGAATCG
>JBILDS010000092.1:0-11633 GCA_044352505.1 Phycisphaerales bacterium
CCTTCTCGAGGTCGCCCTGGTAGAGCTCGCCGATCAGGTGCGCGAGCACCTCCGTGTCGGTCTCGCTCGTGAAGACATGGCCCTTCTCCTCGAGGTACTTTTTCAGCGCGGCGTAGTTCTCGATGATGCCGTTGTGGATCATCGCGATGCCGTGGCCGAGCTTCGAGTCGTCGCGGTGCGGGTGCGCGTTCTTCTCGGTAACGCCGCCGTGCGTGGCCCAGCGCGTGTGGGCAATGCCCATCGTGCCCGTAAAGCCGCCGCGATCTTCAATCGCCTTCTCAACGTTCGCGACACGCCCAACGGTGCGCGCGAGGTGAAGCCCACCGTTCATCACAGCGACACCCGCAGAGTCGTAGCCGCGATACTCAAGGCGCTTCAAGCCTTCGAGAAGGATGTCTGTGGCTTGACGGCGACCGATATACGCGACGATTCCGCACATGATTGAGGTATCCGAGGGTTGCTGAGAACGGGAGAGGGTACGGGCGCACGCTTGCGCGGTCGACCATTGCGCGCATTCATCGGCAAGGGGCGGGTGAGCCTTCTGCAAAGGATGCACGTCGCGGTCACGCGCCGCGTTGCGTGCGCTGTCTGATAACGGGGGAATCGGCAGAATCGGCCTGTTTCAAGGCGTTCATCGGTCGAGCCGCTTCAAGCGGATGCTGCGCACACGAACCTCTGTCGGTTCGCCAGAGTGAATCTGAATGCCGATCTTTCCGCCCCTCGCGCGCTCCGGCCCAGCGTCGATGAGCGTTGCAGTTGGCGTTCCATCAAGGAAGTGCTGCATGGTGTTTCCACGCGCAACCACGCGGAACGTGTGCCAGCGCGTGAGATCAACCGGAGTCTGTGCCGCGTTCGCCAGTGCAGTCACGGTGCGCACTCCATCGGCTGCAATCACAAGCGACGTGCCGCGCTCGGCAAGAATCCCGCGCCCGCCTTCCTCGTAGCACATCGCCGTGTAGTTGGGCGCCGGATGCGCGTCGATCTGCGGCCCGCGCAGTCGATGCAATGCGAACGCCTCACTTCGATACTGAATACCCGAGTTGTTGCCGAAAACCTTCAGTTCAACCTCCAGCTCGAAATCGCGAACTTCACCGTTCCACACGAGGAACGTGTTGTGTGGCGCTTGGTTCGTCTCGGTCGTACGACCAACAATCTCGCCGCGCTCCACCGTCCAGAAGCGCGCGTCGGAGCTGAACGCAGCAAGTGGCGAATCGGTCGCCGCCGCGCTCGCGCGCGCACTGGAGAAGATCTCAAGGAAGCCATCGTCGTCGACCGGCATGAACGCCGGTGCGGAAGCGTCGCCACCTGCGCGAAGGAATGCCAAGAGATCGAGCAATTCTCCTTCTGCAAGGGTGTCAAGCAGAGACGCAGGCATCGACGACACGGCGCTTGGCGCGATGGACTTGATTGTCGAACGCGCGATTCTCTCGCGCGCGTCAGACAGAAGACTCGGCCGCACTTCGATCGCGTCAGCGTCATCCGTGACAATGCGGCCTGTCACCACCCGGCCATCGAGAAGGGTGATATCGCTCGCAACATATTGGTCGCTGATCGTCTTACTTGGATCCACAAGCGAAACAGCGAGATCTTCAAGTGAAAACCGTCGCGAGACCGCTGTGAGTTCAGGGCCACCACTTCCACCAACGCTGCCGATTCGATGACACTGCGCGCATTGTGTGGCGCGATATGCGCGCATGCCTTCCAAATGATCGCGGCCGGCGGAAAGCTGCGGCGCCAACGCCACGATGTCGGCCACAGTCCACGCGCGACCTGGGCCGCGCGCGATCGGAGCTTCCTCAGGCGTCCACGTTCCCGCAGCCGTCGTTGCGAGGAATTCGCGATCCTGCTCCGGCGCGTTCACCACGAACTCCTCGCTGATTCGTCGAAGAAATCCTGCAAACGAATTGCCACCACTTGCACGTTGCAGATCTGCAAGCGCGCGAGCAAAGCGCATGCGCAGCTCGGGCGTCCAACCTTCTTGCGCGTCGCGCACTGCGTGTGCAATCGCAATCTTCCGCGTGGCGGGTGCGTTCGCAAGCAAGTCGGCAACAGCTTTTCCATATGGCCCGCCGCGTGCAAGCAGCGCGGCATCGATGCGCGGATCGATCTGTGAAGACTCGCGTCGATCGGGTCGCTCCAAAAGCGCAACCGCAACGGGAACAGCTTCGGATGTGCCAGATTTGGCCAACCACGCCACGCGATGCGCGTCGAGTTCGTGCGCACCAACAAGGTCGACGCGCGCAGGGAAGTGGGCGAGCATGGCGCGTTTGAGCCGCCCCATGAGCGCTGGCTCACATCCGCTCGCGGCAAGACGAATGAGCCACAACTCGCATGCCCGCAGCCAGTCGCGTTCCAGTGTGGTGGCACGTACGTCCGGCTCGATCACGATCAAGCGTTCCGCCACACTATCGCGATCGATCGATGGATCGCCCGTCCGAGAGAGTGCGACGAGCGCGAGAATCGAGGTCTGCGCCGCATGAGGCGCAACCGCGCGCGTGCGCCACAACGAGGGATCTTGATGCTCAAGCGCGATTCGCGCGGCGCTCCGCACACCAACATCGCGTGACGAAAGTGCTGCAAATGCACGCTCGACCGCAGCGGGCGCTTCGTGCGGCGAGAGCCGCATATGCAATCGTTCGAGCGCGCGCCGCTCCGTGAGTGCGGCAGGCGGATTCATCGTTTTTCGCTTGATCGCAACAGGATTTTCGGCGCGCACACGATAGATCGCACTCGGCAAGTTTCGACCGCCCACCGCGAAGTACATCGATCCATCCATCACGATCGCGTCGGTGAGCGGCAGCGGGCGCCCAGCAAGAAACGGCTCAATACGGAGCGTTGGAGTCGACGAGTCCTTCGATTCGGTTGTCGGCCATCCGGCCCACATCGTGCCGAACGTCCAGTCGAGAAAGAACATGCAGTCATTCCATGGCGGTGGAAACTGCAACCCCGTGGATGACAACACGCCCGTTGGCGATGCAGGACCGACATCCACTGCTGCGGGCAGCGAATCGGGACTCCAATCCGGCCATTTTCCGCTGCCAGAACGCCACCCGAAGTCGACACCGCTTGCAAGTTCGCACACCCGCGTTGGGCGATACCACGGGAGTCCCATGTCCCACTCCATATCGCTGTCGAACGTGAACGCGCGACCGAATTCATCAAACGCCACGTCGTAACTGTTGCGGAAACCCGCGGCGACAAGCTCCCACGTCGAGCCGTCACGATCGGTGCGTGCAACCCAACCACCCGGAGCCATGACCCCAACTGCGTGACCGTTGGGGTCCCAAATGCGGGTGGCCGCGGCGTCTTCTTGCCAGACACGCGGTACGCGCGAGTTCGCCAACGCTTCATCGGGCGGCGCACAATGGTTGCCACCCACGACCCAAAGCGCACCGTCGGGTCCAAGTACCACTTGATGCGGACCATGCTCACCACCATCGCGCGCGAAGGTGCCGAGCGACTTCTTCTCGTCGGAGCTGCCGTCACCATCGGTGTCGCGAAGGCGATAGAGCCCTCGCGCATCAGGGCCGCCCTCGCTCACCACAACAAAGAGATCGTTCTCGACCGCAAGAAGGCCATGTGCGAAGCCAATCGTGGGTTCGATCGCCTCCGCCGTTGTTGATGTGGCATTGTCGCCGACGGCGCACGGAGTAACTGCAAACAGTGGGCCATACTGCGCGCTTGCGATGATGCGTCCTTTGCTGTCGGGCGCAAGCGCAACCACAGAGCCGCGTTCTTTCGGCACTGCGTAGACGAGTTCGCAAATGAATCCTGCAGGCACTGCGATCGCGCGATCGATATCCGCGGACGCAACAGCGGCTGCGTCAGAGCTCGCGGGGCGCGCGTTGGCATCGCGCGGCGCGAGAGGAAGCGGTGCATCGATCGCGGTTTCTACGGCAGCGCGGGCGTCTGCAAGTGCAGCCGGCATCGCATCTGATCGCGAGAGCACCATCGGGATCGCAGGAACGAGGATGACCGCCGCGAGCCCGAGACCAAAGGTAGAAAGTCCGACGGCAATCGAGCGCTGCATGGAGCGAAGTGTCGCAAGAGACGGCTTGAAAGTGAAGGCTGTGCGGCGAAAAACGCTGCAATCCCCGCACAAGTGGTGCGCTTCTGCGCCGTACCATGCTCTGATGCCCGAAGATCTCTGGTCGCCACTTCGCACCGAACGCCGCGCCAAAGCGGCGCCGCTGGCTCTTCGAATGCGGCCGAAGACGCTTGATGAGATCGCAGGACAGCGCCATTGCCTCGGCGAAGGTGCGCTCATGCGTCGGTTGATCGATCAGGATGCGCTGTCGTCCATGATCGTCTCGGGGCCGCCCGGAACGGGGAAAACAACGCTTGCTGAAGTGATTGCCGCACGCACCGACGCGTGTGTCGAGCGCGCGCATGGTGCAACGACGGGTGTCAAAGAACTTCGAGAGAAAATCGAGTCGGCGGCGCGTCGACTTGGCGAGTCTGGTCGGCGAACGTTGCTCTTTGTCGATGAGATTCATCGGCTTGCGCGCAATCAACAAGATGCGCTTCTTGAAGGCGTTGAGTCGGGCAGCGTCATCCTCTTCGGAGCCACGACAGAGAATCCAACGTGGGCGGTTGCCCCCGCGCTGCTGTCGCGTTCCACCGTGTTTCGTCTACAGCCTGTCGAAGAACATGACGTGGAAACAGTGCTTCGTCGCGCACTCGTACACGCCGATGGCGTTGGAATTCCCGGGCTTCTGTTGGATGACGATGCCTGTACGCACCTCGCGCGTGCATGCGACGGCGACGTCCGACGCGCGCTGTCGGCACTGGAGACAGCTGCGGCAGCGGTGCGCGGAACGGCGCAACCACGCGTCGATCTCGCGCTTGCGCGTGCAGCGCTCGATGGCAAGATTCCAGTCTTTGACCGCGACGGCGACGAGCACTACGACCTCGCAAGCGCGCTCATCAAGTCGATGCGCGGCAGTGATCCAGACGCTGCGGTGTACTGGCTTGCACGCATGCTTGTCGGCGGTGAAGATCCACGATTTATCTGTAGGCGCCTTGTGATCTTCGCAAGTGAAGATATTGGAAACGCAGACCCGCGCGCACTCCAAACTGCTGTCGCATGTTGGAACGCCGTTGAGCGCGTGGGCATGCCCGAGGCGCAACTGATTCTTTCGCAGTGTGTCACCTTTCTGGCGGTAGGGCCGAAGTCGAATGCGGCCGCGTGCGCGATCTGGGAGGCGATGGATGACGCGCGCGAGGCACGGACAGTGCCTGTGCCGTACACGATTCTCGATCAGACGAAGCGGCGCCTCACGCAGGCCGCAGATGACGGCACGCCGCGGGCGGCCGAAGACGGCACGTACGAGTATCCGCACGACCGCGCCGACGGAATTGGTATGCAGGACTATCTCGGCGTGTCGCGAATCTACTACCGCCCCACCAATCGCGGTCTTGAGCAGGCAATTGGCGAACATCTGGCGCGTGTTCGCGCCGCGCGACAGAACGCCGACGCGACGCGTGCAACGCATGCAGTGAGGTCAACACCGTGAAGCGCGGCAAGAAGTCCGACATCCATGTCAACCCCGCGCCGGGTACCGAGATCAAGTCGCCACACGTGTCGCGCGCAACCAGTTCGATCTCTGCGCGGCAGGGCGCTCCAGATGGCGACGCTGCTGAAGCGACGCAACGCGCGACGCGAGATGCGAAGCGTGCGATTCGTGCTGACATTCGCGCCACGATGCGCGCCATGCATCCGCATCGACGTTCGTTCAAGTCGCAAGCGGCCTGCGAGTTTGTCGTACGCGCGCCGCCGCTTGCCGGACGCGGGCTGCTGTTGGCGTATCGCGCGCTGGGCGATGAGATCTGTGTGGACGCTGCTGTGGCGACGCTCGCATCGCGAGGTTGGCGGGTTGCGTTTCCGTCGATCGATGCGCGCGGCAACATGCAACTTGTCGAGATTTCGATCAACGCGAGTATGCCGGATCCATTCCAAGCGGAGCACTGGACGCTTGATCGCCACGCCATACGCGCACCGCACTTCGATCGAAGAACCGCGCGTCGGGTGCGGGCACGCGACATTGACGCCGTGCTGGTGCCGGCAAGGGCCTTCGACCGCGCTGGTCATCGCCTCGGTCGCGGACAAGGGCACTACGATCGCCTCTTGGCCGGTCTGCGGCCCGATGCGCGCGCTGCGACCGTCGGTGTCGCCTGTGCAGAGCAAATCGTCGCTGCGGTGCCGGTCGACCCCCATGATCGTCCGGTTGCGTGGATCGTCACCGATCGCGGAGTTTTTCGCTGCCGCCAGAGTTGAGTCTGACGCGGGCACGGTGGCGATCTGCCGCAGGTCGGCTACGATTCGTAGCTGACCCGCCTGCTCGGCCGCCGATTGCGTCTACGTGTGTTTTTGGCGGCTTCGACCTATCAATCTGTCTTCCGTCCGTCCGCGCACTGGCGGAGTCCGTCACGACACCGTCTTCATCGAAAGTTGCAACATGGCCCTCGCCAGCCAATCGTCACGTCAAGATCGTCCGTTCACTTCTTCGCGTCGCAGTCGTTCCCTGCTCAGTGGGCGCGCCATGATCGTCGCGGTTGCAGCGTCTGCGGCGCTCGGCGGCGCGCTCTGGCTTATGCGCGACAACGCGCGCAACGGAACGATGGGCACTTCGGGTGCACCGGATGCAACGCGCGCAATGGTGGCGAATGTCTCGCCGCTTGCGCCCGACTCCGCGCGCGCAAGTGCCCTTGAGCTCACGCTCGCTGATGCCGCGAACAATGCGCGCGCAGAGGTGCACCGAGCGAACGCAGAGCGTGCGTTGGCTGCGGAAGCTGCTTCGACGCCGGCGTCGGCATCGGAACCCACGTCGGAACCCGCGTCGACACGCTTGTCGACACGCTTGTCGAACGCATCAGGCGCTGTGCCCAACGCACAGTCCGCAGTGAACCCCCTCGCGAACTCGGCGGCGGAACCCCCGCCGCCATCCCCATCAACGCCGCCATCAACGCCTTCGTCCACACCCGTCGGAAACGGCTTCAGCGGCGGGCGCGCGCCTGAGACTCAGACGAATCCAGCATCCGCTCCCGAGCCGGCGACATCGGGATCGACCGCGTCACAGGGTGCTTCGATCGAAGATGCACTCGCGCTCGCAGCCACAAATCCGGTCGAAGCGCGCGCAATGCTCTCCCAAGCGCTGCTCGCAGGCACACTCAGTCCCATCGCGGCAAAGCAAGCGTCGGATGCGTTGGTGAAGATCGGCGCCGAGCTCTTCTTCACGCCGAACTTCAACGCCAATGATCGCCACTTCTTCCAGTACACCGTGCAGTCGGGCGACACGCTCGAGAAGATCGTGCGTCGTCATAAGCTCGGCTGCGATTGGCGTCTCGTTGCGCGCATCAACAACATCAAGCGACCCGAAGCCATCCGCGTCGGCCAGCGACTGAAGCTGCCGAAGGGGCCGTTCAGTGCCGTGGTGTGGAAGCGTGACTATCGCGTTGATCTTTGTATGGGTGCAGGATCCGACCGCGTGGTCTTTACGTCTCTGCCATGCGGACTCGGGAAGTCGAATGGCACGCCCGTTGGTCGATTCAAGGTGCGACCCGGGTCGAAACTCTTGAACCCCGAGTGGCGCAATCCGATGACAGGCGAGTTCTTCGATGCGAACGACCAAGCGAATCCGATTGGGGAGTACTGGCTTGGTCTCGAAGGTGTGGAGCCATCGAATTCCGCACTTCTCGGCTACGGCATGCACGGAACCATCGAGCCAAACTCGATCGGTCAAGACCAGAGCCTCGGCTGCGTGCGGCTGATCGCCGACGACATCGCGATTGTGTGGGAGTCGCTCGGCGACGGCTGCGAAGTTGAGATTCGCCCGTAACCGTTGGGGCGCGGTACGGGTCGCGCACCAGTTCTGGCCAAGTCGGAGTACGCTGCGGGAATGGCCAAGCCTCTCGTCGGCATCACCATGGGCGACCCGCTCGGCATCGGGCCGGAGGTCGTCGTGAAGGCGCTTGGCGACCCGGCGATCCGTGCGTCGGCGCGGTTCGTGGTCTACGGCGACAACGAGCTGCTCTTGGCCGCGGCGGAACGCGCTGGCATCCACCCGGTGTGGTTCCGCGCGTCCTGCGACCACGCGCGCGACGGATCCATGGTGCTTGGCGACTTCACCGTGATCGACTACGGCATCGCAACGATGCTTGGAAGTGCGCACGAGCCGACAAAGGCTGGCGGATTTGCGTCAAAGACGTTTGTCGAAGATGCGATCACAGACGCGCTCCGCCCGCGCGACGATTCACGACGCCTTGATGCGATCGTGACGGGGCCGATCTCGAAAGAGTCCTGGAATCTTGCAGGATTTCGTTGGCCAGGTCACACCGAGCTCTTCGCCGCGCGGACGAAAGCAAAGCGTCAAGCGATGGCGTTCGTCTCTCCGCGACTCAATGTTGTGTTGGCAACAACACACGTACCCCTCATGGAGTTGCGAAACCTGTTGACCATCGGACGCGTGCATGAACCCATCATGCTGGGCTTCGAACTCTGCCAGCGTCTCGGCATCGCCAATCCGAAGATCGCCGTATGTGGGCTCAATCCGCACGCAGGTGAAGGAGGCCTCTTCGGCGACGAGGAGATTCGTGTCATCACACCCGCCATCGACCTCGCGCGTGCCAACGGCGTCGACGTGCACGGCCCATTCGCTGGCGACACCGTCTTCATCGCAGCAGCGTCGGGGGCGTGGGATCTCGTGGTCGCGATGTATCACGACCAAGGGTTGATTCCTGTGAAGTTGCTCGGATGGGACAAAGCGGTGAACGTGACGCTTGGACTTCCGATCGTGCGCACGAGCCCTGATCATGGCACCGCATTCGGAATTGCCGGACGCAACCAAGCGAGCGAGGGATCGATGCGCGCCGCGATCGAACTTGCGATACGAATGGCTCGAGCGTAAACGCCGCAACCTGGGTTCTGTCTGACGGATCCTAGAGCAGTGTTGCACCCACTACTTGATCAGCTTGATCGTCAGCGGGTACTCAAACGGTTGGTCATTCCCGGCCGCAATGAGACCCATGATTCCAACCGCCACCGTGTACACCACCAGCGCGATTGCAAGAATCGCGCCGATGATGGGTCCGATCACGATGAGCAATCCAACAACCGCAATCGCGACTGCTGCAAATCCGACGATCAAGATGGTGATATGACAGTTGAGCGCCGCCTTCGCTTCGCGAAGAAGCGCAGGGTTTCCCCCAGCGGCCGCCCACACCGCAATTGGCGCACCGATCGAGAGAATCGGCGCCACAAGGGTTGCGAGAATGCTGGCGCGGCAAATGATTGCGGCGAGTTTGGGGTCGAGTCCACCAAGCGGGCGCACCGAACTCTGGTATCCGCATGCGGCGCACTGCGTGAATCCAACAAGGTTGTGCGCGCCACAGCGGCTGCAGAACTCGCCCTGCGGAGGCGCATCCGGAGGCGCGGACGCCACTCCCGCGTTTGGCTCAAACAACCCCGCGATTGTTGATGCCTGCACCCAAGACACACTTGACGGGTGATGTACCCACGTGGTCGGCGCGACCGATCCCGCTGCGGCAAGCCTGCGCAGTTCCGTGAAGTCGATCGGGCCCATGGTGTTGCCGCGTTGCGACCAGTACCAGTTGCTGTCACGTTCGTGTGTGTGCTGCATAAGCGTCGCCTGTGAGATGGTGCCACGTGCGCCCAACCACACGAGGTGCACGTGGGTCGGCGGAAAGGCCTCCTTCCGACGTTCGTCGCCGGGCTTTCATGGCGCGACGGAGCGGCGAGAAGAAGTTGGAAAATCTTCCTGTAAATCTGTAGCAAATCCAAGGACCCACGTGGAAGGGTCGTAGATTGCGGCCTCTCGCAGCGCGTTGTGACGCGTCTGCACGCACACACAAGTCGGGCACTTGCCCGGGAAAGGAAGAGGAATCATGACCGATTTCATGTCCTCTGTCGGTGTTGGTTTGGTTCGGGGGTTGAAGCGCGTTGGTGACGAGGCCTGCGGCGGGTTCCGCAGCGTCGTGGGCGCTCGCCACGGTGGTCGGAGCACCAATACTCCGGTTGTCGGCGTCGCTCTCGTGGGCGCAAGTCGGGCGGTCGCAGGGATGTCCGCTCTCGCGGTTGCGTTCGTCGCGGTGTCGTTTGGGCAATCCAACGCCAACGCGGCGCTGATCTCCGCGTGGAACATGAACGCGCTGGGCGAGGGGAAACCCCCCGTCCTCGCTGCAACAACGGGGTTCGGAACCCTCGACTGCACTGGTCTTGGCGGTGGCTACAACTTCATGCAGGGCACAACCCTTGGCGCACAGCCCGGCGAAACAGCGGGAAACGCCCTTGCGGTCGTAGGAAGCGCGTTCAACCAATCCGCGATCTACGTTGATCTCGCGATCGGTGATGTTGAGGACGTCGCGCTGAACTTCGCGGTGCGTCGTTCCTCCACTGGCTTCGCCAGCAATCGGATCGACTACTGGACGGGCTTCACGTGGATCGCTTTCGCGAACTTCGGTGCAAGCACAACGGCATGGGAACTGCAGTCGCATCGGCTTGGCGGCGGGATGTATCTGCCCGCAGGTACGCTCTCGCTGCGCATCGTGGTCGATGGCGCAACTGGCAGCACGGGGAGCATCCGATTCGACAACATGTCTGTCTCAGGAACGCCAGTACCCGCACCAGGCGGAGCGCTCGCGCTACTTGGCCTTGCAGGCTGCGTTGCGCGCCGTCGACGGTAACGCTGCGGGAACCGCACGACGGTCGCACGGTGGCGAAATGGCGCCAAGGGCGATCACCGAACCGGCTTCGTCCCACTCGCGTGCATAGCTCCTTCGCGTGAATCAGGAGAAGCCACAACGCATCGGGGAAAGACGGCATAACTTGCGGAAAGAACGCGGATCGACCTTGGGAATATCCACGGGAATATCCACGGGAATATCCACGGGAAACTCGGCCAGAAATTCGGCGGGAAATGCTGCGTAGATACCTGCGTGAGGTTCTACGTGGAATCTCCTGTGAAGTCCTGCAGGAGAGACCGCAGAGAAACCCACGAGGGAACTCACGTGGGAACTCGTGTGGGAACTCACGCTCAAGTCAACGATTCAAGTCGCACAAGAGACAGATCTCCTGTGGGGTCGCGTTGTGGATCGGGGCGTCTGGCGAGGAACCGGGCTTGCGCGCACTGCATCTGCGCAATCAAGAACGCCTTCTCGCCATGCCGCGCCACGTCGTGATCAACCCAACGGCAAGTTGAACGCTCGTGGTCTGAGTCGCCAGATGCCGGATCGCCGTCGCTCCCGCAGTGCAACCAGCACCGCGCCGAGCGAATCCAACCTCCCCATCACCGGGGCTCCGCCCGCCGACATGCACGGGCGGGGCCTCGGGGGGTTCACATGCAGGCGTATCGCGCTGAGAGCGACTCGCTCTGTGGGTGAGTCACTTCAGAACGAGTCACTTTGGTGTGACTCGCTTGGAGGCTGAATCGCTTGGGGGTGAGTCGCCAGCGGGCGCGCAGCCGAGGGGCGAGTCACCTGAGGAGAGAGACAGTCTGGGGTAAGTCGATGAGGGGCACGTGACTCAGGAGCACGTGACTCAGGAGCACGTGGCTCGGGAGTACGTGACTCGGGTGCACGTGGCTCGGGAGCACGTGACTCGGGTGCACGTGGCTCGG
>JBILDS010000133.1:0-8772 GCA_044352505.1 Phycisphaerales bacterium
ATGACGGAGCCCATGACGGAGCCCATGACGGAGCCCATGACGGAGCCCATGACGGAGCCCATGACGGAGCCCATGACGGAGCCCATGACGGAGCCCATGACCGAGCCCATGAGCCGCGTAGACAGCTGAGCTGCCCATATCGAGACGGGTTCGTCTTTGGATGCTGCCTACGGCGGGGTGCGGTGTACCCGGCACGTACCCGGCACGTACCCGGCACGTACCCGGCACGTACCCGGCACGTACCGGATATGTGTCTGGCGCCGCTCGTTACGAGCCCCAGTAGGAGAACATGACTTTGAGATCGAGCGCGTCGGTGGTTCCGTCGTCGTTGAGATCTGTTCTCCCGGGCTGTCCCCATTCGCTGAGCAGAAGGCCTAAGTCGCGGGCGTCGATGGCGCGATTCGCGTCGAGATCGCAGCGTTGTCTTATGCGCGCGACCTCGAAGAGTGCGCGGTCTGCATCTGTCACGATCAAGTCTGAGTTGAAGTCGAATCGCATGCACAGTCGCGCCTGCGATGGTGCTCCAGCGCTGAGGCACGCCTCCAGTAGTTCAAGATCTTGTGCGTCGATGGTGCCGTCGTCATTGCCATCACCCAAGAGATCGGGGTGAACGACCGTGTACGACCCAGGCGGGATATTCTGGAGTTGCCGTGTTGCGCCGCTAGGGAACACCACGATCGCCTCATCGAGGACGCCCGCTGTTCCGAGTCCGAGGTGAACCTCAGTTGAGTTTTGACCGAGATACCCAACACCTCCCGCGTGAATCTCTCGGGTGAGTGTCCGCTTCCCCACGCGCGCGTCAATTCGAGCTCCGATCGCGCAAGTGTTGAGACCGACCCCTTCGAGACGAAATCGCACGCTCGGCAGCGTTGGCGTCGAGTTGTTGATAAAGAGCCGCAGATTCGAGCCAAGGTTCGAGACGAGGAAATCAAGGTCGCCGTCGCCGTCGAAGTCTGCCACAACTGTCGAGTAACTCCAGTGGCTGGAGGTACCGGCCGCACCTCCAGCATTGGGAACGAGACTCGCGGGCGGAGCCCCAGGGTTGCGCCAGAGTTTGTTTGGCGCGAACTGGTGGTTGACGTAGAGATCAAGATGACCATCGTTGTCCACGTCGACAAAGAGCGCGCCCCAACCAGTCACGCGGTCTTCGACATCCCACAGGCTCTCCGCGCGCAGGAACGTTCCGTCGCCGAGTCCGAGCATCAAAGGATTGACTCCAAACACCGGCGGGTTTGCGCTCGGGATGTTCGTTACCAGAAAGTCGGGAAAGCCGTTGCCGTCGAAATCTCCACAGGCGACGCCCATTGAGAAACAGGCGACATCGGCTCCACTCGGTGCGCTGATATCGGTGAAGACGCCACCATCGTTTCGCCAGAGTTCGTTCGCGGCAAAGAGTGGCGCGAGGTGTCCGCGATCGTTTGAGATGTAGAGATCGGGATCTCCGTCGCGATCAATATCGCTGAAAACGCCAAGAAAAGTGCGCGCGGGGCGATCAAGACCGAACGTTGGCGCGAGATCGGTCATTGAAGCGCCATCGTTGCGTAGCAGTCTGCTTCGAAGTTGAGGCGCGGGTGCGTCTGACAGCGCATACGCCGCGATGAAGAAGTCGAGGTCGCCGTCGCCGTCCACATCTGCGAGGGACACCGCCTTTGCAGACGTCGGCGCACCGAGTGACAACTCAAGCGCCATCGGCTCAAACTGAAAGCCGCCGAGATTTCGATAGATGCGGATCGGCTGGTTGATCTGCGTGAAGACGAGTTCCGGCAAACGATCACCATCAAGATCTGCGGCGGCAATGGCCGAGGCCTGCGGCAGCGCGGCAATCCCGGAGGTCGCGGAACGATTCTGAAACTGGCCAGCGCCTAGGTTGCGAAACACGCCGACCTGTCCGTTCAACCGACCAACCGCAACGATGTCGTCGAACCCGTCGCCGTCGAGATCTGTTGCTGCGATGCCAAAACCATAGAGCCCATTTGATTGCGGGATGCCTTGCACGGGATACTGGATCCCGCGCGCTGTTGCTTGGTCGCCGAACGAGATCGTCTGGGCGAGAGACTCCTGTGCCAGCGCGAACACCACAATCGCCCACGCCATGCGCACAAGCTGGTATGTCGGCGACCGGGTGGTGACTAGTCGGAGCGATCTCATGTGGTTGAGGCGCGGCAGTCAACGCGGGAAAGCCGTGGAACGAGCCCGAACGACACGACAGCGGAATCGTGAAAGCGAACCCCATAAACCTACAACGGGTTCAGCCAATGGCAATGCGCCGCTCGAGAGAACGAGGAAAACCGCTCAGGTGGAAGCGCGTTGAGCGGCTTGCGCGTGCAGGATGCTCCGCAACGCATCACGGGTTCCCTCGCACAGCGCATAGGTTCCGCCCCGAAGGCCGAGTTGCGCGGGAAGGTTTGCAAGCAGCAGGCTTCTACCAGACGACGTGAGCGTTAAAAGCGAGAGTTCTGCGACAAACTCCATGCACTCTGCCTCGCGGGAGCCAACGCCCACGAGTTTCATACTGAGGCGATACTCGTCAGAAAATCGAGAAACCGTTCCTCGTCCAAGAAATTGGACGCGATCGGCGGATCCGCCCTCGCCGGCGAGACGGCGCGCCTCGTGTGCGTTCACACCCGCATGAACCGGGGAAGCAGGCTGGACTCCCCGCAGAGGAACGTGCGCCAATTCGACAGTCAGATCCACCGCACCCGGCGGCGATCCAGCTGGCGCAGGAGACACAACGAGCGTGCAATGACCTGCGCGGCCGATCCGCCATTGCACAAGCGCCTGCGACGGCTGCGGAGCGGCAACGACCTGCTCAGCAACCCGTCCGGCGCGGGAAAGCCCAACGTCGTGCGTTTCGGTTCGGCGCGCGCGGCGCCGAGAAAGCGAAGGCTTCGGAGACATGCGAGTCATCGTGTTACCCCCAGAACCTTGGCCAGGACTTTGCTGGCGCGCTCCACTCCCTTGCCGGACTTCGAAATCGTGTTCGCGAGGCCATCAAAGAAGACGCAGAGCTCGAGAAGCTCATCAACACGCTTGTCATGGGCTCGCTCGGACTCTGAGCGGCGTCCGCCCTTCGCCGTGAGTTTGCATCGGTCAAGTTGCTCAAGGAGCGGGTCAAACTCGCGTCGCTTCCGCGCGCGAAGAATGGTGTAGAACAACTTCCAGACATCCTGCTCCGCGCGGTGATACTCCCGCCGACCCTCTCGCGCACCTGCGATCGTTGCACCGAGCTTTGGGTTGACGCGCTGAACAAGTCCCCACTCGACCAGCTGCTTCAGCGTTGTTGAGACGCTGCCGCGTGAAATCGAGAGTCGCTCCATGATCTCTTCTGCGGCGAGCGGCTCGCCCGCGATGAAGAGAAGGGCGTGCACCTCGGCCATGCTGCGCTGAACTCCCCAACGTGTGCCCATCTCGCCCCAAAGTCCAATGAAGCGATCCTGCGCAGCGCGCACCTCAGCAATGCGATCATCCTCGGAGGGAACTCCAGCCCCTCCGGCGACGGCAGCAACGGTGCGAGAGGATGGCGCGCGCGAAGGCATATGGAGAGCATAGAAACCCGGATCAGATTCGCAACTGAAGTTTCAGAAGTTTCTGAAACTTCCATCGCACTCTCGCGGCAAGGCCCCGAAAAGAAAGCCCCCGCCAAAGGGCGGGGGCTGGGATTCAAGCGAGTTCTGGCTTACCCGGAAGGCGCCGTGTGCTGCAACCGCAGCAGCCGGCGTCAGCGGAAGCCGGTGTCAACGTCACTCGGAACCGACACAGCACCGTTCGAAGCCTTGGTGCGAATGTAGTAGTCGTACACCACGCCAGGAGAGGTCGTCGAGTCAAGGAAGAAGTTCTGCGTAATCGTCTTCAGGCGAACGTACGCTGCGTTCGAACCCGAGACGCGACGCCAGATTTCCCAGGTCACGTTGGTGGTTGTGCCGACTGGCGTCCAAGTGATCTCGACAAAGCCGGGGAAGCCGCCATCCGAGGCAGAAACGTTGATCGGAGGAAGCACGGTTGGATAGCCCGTGTTGGTTGCGCCGCGATCGCTGTAGCTGTTGAACTGATCGGATCGGCCAGCGACGGCGTAGACATACACCGCGCCTGGTTCGGCAGTCTCGTCAACGAAACTGAACTGGTTCGCAGGGAGGTTGGTTGCAATCGGCTGCGCGGGCCACGGTGCTCGACCGGATCGCTTGCGCCACACGTTGTACGCACCTGGGGTCCACGTTGCTGGCGCCGACCACGTCACGGTGACGTCCGAGTTGGTTCCGTCGGTTGCTGAGGTGACACTCGGTGGCATCAATGCGAAGCCAAGATCAATGTCGCTCGGCGCGGAGAGGCCAGTGAGGTTTGAGAACGACTGCACCTGATAGGAGTAGGTGACGTCCGACTCAACCTGCACGTCAGACCAACGCGTGAAGGATCCGTTGAGACGCGCAACTTCAGCGAAGTTCGCGCCACCAGCAGAGCGGTAGATGTACACCGTGTTGACAGGGCCGGGCAACGACCACGTCAGGCGGATGCGGTTGGTGTAGGGGGGAAGCGATCCGTTGATCGCGCCCGATGCAACAAGGTTCGACGGGCCAGGAGTTGCACGGAAGCCTGCATCTTCAGTTGGGGCACTGACGCCGCCGCCGACATTGGCGCGGACCTCATAGAAGTACTGCACACCAGGAGTCGTCGGAGGAATCGGGCCGTCGTTCATGTCGCCGTCTGTGTCAGGCCAGCCAGCCTCAAACGCCGGGTCGTAGGTTCCGTTGTCACTGAAGACGGGCTGGGCGCTCTCTGCAAGCTTCAGCATGCTGCCGCCCGCTGTTGCTCGGTAGATCGAGTACGAATCGGGCGTGTAGCCGAAGGGCGCCTCCCAGGAGAGCTCGACACGATCGGCAAAGAGGCCATCGGACGCCGCGAGTTGGGTCGGGCCAAGGAAGCCCTTGAAGCCGGAGTCGGGGCCAACCCAGTCCGCAGGTTCGCCATCGACGCGGATCGAACGGATGCGGTACTCGTAGGTTGTTCCGACCACCGCTGTTGTGTCGTCGAGCGAGGTCGCCGAAGAGGGAACAGCCGGGTTGAGCGACGCAAACACGCCGCCGACCTCACGACGCTCGATCTGGAAACCAAGCGAAGCGACCGCAGGCGCGATCCACGTGAGGCGAACCGCGTCCACAAACGCGCCGTCTGACGCATTGAAGTTGGCCGGGTCGAAGATCGGGCACGGCTCTGAAAGACATCCAAGACCCGGAAGGAACGCATCCATCTGGGCGATGTTCGCCGGCGCGAAGTTGAGAACAACGTTCGCCAAGCCACCCGGGCAGAGGTGGCAATAGCTCATGATCGTGCCGTTCGGGATGCACCCGCCACCCACGCAGTTGTCAACACCGAGGTCGTGCGTGTGATTGCAGCCGGCATTGTGACCCATCTCGTGGGTGGTCACCATGATGTCCCAGTTCTGGGCGCTGTTGTCTTGGAGCGGGAAGGGGAAGAACCCTGAAAGATTTCCGGAGACCGCGAAACCAATCGCGGGATTGCAGACTGCGTTGAGGTACGCAACGCCGCCGCCGAGGTCGCGCGCGGAAATCAGGTGGGCGAGGTCACGCGGAGTCGATCCGGCCGGACCGCCTCCACCTGCCCAAGCGCCAACGAACTGGTCGAGCTGAGCGCCCGAACTACCCGCAGACCACGGATCGTTCACGCCCGGCGACCACACCCGGAGGAAGGACATCAAGGGGAAGAGGTTCTGATCCGCAAGGTAAATCGTGTTCATTCCAGCCGCGATCTGGGTGGCATAGTTGATCGCAGCTTGGTCGCTTCCGAAGAGCGAGCGGAACTCGTTGTCGGTTTCGAAGGCCATCTCAAGCACCTTGCAGGTACCGAGAGCAGCAACGCCGCCATCGGTCGGCTCCGGCGGCTTGCCGCCATCGCGAACCTCACAGGCGTACTCGTACCAGTTGATTGCGCCCTCAGGGAGTCCGGCAAGGTCGCTGACCACAATGGGGTGGTCGCCACGCGGGCCGTTTGAGATGCTGTAGACGCGACCGTTGATGCTGATGAAGCCAGAGATCGACTCGGCCGAGAAGGCGAGATAGACCAAACTCTGTTCGGCACCCGTGACATGACCACGGAACAGTCGAACCGTCGGCTCGAAGCCGTGGTTTGCAAGAGGCTCGCCACCCTCAGTGTCCGAGGGCTGCATCACGACGATTGTCGTGGCTTCATTCGTGACCTTGAACTCGGTCAGCCAAATGTCATGGAACGTTCCATCTGGAAGCGGGAACTGCACCACGTCGAAGACCCCATTTGCGGGGATCATGTCGAGCAATTCGGGGAGGAAGTCGAGCTCAAGCGCACCCTGCGGAAGGGCGCGCGATGGCTTCGCAGCGGGCAGGAACGGCGACAGAAACACAGCCCGCTCATCGAGCACCGGCAGCGGTGCAGAGAGAATCGATTTCGGTGCCGAACTGGCAGATGGTGTCGCAAGCGGCGACGCGGAGGGAAGCCCAAAAGCCACGCCACCAAACGAGGCGCTTGCGAGAAGTGCACCGGCCAGGATGCGGGGGGATCCGAACATACGTCCAAGGTTGGTTGAAGGCATCGTCTTGGTCTCGTCTGCGTAAGGCGCGTGTGCGCGGAGATTACAACTCGATGAGGTGATATCGAAGACTCGATACCGAGCGGAGGGTTGTTCGCCTCAGTCTGCTGCTTGGGTCGACTTCATCGACCGAAATGTCTCAGAAGCGGACTCATCGAGCGCTGGAGGTTTGAACCCGAGATTTTGAACCCGAGAATTTGAACCCGAGAATTTGAACCCGAGAATTTGAACCCGAGAATTTGAATACTGGAGAGATATGGCTCTCTGATCTGAATGTCGGTCAGAGCGGCTTGGCGGGGTCATTGATGACGATGTCAATGAAATCGTGCTGCACGGTGTGTCGGCCTACGTTGCCGAGGCCGCAAGTCCAAATGCGAACGTCAATGGTGTCGTCCTCGGGGTTGACGTACGCACCGAAGTCGCTTGTGGCTGGAAGGGGATACGTGTTCAGCGTGTCTGCGATGTTGAGGAAACTCAGACCCACGAACTCGTACCGCTCGCGGCGGAAGTTGTAGATGAAGCCACCCTGCATCACGAAGTTGCGCGTGGCGCGCGAAACGGTGAGGAGCGCAAGGTTGTTGATGTCCTGCTCTGGATTGGTCAGCGTGACCTTCTTGAGCGCACGAACGTCGGTCGTGAAGCCGGTCGAGAGGTACGGCAGGCCTTCGACAATCGAGCCTTGCGAGCGGCGCTGCGCAACCACGTGGAGGTAGTTGCCGTCGACTGCGCGGGTCTGGAATCGATTCCATGCAAAGCCGATTGCCTGGGTACCAGTGACAACCTGCACGTCGGTCGAGTTCGAGCCGAAGATGTCGGCGCCGAGGATGCTGGCCGGCAGCTGCTGGAGGTTCGGGTACGGGCCAACGCCGTGGAACTCGCAGTCGCAATCCGCCGGGACGCACTCGTCGGTGCAAACACCCGGGATCGGCGGCGAGCAACTGTCGGCGGGAAGACCGATGAAGTTGCCGTTACCCCACGGGTTGTCGGTCCACAGACCCGTTGAGCAGAGGCACTGGAGGTAGGAGTTCGGATGCGTCTGAAGCAGCGTGCGAACTTGTGCCGGGCTCAAAGATGTTCCGTAGAACTGTCGCGCCGCGGCCTGCATGCGAGCAACGACGCCCGAGATCATGGCAGCCGCAGCCGAAGTGCCGGAGAAGTTGTCGGTATAGGTTCGGAGACGATCCACTTGGAGCGCAGGAGCCACGCCTCCTGGTGGGACGTCGTTGGTGCCGAGGAAGAGCGACGTCTCGGTGTTTGGAACCGAGGTGTTGAAGTAGTTGGTGGTTGCGCCAGTGGTCGCCACCGCAAAGCCCCACGCCGACGCGTCGGCAGTTTCATCTTCGTTGGCGGCTTCGCCCGCTGGGTAATTGCTACCAGGGAAGCGGATGGTTGCGATGTCGGTGGTGGTGAGCGGCGCCGAGCAGAGTTGGTAACCGGCAAGTGGCGACGTCGAGAGGCCTTGGCTGTTCAAGAGCATGTTGCCCGGATAGATGGCGGTGACGACGATTGCACCAACGTCGACGTCGGATGAACCGACGATCTCAACCGGGCCTGCACCCGCGGCCACAACTGAGGTGATGCCGAGGTCAGAACCGAGGCCGATGAGAATCGAGAACGCCTCAGAGGAGGTCACCGGCTGCACGCCGCCGAACACTCCGACGGTTGGAGCGGTGCCGACCGGGAAGTAGGGCAGACCGGCCTCGAAGCCCCACGAGAAGTTGATGACGTCGCCGAGCGAGAACTCGCCGAGGCAGGTGCTCAGTGCAGTCTGCGCGCGGAAGCCTTCGGTGGCGGTGATTGTTGGGAAGAAGTATCCCTGGGCATTGCTGGCGATACCCGTGACACCAAAGCCATTGTCGGCCGCGATCATCACGCCTAAGACGTTTGTGCCGTGATTCGCGCTGATGGTGCCCGACTCCGACTGGCCAATGCCCGGGTAGACCGGGAGAGTGTCAGGCTCGATGATGACCTTGGGAACTCCGAGGAGCGGACCTTCCCACGGGCGGCTGCTGTTCTTCGCCGGGCCAGCAAGGATGAAATCCTCGTGCTGGTAGTAGGCCGACGACTCGAGAGCCGCGATGCGTACGCCACCGCCCTTGAGGAACGGATTGTTGGCAGGATCGCCGCCTTGGTAGAACTCCCAAATCAGGTTCTGGAAGTCATCCATCTCCTTCAGCGCGAAACCCTGACCAGAGAAG
>JBILDS010000325.1:0-2846 GCA_044352505.1 Phycisphaerales bacterium
CGCCGAGACCGGTGACGTCGATGAGTTGGGCGGGTCGGGGCGCAGCCTGGAGGTAGTACTGGAAGCCCTGCAGACCCTGCGCCGTTTCAACGAGGCTGAAGTCAGGGGTTGCGTCGGAAGATGGCTCAGGAATGGTGCAGCTTGCGAACTGACCGGAGAGCACCAGGTTGGCGCAGGTCTGATCCCACTGCTCGTTGCAGCAGGTCGGGTCGACCGTGCAGACGGCGGCGCAGCAGCCGGGCTGGTTGCATCCGCGCTGAAGGTGCGGATTCACGCAGCTACTGCTCTGGAACTGCGAGACCACAGGGCCGAACTCGGCGATGATGCCGTCGTCTTCGTCTGGGTCGGAGAAGCAGGGATCAAAGTCACCCGGGATCGGCACGTCGTAGACAGTCGGGCCGCAGGTCATGTTTGCGAACGCGGCGCAGAACACGTCCCAGCCACGCTGGTCTTGCTCGTCGATGCACGAGGGGTCGATCGCGCCAACGCTTTCACAGCAGTCGACGTTGTTGCAACCGAACGGACGCGGATCGGCGTTCGGGTCGGTGTTGCAAAGAGTTCGGTTGACCGCGTCCGTTCCCGGGAAGGGATCGGTGCAGGTTGCCGAAGGGAGGTGGCAGTCGGTTGGGTTCTGTGGATCGCAGCCAGCCTGCAGGTTTGCAAACTTGCGGTCAATGCTGACAAACTCAACGATGTCGAGCGCGTTGATTTCGCGCGCGATGAAGGCGACTTCATCGATCGAGAACCCGGAGATCTCGATCATGCCCGCAAGGTCGGGTTGCTCGCGGCCGCTCGCTTCGCGTGCGCGGCTTTCGAGAAGAGCCAACTCGCCTTCGGACTTGTCGATCCACTGCTTCGCAATAGCGCCGTAGCGGGCGAGAATCGACTCAGCCATCGCCACGTCGTGGTCGGTGGTGCTCTGCAGTCCGGGCGACAACTGCATGCCTGCACGAACCTTCGCCTCGTCGCGGAACTTCACGATCAACTTGCCCGTGAGATTCGACGGGTCGGGAAGGAGGCCAAGACCTCGGAACTTCTTCGCGAAGATCGAGTCCACCGGATCTCGCTTCCACAGCGGCTGCCGCGGCGCGTACTTGCTGGTTTGCACAAACGTCGCGACCACGGGCGAAGCGGTTGCGCTTCCCTCTGCAAGCGGTGCGGCACTCGCTGCGGCTTGACCGACGAGTCCCATCGTCAGGAGCGACGCAGCGATCGAGGTCGACACGAGCATCGCACGAAGCGCCCGACGCGCTGGGGCGGCGGTGGTGATGGTGGGCTGGGGCGAGGCGCTGGGGAAATCTGAAGTACGCATGGTGCTGGTTCTCACGAAGCGCTGGGCGCTTGCGGCAACGGACTGTGAAGCCTTCTGCGGATCTATCTCTACTCGGACGCTGTCGAGATACGCACGTTTCGACATGCTGTTTCGACTCGTCCTCTTAATTCTGAAGTCGTCTTGATTCTGAAGTCGTCTTGATTCTGAAGTCGTCGCGATTCTGAATACGCGTCCACACGCGTTGTGTCTGTCGAAGGGGAAGGAAAGAGCGAAGCTGTCAGCGGGGGCAGAAGCCGGTCGCGTGATAGGTCGTGTTCAGGAGACTCATCAGGGAGAACTCCTCAGACGAATCAAGCGCAACAGTGAAACGGATTTGCACCCAGCTGCGACAATCTTGACTGGAGTGCATGCGTTGGACGAAGGGGCTACAAAAACACTCGGCGTGGACACATGTCCGACGACGATTCTCCGGCAAGGCACGGCCTTCCGAAGGTGTGACTGTAGCACAATCCACCCAAAGTGGGTTCTCTGAGCGCGTGTTTTTCGGACGCTGATTCGGGCGCCTCAGGCAACTCCAGAAGACGCGGCGGCGAGCAGTCTCTCCTGGCGCGGCGCGGGCAGTTGGACGCGAGGAGCGCAGTGCCACGAGGCAGCGTGCGCGCGGGAATCATCAGCGCAACGTGGTGCGAAACGTACGGAGGAATCCGTCCTGAACGCACTTGCCAGGTGGCTCGCGCCGTTCACGACCTCTGCGAAGGCAGCGCATGCGACGCGTGCTCTGACGCACCGATATCACGCCGGAAGAATGCGCCCTCGAAGCGGATCTCTGCGGCCGCCGCGTTTGCGAGTTCGCGCGCCCGATGGAGCGTTGCCGCGAGTGCAGTGACACCGAAGACCCGGCCGCCATTGGTCACGAGCTCGGAGCCGCGTCGGGCGGTTCCCGCGTGGAAGACAAGAACGTCTTCGTTGGCGCCGCGAGGGATGCCCACGGCTCGATCGACGCCTTCGATCGGAACGCCCTTCTGGTACTGCCCCGGATAGCCTCCTGAGCAGACCACCACGCAGCACGCGGCGCGCGGGTCGAAGGAGAGTTCGACCTGATCAAGTTGGCCCGTTGACGCGGCCCAACAGAGTTCAACGAGATCGCCGCGCAATCTCGCCATGAGTGGTTGCGTTTCTGGGTCTCCAAATCGGGTGTTGAACTCGAGCACCTTTGGACCGGCCGGAGTCAGCATCAACCCCGCGTAGAGGACGCCTCGGAAGGGGACGTCCATTCTGCGAAGTGCGTCGATCGTCGGCACCAGTACGTCGCGCTCAACAATGCGCAGCAATTCGGGCGTGGCTCTCGAACAAGGGCTGAACGCGCCCATTCCGCCGGTGTTGGGGCCTGTATCGCCTTCGCCGACCCGCTTGTGATCTTGGGCGGCATCGAGGAGCCAGAAGGTACGGCCATCGCACAAGGCGAGCACGCTCAGTTCGGGCCCCGAAAGGCGGTCTTCGATCAGAACGGTTGCACCCGCGTCACCGAAGATCCGACGAACGAGGCAATCTTCGACTGCGCGGCGCGCTTCAG
>JBILDS010000093.1:0-11601 GCA_044352505.1 Phycisphaerales bacterium
TTCATGGCCGCGTCGACGCCGCTCCTCACGCTCGTCGGCTGGGCCGTCACGGTGTGGGTGGTCGAGCCGCGCTTCGACAAGCAGACGGTGGCGAAGCAGATCGAGACGGGCGGCGTCGACGACGGCGGCCTTTCGCTCTCGGCGCCTGAGAAGCGGGGGCTGCTCGCGGCGCTCGCTGCGCTCGTCGTCCACGGCGGAACCTTAGCGGCGTGCGCGCTCGTCGAGGGCGGCCCGCTCCACGGCACGATCACGCGCCCGGGCACCCAGCTCGTGGTTCCCGCGTGGAGCGAGGCGATCGTGCCGATGATCCTCGTCCTCTTCCTCGTTCCAGGCATCGCCTACGGGCTTGTGACGGGCGAGATCCGCTCCGACCGCTGCGTCTCGCGGCGCATGACGGAGGCCATGGGCTCGATGGGCACCTACCTCGTCCTCGCGTTCTTCGCTGGGCAGACGATCGCGTGGTTCAACAAGTCGAACCTCACGAGCTTCCTCGGCGTCTCTGGCGGCGAGGCGATCAAGGCCATGGGCCTGAGCGAAGGGCCGATGGTCGCTGCGATCGTGGTGGTGGTGGCGGGGCTCAACCTGCTCGTCTCGAGCGCGAGCGCCAAGTGGGCGTTCCTTGCTCCGATCCTCGTGCCGCTCCTCGGAACCGCGGGCGTCTCGCCCGAGGTCGTGCAGGCGGCGTACCGCGTCGGCGACTCGTGCACCAACCCGATCGCGCCGCTCTCGCCCTATCTCGTCGTCATCCTGATCGCCATCCAGCGCTACGAGAAGACGGCGGGCCTCGGCACGCTCATCGCGCTGCTCGTTCCGTACAGCATCGCCGCGCTTGTCGTGTGGACGGCGTTCCTCGTCGCGTGGATCTCGCTCGGGATCCCGCTGGGCATCTGAGCGAAGCCCCGCGGCAGACCGCTACGCCGCCGCGTCCTCCGCGCCCTGCAGGTAATCCTTCTCGCGGTAGAAGAGCGAGACGACGATGTAGACGACCGCGGCGCCGAGCATGAGCGTCGTGAAGAACCAGTAGTAGCTCGCGCCCGGAAGAAGCGAGTTGCCCGCCTCGTCCTGCGTGAACCTGTTCACGAGCGCCGTGAGCACATTGCCCGCCGAGACGCTGAGGAGGTAGAGGCTCATGACGAACGACTTCATCTTCTTCGGCGCCTGCGTGTAGCTGAACTCGAGGCAGGTGACGGAGACGAGCACCTCGGCCGCTGTCAGCACGATGAACGCGAGGATCTGCCATCCGATCGACGGCCAGTCGGCCTCGATGCGGCTTCCGTCGGAGGCGATGGCGACGCCGCCGCGCGCGACCGTCTCGACGGCCTTCGCCCGCCATGCCTCGTCGCCCGTCTGCGGCTCCTTCAGCATCGTCTCGAGCGTCTGCGCGGGGGCGTTGCGCTCCGCGGCGCGGAGGGTCTCGATCGTCTTCGGGAAGTCGATCGACGCATTCGCGACCATGGGCGCGACCTGTCCAGAGAAGGCCGCCTGCGCCGCGTCGATCTTCTGCTGCGCGAACGAACTGATGCCGAACGCGACGACGCACAGGAAGAAGCCTGCGCCGATCTTGCGGAGCGGCGTGAGCTTCACGACCTTGCCTGCGATCGGATAGATCACATAGGCGAAGAGCGGGATGTAGCAGAGGATGAGGAGGGGGTTGATGGCCTGGATCTGCGACTCGAGCCAGTCGATCCCGAGGAAGTTGCGGTCCATCTGCCCCGCCTGCAGCACCCACGCGCCGCCCGACTGGTCGTAGAGCGACCAGAAGACGGCCACGAACGCGTAGATCGAGAGGAGTCCCGCCATCGCGCCGAGGCCCTCGCGCGAGAAGACCTCGCGGACGAACCCGATCCCCTTCGGCGGGATGTGGATGTATCGGTGCCGCCCAAGCCAGAACATGAAGGTCGCGAGCGCCATGAGGACGCCGGGAATGCCGAACGCCCAGCCGGGGCCGTGGTTCTTCAGAAGCCACGGCGTGAGCAGCGTTGAGAAGAATGCACCGAAGTTGATCGAGAAGTAGAACCAGCCGAAGACGCGCGCAAGAAGATGGCTGTTTGACCGACCAAACTGGTCACCCACGTGCGCGGAGACGCATGGTTTGATGCCGCCCGAGCCAAGCGCGACGAGGAAGAGCCCAGCGATAAGCCAGCCCTTCGGATCCATCGTGGCTTGCAGGAACGCGCTCGGCATGTCGATCATCGCGAGCGCACCGTGCCCAATGCAGTACACGATCGAGAGCAGCATGATCGTGCGGTACTTCCCCAAGATCGCATCGGACAGAATCGCCCCAAGCACGGGGAAGAAGTACGCACTCGCCACGAACCATGCCACATACTCGCGCGCCTGCGTGTCGGTGAGGTAGGCCGCCTGGCCTGAGGCGTTCACGAGATACTGCGTCATGAAGACGGCAAGAATCACCTTCATGCCGTAGAAGCTGAAGCGCTCAGCGGCTTCGTTTCCAATGATGAAGGGGATGCCGCCTGGCATCCCCGTCGTCTCGGTGGGCGTGTTGCGGTACGGTGTCGTGGGCTGTGCCATGGGGGCGGAGTGTAATGCAATCGCACTGCGGCCCGATTCCCGCGCGCATTTCGTGATGTCTGATGCCCGCACCATCTTCCTTCGACGTCCACCGGTGGTTGTCGCCGTTGAGGGGCGTTTCGTGCCGCCAGACGTCGAGCTTCGCGAGATTGACGCGCGCTGGAGTGCGCTTTGCGCCGAGAATTCAAAGTACTTCGATGGTTCGATGCTGCAGGTTCTTGGCGTCAGTCGGAACGGTCATGGCGGAGTGCAGGTCCATGTTCAAGCCTGCTCGTATCGCTTCTACGCGGTGCAACTTTCGCGTGCCAATCGGCCGGGTCTTGCGTGTGGGGTTCGCCCGATTGGCGTGAAGGGGATTGTGCGCGACCATGACAAGGTGCTGATTGGGCGTCGCGCGCGGTCGGTGGCGAGTTACCCTGGCGCGTGGGAGTTTGTTCCTGGCGGCATGCTTGAGCCGAACGAGCGGCCGGAAGACGCTGTGCTGCGCGAGTTGCGCGAGGAGGCATCGATTGCCCCGGCCGCGCCGCCTTGCGCCATCGCACTCATCTTCGACGAGGTCGCATCGACATGGGAGATCGTGTATCGCATTCAAGCGCGAATCAACGGCCTGCCAGAGCCGCGATGGGAATACGACGAGTATCGACTTGTGACGCGCGATGAACTCGACGTGTGCGCAACATTGTCGCCGTGCGCGGTGCAGATTGCCGCGTTCGCGTGGCGGTGAGGCACGAGTCACGCGCGCCGCAATCGAGTCACGCGCGCCGCAATCGAATCACGCGCGCCGCAATCGAATCACGCGCGCCGCAATCGAGTCACGCGCGCCGCAATCGAGTCACGCGCGCCGCAATCGAGTCACGCGCGCCGCAATCGAGTCACGCGGGCCGCTAGCGAGTCACGCGCGCGATCAGGTTTGTCAATTCACGCTCGAGCCGGTCGAGCATGATCGGCTTCATCAACACGCGCGTGCTGGCGTCGAACGATCCTTCGATCATGTCGCCGCTGGCGATAAGCACAGGCAGCGATGAGCCCGATGCGCGAATGCGAGCGAGGGCTGAGAGGCCGCCGCCGCCAGCGTCGAGAATCACAACGTCAAACGAGTCGAGTGATGCGTGTGAGTCAACTGCTGCGGGGTTGTCGATCGATTCGACGTCGTCACCTACAGACTCAAGCGCCGCCACAAGCAGGGCACGCACGGTTGCGTCGTCGTCGGCGACGAGCACGCGGCGGCCTGACGATTCCGAAGCGGGGTTCGCGCTGGTCGCTGCGCTTTCGCCCATACGCGCGGCGGTTCCCGCGTGCGAGCCGTGCTGACCTGGCAGCGCGCGATCAACGCGGAAGGAGAGGTGGCTGCGAAGTCCCCGCGGCGTGCGCTCGAGGGCGGCGTGGCCACCGAAGTCGCGGGTTGCGCGGCGCGCGGCTGCGAGCGGCAGCAGTGCAAGTTCGAACGTTCCGTGGAGCAACGACGGCGCTTCGACACCGAACTCCCACGGTCCGCCGTCATCTTCTGCAGTGAAATCGAACACGACCTCGCCGTCGCGATCGCGGACCGAGCAGTGCACCGAAATCGGCTTGGCAGCGCGGGCGCGATGGATCGAGATGAGCTGGGCGATCGCAGTCGAAACTTGGCGAATGGATCCGCAGACAAACGCATCGCGCGGCAACGCCTCAAGCGTGTCATGGAGCCACGCGTTGAATCGTTCCGGCGGAACTGGCTGCAGGGAATCGGGCAGCGTGCCGAGCGCAGCGCGCAATCCCAAGAGGACGGCTGCGCGAAGATTTGAGCGCTCGTCGGCACCATCTTCGCGGTGGCACGCAACCTGGAGCTTCGCAACCAACGACTCAAGAAGCTTCACGGTGTCCTGCAGCGAGTCGATCTCGCCAACAAGCGGCGAGTCGCCAGCCTTTCGACGAAGGAGTTGCGTCCGACCGAGGAGCGCGAAGATCGCATTGTTCAGGTCATGCACGACGATCCCGCCGAGCTGTCGAAGCCGATCAAGCTCTTCCGAATCACGCTCGGCGTGCACGGCGTTCGGCTGTGACGCGTCTGAGCGAAGATGCTCCTCTGTGGACATAGACAACATTGTGAGCCTTGGATCGGGTCAACGGAGAGTCACGCTTGAGGACAGCGGGAATTCCGGCACGGTTTTCATCAGGAAACCACCTGAATTCCCCTGTTCGTGGCACAACCAGGCGACTATGCCAGGCTTCGCGCGAAAGTGGAAGTGTATACGAGGAAGCATTTCGTGACAAATGCGCGCGGGCAGCGGGTTTCGCCCGACGATCGTCCGGGTTTCGCGTTCCGATTGTGACGTCTGCACGGGCTGCAGGATCTGAAAGGGTCGCGCGACCTGCGCGCTGCGTGCCACAGTCAACACGCAACACGTAACGCCGAGAGAAGCACAGACGCACTTCCGCACAAACAAGGAGTTCGATCGCGAGCACGCGCGACGAGGGAGCGAGCGACGACGCCTGAGCAGCGACGCCTGAGACGGTCGTTTCTTTCCCGGCACAAACCCGTTTGGTCGCTGGAGATACCTCAAGAACGAAATCGCCCGAGGAAGAAATCGCCCGAGAACAAAATCGCTCAGAGACGAAACGCCATTCGGGCAAAGTGCCCGACGAGCGACTCTCCTCGCGTACAGAATGCCCCGTGTAGGAAATGCCCCGTGTGGGAAATGCCCCGTGTGGGAAATGCCCCGTGTGGGAAATGCCCCGTGTGGGAAATGCCCCGTGTGGGAAATGCCTCGTGTAGGGGTTGAACCTACGACCCGCTGATTAAGAGTCAGCTGCTCTGCCAACTGAGCTAACGAGGCGTGAGGGGGAGGATGGTAGCGAATCCCGCGCCTCGGTCAAGTCGGCGCAAACGACAGCCGCGACGGAGGGTGGCTCCGTCGCGGCGTGGTCGTTGGGGTTCTTGATTTTTTTCGGCGCGGGTCGCGCCCGTTACGCCTGTGCGTCGGCCTTCTTGCCGTGGCACTGGCGGTACTTCATGCCGCTGCCGCAGGGGCAGGGTTCGTTGCGGCCGACCACGGGGATCGACGCTGGGTCGACCGGTGACTCGGACGCGAGTGCCCGTTCGGCGGCGGCGGGTGGCGTCTGCGGAAGACGCTGCTGCGGTTCGGCGGTTGGCTCGGCTTCCGCGAGTGTTGCGTTCGCGCCCGCCGCGACGGCTGCGGGTTGTGGCCTCGGCATTGGGCGCGGAATCTGCGGCATCATTCGCCCGAGGAAGACGACGTCGGTGACGCGATCGCGCACCGTCTCTTGCATCTCGTTGAAGACGCGCGCACTTTCGCGCTTGAACTCGATGCGCGGATCCTTCTGGCTGAACGCACGGAGGCCGATTGCGTCTCGGATCTGATCCATGCCGTGGAGATTGTCTTTCCACGCGTTGTCGAGCGTGGACAGGAGCACCCAGCGCTCGAACTGCGTGAGCTCGAGCCGTGGGAGATCCGCCAGTTTCGCGCGCACGAATCCGTCGGGGTCAGACGCAACCTCTTCGCGTTCGGCGCCCGAGAGGCGAATCATGCAATCCTCCTCAAACCAACGCGCAATCGAGTCGGCGTCGCGGCCGCGACTGAGACAGGCTTGCGCGCGCTCGGCCAACACCGATGGCGTGATGCCTTCCGCGCGCCCCAACAGCGTGCGTCGGATTTCCGCCGGGTCGCTCGCCGGCAGCGACTCGGGCGTCCACGAAACGCCGTAGCGGCCATTCACGAACGCGCAGAAACGCGTCAACGCGCCCGCTCGGTCGCGCTCGAGTTCGGCGTTGGTCATCTGAATCGCGTAATCGATCGAGTACGAGAGCTCGCGCTGGCGGTAGACCTCGCGCGCCTTCTGCGTGAGCGTTTCTGCGGCCGCCCGCGGCTCAGAGACGCCGTCGAGAATCGACGCGTCGAAACTGGTGCCGAACTTGCGATTGGCCCAGCTTGCCAACTGCGCTGCGCCAAAGTTTGGCACCAGGTAGTCGGCGAGCGGCGAGAGGTCAATCTCCGCGAACTTCTGCTGTGCGGCTTCGGCCACCCGATGAATCGCTTCGCTGCGGTCGGCGGCGCGGATCTCTTCCGGCGTGATTTCGGCGCCGTAGTTGGCGCGCGCCCACACCGAGAAGCCCTCAGCGTCCCACTCCTCCGGCTCGAGCTCGATCGGAAGGCACTCGCCCGCGGTGGCGCGAATCTGCTCTTGCGCCTCTTCGGCCGCGTCGATGCGCACGAGTCGCTCGATTTCATCGCGGTCCTTCTTCAGGAATCGCTCGGGCTCGATGCGTACTCCGCAGTTCTCGCGCACCCACTCCGCAAGCGTGTTGGGAACGTGCAGCGGCCCGAGGTAGTCTTGCGCAGCCTTGTTGATCGACTCATCGACGTAGCGCAGCACGAGATCGCGCACGCCCTTGCCCTCGACGATCGGCTGGCGCAATCCGTAGAACGCGCGGCGCTGGTGCTCCATGGGCTCGTCGTACTCGAGAATGCCCTTGCGCATTTGGAAGTTGCGCTCTTCGACTTTGCGCTGCGCCTTCTCGATCGAGCGCGAGAGGATCGGATCCTCGAGGTCATCGCCCTCCTTCATACCGAGGGTCGACAGCACCTTCAGCATCGCCTTGCCGGCGAAGAGCTTCATGAGGTCGTCATCCATCGACAGGAAGAAGCGGCTCGAGCCGTTGTCGCCCTGACGGCCAGCGCGGCCGCGCAGCTGGTTGTCGATGCGGCGGCTTTCGTGACGCTCGGTGCCAACAATATGGAGGCCGCCCATTTCTTCCACGTTCTTCCACACGGCAAGCCGGTGCAGCGGCGGGAACCCGATCGCGTCGAGTTCGGCGGAGAGCGTTTCGACGTCGAGCGCGTTTGCCTTCTTTTCCGGGCATTTTGCCTTCTCGATGGCCCAGTGGCGCACCAGGCGAAGACGAAGCTCGGGCGCGTCCTCTCCAAGTGCCGCGTCCTTACCGAGGATGCGTTCGGCGAGGTGGCGATAGCAGAGCCCCACGATTTCGTCATCGGGCATTTCGGCGCGCGCCTCTTTCGGACAGATGTTGCGGCGCTTCCAGTGTTCGATGAGTTGCTCGCGCGAGAATGTGCGCAGCTTGATATCGGTTCCTCGGCCCGCCATGTTGGTGGCGATCATCACTGCGCCAAGTTCACCGGCGCGCGCAACGATCTCCGCTTCGCGGTCGTGCTGCTTCGCGTTCAGGACTTCGTGGCGAATCTGATACTTGCTCGCCAGCATGCGCGCAACGAGTTCACTCTTCTCAACGCTTGTTGTTCCCACAAGCACAGGGCGTCCGACGTCGTGGAAGAGTTTCACCTCTTCGACGATCGCGTTCCACTTGTCCTTCTGTGAGAGATACACGCGGTCTTGTCGATCCACGCGCGAAATGGGGAGATTGGTGGGAATCGCGACAACGTCAAGATTGTAGATCTCGTGGAATTCTGTCGCCTCGGTGTCGGCGGTACCGGTCATACCGGAAAGACGCTGGTAGAGCTTGAAGTAGTTCTGGATGGTGATGGTCGCCATCGTCTGCGTCTCTTCCTTGATCTTCACCTTCTCCTTCGCCTCGACGGCTTGGTGAAGACCATCAGACCATTGACGACCAACCATCTTGCGGCCTGTGTTCTGGTCGACAATCACCACGCCCTCGACGCCTTGGTCATCGGGCGCAACAACGTAGTCTCGATCGCGTTGATACACCGTGTGTGCGCGCACCGCTTGCTCGACAAGGTGCGGCATGTCGATGTTGGTGCCCACGTAGAAACTCGCCACCGTTGGGTCGATTTTCTTCGCAAAGCGCTGCGCTTCCTCGACGCCCTGATGGGTGAGGGTTGCAACCTTCTTGTCGAGCTCGACCTCATAGAACTGCTGGAAACGATCACGACGCGCCTCAGCGGTGACGAGTTCTTTGCGCGCGGCTTCCATTGCCTGCTTGAGTGCGGGAACGCTGGCGCGATCGCGGGCGTTGCGGATGTCGCCTTCGTATCCGGCAACGGTTTCGGCGATCTTGCGGCACTCATCGTTGGCGTCGCTCCACTCGGATTGGCGCGAGACGAGATGCCGCGCAACTTGATCGGCGAGGTCGTAGCGGGGCTGGTGTGCGTGCGCGGGGCCGGAGATGATCAGCGGCGTGCGCGCTTCATCGATCAGAATCGAGTCGACTTCGTCGACAATCGCGAAACCGCGCTGCTTCTGCAGCTGTTCTTCTGGCCGCGTCTTCATGTTGTCGCGCAGGTAGTCGAAGCCGAACTCGCTTGTGGTGCCGTACACCACGTCGCAGCCGTATGCGCCCTTCTTCTGGTCGGGCCCCTGCATGTGCTGGGGGTGGATGGCGCCGACGGTGAGTCCGAGCGCGCGGAAGAACGGGAACGTCCAGTCGCGGTCGCGTTGAACGAGGTAATCGTTCACGGTGACAACGTGCACTTGCTTCTTCTCGCATGCGGCGAGGTAGCAGGCCAGCGGACCGACGATGGTCTTGCCTTCGCCAGTCTTCATCTCGGCGATCTTGCCTTCCGCGAGCACAATGCCGCCGATCAACTGCACGTTGAACGGGCGCGCCCGGAAGGGAGGACGCGATTCGGGGTAGATCTCGCGCACGGCTTCGTAGATTTCGTTCGGAATGTCGAGGTACTGCCAGCCCTCGATCATCTGCTCGCAACCGAGAAGGTCGCCCTCGGGCATACGTGGCGGGGCGGCGCGCATGGCGGCCACGGTTGCGTCGTAGGCAGCGCGCACCGACGAAGGCAAGAGCGACGGATCGAACCGATCGAGCTCGTCGACCGTGCCGTCCATGTTGAGGTCTGCGTTCTTTGCGGGGTTGAAGATGCTGCGAATGCCGACTCCGCGATCCATGGCCTCGCGGGCAACAGCGAAGATCTCGGGGATCATTGCGTAGGGCTTCTCGCCGCCTGCAGTGCGTGTGCGGAACTCGTCTGTCTTGGCGCGCAGTTGCGCGTCGGTGAGCCGTCGGACTTCCGGCTCGAGTGCGTTCACCTGGTCGACGATCTTGAGATAGCGCTTGACGTCGCGCTGGTTCTTGGTTCCGAGGGTGACGCGAACGAACCAGTCGAGAATTGGGATGCCCTTGAGAAGCTGACTCATGTTGTATCTCTGCTCCGAGGGGAGCGATCGGTAAAGCGGCGGCGCCGCCTGCGTTGATGCTGGGGGAGGGGAAGACGAACGAAACTGCTGCGCGTCACGCCGTCGGCGGAGGCAGCACGGTCGTCTTGAGGAGCGCCGCGCGTGCATGCGTGGCGACACGTCGGAGTGAGCGCTCGGCGCGCGAGAGCGAACTGTCTGATGCAAGGAGTGCTGTGCGTGCGTCGTGGATTTCGACCGCAGCGGCAAACACCCGCCCGACCACCACGCGCGCGCCAACCTGCGGTTCTTCCGCCAGGACAGCAAACCGCAGCGCAGACTGGAGTTCAGACCGCCGCGTTCGCGAGTCGGTCGTGTCCGACGCAAGTCCACCCGCCAGTGCGGCGAGCATGGCAACGAGGATCGCCGCCGTGAGCCGAAGGTGGGGGTTGGAACGCCGGAGCGATGACATGGAACCGCAAAGGTAGCACAGAGATTGGGTTGAGGGCGGATTCCGCGCCTCCCACCGATGAGGTCGCACCGAAATCTGGTCGCAAGGTAGGCTCTCAGACAGTGCATACGGAATCTCGCGCAACTTCGGCAGATGGCGGTGGCTCTGGCGGTGGTTCCAGTGGCGGTTCCAGTCGCGGTTTCGGCAGGAGCGATATCTCGCAGAGTCGCCCGTTGCTTGAGGCACGCTCTGTCACAGTCGAGTACCCCGGGGTGCGAGCGCTCGATGGCGTCACTATGTCGTTTCGCCGAGGCGAGATCCACGCCGTGGTCGGTGAGAACGGTGCTGGCAAAAGCACGCTCATGAAAGTCCTCTCTGGTTCGGTGCGTCCGACCCAAGGCGAGATCTTTCTTGAAGAGCAGGCGGTTGGGTTCGATGCGCCTGTCGACGCGCTCCGTGCCGGCATTGCCATGGTGCATCAGGAGCTCAATCTCGTTGCCACGCTCAACGTGGCTGAGAACGTCACCCTTGGCCGGGAACCGGCAACGTTCGGAGGAGTTGCCGTCGATCGCGCCGAACAGCGCACACGCGCGGGCGCGCTCCTCGCGTCGCTCGGGGCGGATCTCGATCTCACGCGCGAGGCTGGCGACCTGTCGGTTGCCGAGGCGCAGTTTGTGGAGATCGCGAAGTGCCTTGCAAGCGACGCGCGCGTCTTGGTGTTCGACGAGCCGACTGCGGTGCTTGGCGAACAGGAATCCGCGAGACTTCTGTCGCGTCTTCGCGCGCTTCGCGACGAAGGACGCGCGGTCATCTTCATTTCGCACCATCTCGACGAAGTGGTCGCGGTGGCCGATCGCGTGAGTGTCCTCCGCGATGGCATGTTGGTGCAGTCGTTTGTGCGCTCAGAGGGCGCGCTGCGCGATGTTTCCGGCGTGGCCATCGATGAAGACGGCCTCGCGGCTGCAATGGTCGGACGCGCGCTCGGGTCGATCTATCCAGAGAAGGGCATGGTGCGCGATGCCGAGCCGTTGCTCGAACTTGTCGGGTTCGGCGCGGAGGGGCGCGGAACAGGAATCAACCTCACGGTATGTCCGGGTGAGATCGTTGGTCTCGCGGGACTCGTTGGCTCCGGCCGCACCGAGACGGCGGAGGCGATGCTTGGGCTGCGCGCGTCCTTTGGCACGCTTCGCATCAATGGCGCACCGCGTGTGTTTCGCAGCGTGAAAGATGCCATGCGCGCCGGAATCGCGTATGTCAGCGAAGATCGCAAGGGCCGCGGGCTTCACGTGTCGCTCTCTTCGGTGGCAAACATGACGCTGCCGTCACTCGACCGCCATACGCGCCTTGGCGGTGCGCATGTCGACGCACGTGGAGAGTGGTCGGTGACCCGACGATGGATCGAAGCGTTTGCCATTCGATGTGCACGACCCGGCGCACCGATTTCTTCGCTTTCTGGCGGAAACCAGCAGAAGTTCGCGCTGGCGCGTTGGCTTGAGACGAACCCTCGCGTCCTCGTGATCGACGAGCCGACGCGCGGAGTCGACGTTGGCGCGAAGGCCGAG
>JBILDS010000292.1:0-3332 GCA_044352505.1 Phycisphaerales bacterium
CGACGCAGACGCGCGCGATGTCGTCGTCACGACGATGGCAAGCGAGGACTCGCTCAACTACCGCGACTGGGTCGAGTCGAAGCGCCGCCGCGTCGAGGAACTCTCGGGCGGCAGGATCGGCTACATCTATGTGCCGAACACGGGTGTCGACGGGCAGACGGAACTCGTCCGTCAGTTCTACGGCCAGCGCATGAAGCCCGCGCTCCTGATCGACGAGCGCTGGAACGGCGGCGGGCAGATCCCGACGCGCTTCATCGAGCTCCTGAACCGCCCCGTGACGAACTACTGGGCTCGCCGCGACGCGCGCGACGGCGCATGGCCGCCCGACGGCCACCGCGGCCCGATGGCGATGCTCGTGAACGGCCTCGCGGGCTCGGGCGGCGACATGTTCCCGTGGCTCTTCCAGCACAACAAGCTCGGGCCCGTCATCGGAACCCGCACCTGGGGCGGCCTCATCGGCATCTCGGGGAACCCCTCGCTCCTTGATGGCGGCACCATCGCCGTCCCAACCTTCGGCTTCTACGAGACCGACGGCACCTGGGGCGTCGAGGGCCACGGCATCGACCCCGACATCGAGGTGATCGACGACCCCGCGAAGATGAAGGACGGCGGCGACCCGCAGCTTGAGAAGGCCGTGGAGGTGCTTCTCAAGGAACTCGAGACCAACGCCTACAAGCCCGTCCCCGAGCCGAAGGGTCCGAACCGTCGCGGCATGGGGCTTCCCGACTCCGACAAGTAACCGAACCCACCGACGCCCCATCGCTGCACGGCACGTGCCGTGCAGGGTCTGGCATCAGTCTGCCGATACGTGTTCCATGGCAAGCAAAGGCGGCAGCGCAGGTTCCGGCGGCGGCAAGATGGTGCTCATCCCGCTCGCACTCCTGTCTGCGTTTCTCTTCTTTCAGTCGTTCTCGATGCTTCCAACGGCTGTGAACGACGACATCGTGCGCTGGGTCGGCGCAAGCGCGTTCCTGATTGCGGCGGTGCTGTTCGGCCGAGACGGATCGGCCGTGTGGTGCGGCCTCTGCGCTGCGCTCGCGGTGGTGCTGAATCCGCTCTACCCGCTTGATCTCGGAGGCCATCTCCTCACGGCCAAGATCGTTGGCGGAGTGGTTGCAGGAGCTGCGGTCGTCCGAAACTGGTGACCCTGTTTGGCAGTGCCAGACGCTGCACGGCACGTGCAGCGTCTGGGAGGTGCGGCGCGGGTCGCGCGGGGGTCTGATATCTTCCCTCTATGGTCGACCCGGAACTGATGGCGCGCCTCGCCGCCATCGAGGAACGTCTCGCTGCGCTTGAAGAGCGCGGTGCAGTGTCGCGTGTTGCCGCGTCGGCGCCGCAACCCGTGGACTCTGCGTCGAACGCGCCACCCATCGCGGATCGCTTGACGGAAGTGGCGCCGCGATCAACCGCCCCGCCGTCAGTGGCGGCACTCGGAGCCCTGCCCTCATCAGCGCCACCGCCCCCACCACCGCCGCTCACACCCGCGTCTGTGCCCTCGCCTCTGCCACGCACCGAAGCCGCGTCATCCGAACCCGATCGGAACCGCGAGTTCCCAGATCCAACTGAGCCAAAGGTCGACTCTTCATCACCGGCGAGCCTTGAGCGGTTCCTCGGAGTGCAGGTGGCCGCGTGGATCGGCGCGATCGTCGTCATCGCCGCGATCGCCATCTTCGCGAAGTTTGCGCTCGACCAAGGATGGCTGCAACGCACACCCCCCGCCGTGAAGCTGGCCTTCGCATACGGCATCTCAGCCGCGTTTGCGATCGCCGGCACGCTCCTGCGTGATCGCCTCGGCAGACTCCCCGCCGGCGCCATGCTGGCCGCGGGCCTCGGTGGACTCTTTGTGTCAACCTGTGCAGGCGTCACCCCGCTGAACGTCCTCGGCCCGGCGCCGGCGCTTCTCGCAGGAATCGCCTGCGCAATCATCGCGGGCGCGCTCACGCTGCGGTCACGCGAACTCGCCGTCGGCGCGATCAGCTTGGTCGGCGCCTATGTCGTCCCAGTGTTCGCGAACATCTACGTGTTCGCCAACCCAGCCGATGGCGAGCCACCAATCGCCGGCGCGCTCTACCTCACAGTTGTCTATGGCGTTGCCCTCACGCTTGCGTGGCTCGGGCCAGCACACTTCGCGTGGCTCCGATTTGCAGGCGTTTTCCAGGCGATTTCTGGCCTACTCCTTCTGATCGATGCTGGACGTTCGATGCCCGTCCTCTCGCTCAGCTTCACCGCTCTCTGGTGGGCCATGGCCGTCGCGGAGTGCTCGCTTGCCGCAATGCGCGGCAAGTCGCCGCGGCTGAACACCGCGTGCACCGTTGCTGCGACATCGATCGCCGCCACGCTTGCGCTTCGGGGCGCGTTCGCCACCAATCCGTGGGTCGATCTTCACTCGTGGCTTCCGCTTGGCATGGCAGGAGCCGCGATCGCGGCAGCGCTCTACCTCCGCACGCTGGTACCAACGGGCGGCATCGACACTCACGACCGAGAGGAAGATCCCGACGCATCGCTCGTTGCAGACGCGGCGGCGCGCCAAGCAACGGTGCTTGCAATCCTCGCAGGAGCACTCGTCATCGCGCAGGTCGGGGTAGTTGTACGCGGCGGCGCATTGCCCGTCACGTGGGCCGCCATGGGTACAGCCGCAATCCTCATCGGTCGAAAGCTCGCACAGCAGCCCACGGCGTGGATCGGGGTCGTCTCAGTATTGCTCGGGCTCGCGGCGACCGCGCTCCATGCCATCATCACCGCGGGTGCAGCGATTCCACTCATCGAGTACCCAGCCGATCCAACGCTCCGCACGATTTCCGCGTGGAATCTTCGACTTGCGGACACCCACATCGCTCCGCTCATCGTCGCGTTCGCGCTTCTCTTCGCCGCGCGCTTCTGGTCTATCGGCGGTGACCCGTTGCGGCGCGCCTCGGTAACCGCAGGGTTTCTCGCAGCGTGCGCGTCGCTCCTCTGGATTGGCCTCTCGCTGGCGATCGGCTTCAGTTACACCTCCGTCGCACTTCTGCTCGCCATTCCCATCGCGGCACTCCTCGCAGGCCGCACGCTCTCGCTCATCAAACTCATCGCGCTTCTAGGGTCGATGATCGCAGCACTCGGTTGGTTCGCAGCGACTTCGCTTCACGTGTTCGAACACATCGGAACCACGCACGCGCGACCAACCGGCGGCGCCATCGCCGCCGCATTGGTGATCGGCGCGCATCTCGTACTGAGTCGCCGATTCCGTCAGGAAAAGTTCAGCGAGATCCCCGCTGTGATTGGCTTCGGCTTCGGCCTCGCCGCACTCACGATGCTTCTGCTCGTCGAGCAATTGGCCGGTTCAACAACCCGAT
>JBILDS010000293.1:0-3326 GCA_044352505.1 Phycisphaerales bacterium
GATCAGGCCGACATTCCGTTCTGGGCCGTGGTGTTGAGTTTCGCCTTCAGCGCTGCAACAGGCGTGGTGTTCGGCATGTTCCCAGCGATCAAGGCGTCACGTCTTGATCCCATCGAGGCATTGAGGCACGAATGAAGCGTTCCTGCGCGAAATCGCTCCTTCTCGGCTCGGCCGTCGCGTGCGTTGGTGTGATGCCCGCGTGTCGTACGGGTATCTTCGACAACGAGAATCCAAGATGGCGCGTGCCCGAGGCGCAACTGCGGCAGATTGATGCGATCGATCCGGCCGTGCGTTCGACCGAGCCGCCGGTGTCGCTCGAGCAAGCTGCGAAAGAGACACTCGCAGAGGTGGCAAAGCCCGCGATGCGCACCGATGCGGTGCCTCTTGCGTTGGCCGATGTGCGCGCGGCGGTGCTGGCGAACAATCTCGACCTGCGAACGCGATTGATCGACCCCGCGATTGCGCGCGCGAACCTCTCGGCCGAAGAGGCGAAGTTCGAGAACGTGTTCTTTGCGCGCTATGACCGTAGCAACAACAGCGTGTTCGCGGATCTCGCAACCGGACAACCCGCGGAGACCGAGGCGTTTGATGCGGGGCTTCGCATTCCGCTTGCGACGGGCGGCGAAGTGAGCCTCTCTGCGCCACTGAGCCGTACCGGTGATGGCTTCAATTTCGGTACGCCGGGTGATGATTGGCTCGCCGCACTCGGTGTATCCATGAGTCAGCCGCTTCTTCGCGGTGCGGGCGTTGACGCCAATACACACTCGATTCGCGTGGCGGCGTGGCAAGGACAGATTGCCGATGCGCGCACGAAGCTCGAGGCGATTCGTGTGCTGTCCAACGCGGATAAGGCGTATTGGAATGTGTATTCGGCGTATCGCGAACTTGGCGTGCGCCGCGCGCAGTACGACGTGGCACTTGAGCAACTCGAGCGCGCGAAGCGGCGCGTGGATGCGGGCGATACGCCTGAGATTGAAGTGGTGCGCGCCGAGAGCGGCGTGGGGCGAACGCTTGAACAGATCATTGTGGCCGATGCGAATCTTCGCATTCGACAGCGGGCGCTGAAGCGCCTTATGAATCGTGCGGATCTACCGGTGTCGGCTGCAACGCCGCTCACGCCTGCGAGTGATCCGAACCCCGTTGCGCTTGCGCTCGACGGCGATGCGCTTGCGGAGGAGGCGGTTGCCAATCGTATGGAGATGCTCGAGCTCGAACTCCAACTCGCAATCGACCAGAGCGAGATTGGGTTTCGCCGCAATGCAGCGCTTCCACTCTTCGTGCTTGACTACGGCTACAACGTGCAGGGAACAGGAACCGACTTCCATGACGCGTACCGATCACTCGGAAACGCGGACAGTTTCGACGTGGGGCTTCGCGCCGAGATTCCGCTTGGAAACGAAGCAGCAGAGTCGCGTGTGAATGCGGCGATTTTGCAGCGGGTCCAGCGACTTGGAACACGCGAGGCACGGCGACAGGCGATTCGCACCGAAGTGTTTGATGCGCTCGACGCGATCACGCAGAGTTGGCAGCGCATTTTGGCTGCGCGGCTTGAGACGGTGTTGGCGGCGCGCACGCTCGCCGGCGAACAGAGGCAATTTGACGTTGGGCTTCGCACGAGTACAGACGTGTTGGACGCATCGGCGAGTCTTGCAGACGCGCAGAGTCGCGAAGTGACTGCGCTCGCGAGTTACCAGATTGCGTTGGTCGATCTTGCGTTTGCCACCGGCAACTCGCTCGGCGCTGCGCGCATTCGCTGGGAACCGTTCTCGATGGAGGAACTCGCGGAACTTGAGCGTCTCCCCGGAGCGGAAACTCCCGCGCGCAGAGGGGGATTTACGCAGATTCCTGCGGCGGTTGGCAATTGAGCGCAAGCGACGCGATATCGCGCAGACGTTCCGGCATCGCTTCGTCATCCATGAGTTCGGTGAATGCACGTGCGAGCGCGGTGGAACTCTGTGTGGAAATCGCAACGTTGTAGCGCACAAGCGCCGCTGCGATGGTGGCCGCGTACAGTCGAGCGGCCAGGCTTCGCTCAGGCGCGGTCGCGCTCGTGGTGCGCAACATTTTGTAGGCGTTCTTGAGTTCGCGCAGTGCGTCGAGCGAGGTGCTCTGCGCAAGGATCGCATCGAAGGGATCGCGCGCGGCGGGAATGATCTCCCGTGTGATCCACGTGGCACCTGTGAGTGCTGGTGATTGGTCGAGTTCGAAGGCCCAACGGAGCGTATCGCCGAGTGCCGAGTTCGGCTGCGGCTGGCGAGGTGAGGGCTCCGATGGATTCATCTCAGTCATTCTCACCGATCTTGCAGAAGTGCGAGCAGCTCGGAGACTTCCTCGCGGATGTCGTCGGGGTTCTCGACGGTGGCGCGGAGCTCTTCCATAAGCATCGAGGCGAAGCGCCGTTTGACCATCAGGAGTTTGGCGGCGCACGCGCCTTTGGCCAGGCCAAATCGGGGCGCGATGTCTTCGTAACTTGCTGCAACGCCCTCAAGCGATGGCTGGAGAACGCGCAGCCGGAAGATTTCCCAACCGGCTTCGTCGCCGTCGTGAAGGAGTTCGCGCTGAAGTCGCTCGGTGGCGGCGCGGATGAGTGTTGCCACGAAGCGGGCGTTGAATGCGGCCTCGGGCGTGATCGCCGGAAGTCCAGCAGGCTCGCTCGTACGCTCAGCGAGATCGTCGAGGCGCCCGATCATGCCGTGCTTCGGCTGGCGCGTCGATGCGGTCTTTCGGCGATGCATATCGGAGAGATAGTTGCGTACAGAGCCCATGACCAACGTGCGAAACCGTCCGCGGGATTGGTCTGCTTTCTCAAGAAGCCCGCGCGCCAAGAAGACGTCGCAGATGAAGCCCTGGGTCAACTCCGTGGCCTCATCGGGGTTGCGGCCAGAGGCGCGGATATAGGCGTAGATTGCAGGCCATGCGCGGCGAGCGACCTCTTCGAGACTCGCCCTCGATGTGGATGAGCCACCGGCCGCGTCGCGGATCAGATCCCAGTTGGTCTGGGTCATGGATGGTTGGCGCGGCGACGTCATGAGTCAGTAGACAGATGTCGGCGGGGGTACGCAGGCAATGTGCCGCGATTGGCGGGAGTCGCGGTAAATCCTGCGGTTCCCTCGCATTCTGCCATCTATCGGGTGTTCCCGTCGCGATGCAGTCGCGTGGAGGCTGCGTTCGTGTCGGAACCACCAGAGGGAGCGGCCGCAGCCGCGACCGCTTGAGCCGTTCTAGCACCAAAGGCGGCTGCCGCAGCAGCAGCCGCTCAAACAGCCCCCGGCTCCATTCAAAGAAAAAGCCCCCGCAGCTGCGGGGGCTTTTTCTTTGAATGGAGC
>JBILDS010000294.1:0-3316 GCA_044352505.1 Phycisphaerales bacterium
TGACGGCTCCGTTCCATGGTGGAACAGACTTCGACCTCGCCACCCACCCGGAGGATCCGCCATGTACGCGCCGCTACTCGCCATCGCCTCGCTCACGCTGCTTTCGGGCCCGCCTGTCTCTGTCGCGCAATCGGAGGATGCACCGCTTCCCGTGCCGGCCGTTGCATCGCCCGCAGCGCCGGTAGAGCAGAAGCTCGGTGCCTTCGAGATCGTCTCCATCGCGCGCGCCCGCGCGTTCGTGAACGACCAGAAGGTGCACGCACTCGACACGCGGCCGGTCGCGAAGTATCTCGCAGGGCATCTGCCGCGAGCCGTTCACATCGACGACGAAGTCCTCCGCGGTTCGTCGGGCGGACTGCCGGTCGAGTTCCTGCCCGCAAGCGAGCTCGCACGCGTCTTCGAGCGCGCAGGCGTGACCGCCGACAAGCCGGTGCTCGTCTACAGCGACGGCGAGGATCCGCTCGCCGCCACCATCGCCGCCTACGCGCTGCTCAAGGCCGGCCACCCGCGCGTCCTTCTGCTCGACGGCGGGTTCGAGGCGTGGCGCGGAGTCGCAGATGTGTCGCAGGAGTATGGCGCGTATCCGACTGTCCAGTGGACGCGTGCGGAGCCCGCCGTGCCGATCGCAGCGTCGCTCGACGATGTCCGCCGCATGGTCGACACCGAAGAGGGCGCGCTTGTCGACGCGCGGCCTGCGAAGGTCTTCCGCGGCGAAGGCAAGCACTGGCCACGCAACGGCCACATCCCGGGTGCGGTGAACCTCGACTGGAAGTCGCTCGTGCGCAGCGACAACGAGTCGCTCTTCAAGCCGCGCAAGGAAGTCGAGCCGCTGCTCCGCGAAGCTGGTCTTGACGCGAACACGCCGACGGTCGTGTATTGCGGAACGGGCCGGGAGGCCACGCTCCTCTACCTCTATCTGAAGGGCGTGCTCCAGTGGCCGCGCGTCACGCTGTACGAAGGCTCTTGGACCGAATGGTCTGTCAACCCTTCGCTGCCGGTCGAGGTTGGCGACGAGGCGGCGACCCCGGTCTACGCCGATGGCGATGTCTTCCTCGGCGGTCAGCCGAGCGAGGCGTCGCTTCGCGAGCTCGCCGATCGGGGAGTCACGCTCCTGATCAACTGCCGAACGGCGGGGGAAGCGTCGTCCGTTCCCTTCGGCCAGGCGTCGCTCGCGAAGTCGCTCGGAATGGGCTTCGTCGAGATCCCGCTCGGTGGGAACGAAGGCTATGCGCCCGAGGATGTGGCTGCGCTCAAGGCCGCGCTCGGGTCGCGCAAGGAGGGCAAGGTGCTTCTCTACTGCGCGAGCGGCGGTCGGGCGATGACGCTTTGGATCGCGCATCTCGTGATGAACGAGGGTCTCACGCTCGAGGCCGCGCAGGAGCGGGCCCGCGCTGCGGGCATGTTGCGGCGCTCCGGCCTCGAGCGGTTGCTCGATCGCGACACGGTGCTTCAGGCGAAGCCGTGAGGGGTGGGCGGGGGGGCGGCGGCGCAGGACCGGTCCTCCCCAATCGGGGGGGGCGCGACTCCAGGTCGTTCACTTGCTGAGACCGGATTCGAACGCGTGCGTACGATTGCGCTCGCTTCCCGTCTCGCGTGCGCCCGGGTGTCTGCGGCGCGGTCGAGCCGAAGGCCCCCGAGTCGCGAACCAATGACCGAAGTCCACATAGACCTGAAGTCGCCGAGCGTGCTGCGGGCATTGACGGATGTGCCCACCATGCAGCGCTGGGAGATCCTCCGACGCGCGCAGCGTCCGTTCACGGTTGCCGAACTGGCGGAGCGGGCGCGGACCTCGCCCGATGAGGCGCAGCGCTCGCTCGACATCCTGGCCGAAGCGGGGCTCGTGGTGATGAAGCCTGCGGCCACCCGTCGGCCGAAGATCACCTATCAGGCGGCGATGAAGCGTCTCTTCGTGCAGTGGGACCGCCGCGACCCCGAGGGCGTGGCGGCGTCGCGCGCCCTCGGAGACTGCATGTGGCGCTACAGCCGCAGGGTGATCGACGCCGCCGCGGCACACCCAGGGGCTGAGGAGTTCGAGACGCTCAGCATCAGCGGACAGATGAGCGTGCTGCTTCTCAAGGATGATGTACAACGGGTGCGCGAGTCGTTTCTCGCCACTTACGCGATGCTCGCGGAGGCGGACAGGCGCGCCCGCCAGTGTTCGGAACCGAAGGAACCGATTGCGTTCCATGTCGCCTTCGACCTGCGAAGGCTCTGGAACCGGGAACTCCCTTTGGCGGAGTTCTTCGTCAACGAGTCGCAGCTGCATGAAGGGGAGCAGGCGCGCTATTCGACGGGCCCAGCCGATCTTCTCTCGCCGCGCGAGCTTGAGATCGCGAAGCTGCTCGAGTCGGGCAAGACCCGCCCGGCAATCGCCAAGGAGCTCGGCCTCACGACGAACACCGTCGCCTCGCTGAGCAAGATCATCTACCGCAAGCTCGGCGTCCAGAGCCGCGCGGCGTTGGCGGCGCGCATGCGGATGGGTTGAGCGGGGGTTCGCGCGGAGCGCGATCGATCCTCTCGACGGCTCGCCCGATCGCGACCGCTGTTCCGCTGCGCCGTGCGCCCATCGCGGGGCCGCGATCTCGTATCCTCTACTCGATGCCCCGAACCACGCTGAACGCCTTTGCCGTCGCGATCTCATTCGCCTCGATGTCCGCAGTACTCCCGTCCTGCGGCACAACGCCACCGTCGCGCGACGGCCACGGAGCGGCCGAGAGCGTCGCGCTCGACTACCCGAAGACGCGCAAGGTCGATCAAACCGACGACTACCACGGCGCGAAGGTCGACGACCCGTACCGCTGGCTCGAGAACGATGTGCGCGTCGACGCGGAGGTCGCGGCGTGGGTCGCCGAGCAGAACAAGGTGACCGATGCCTTCCTCGCGTCGATTCCCGAGCGCGGCGCGATCCGCGCGCGGCTCGAGAAGCTGTTCGACTATCCGCGCTACTCCGCGCCGTCGAAGCAGGGCTCGCGCTATGTCTTCTCGAAGAACGACGGCCTCCAGAACCAGGCGGTCGTCTACATCCAGGATTCGCTCGGCGGCGAGGCGCGTGTCCTGCTCGACCCGAACGCATGGTCGAAGGACGGCACCGTCGCGCTCGCCGGCATGGCGTTCTCTGATTCCGGCAACCTGCTCGCCTTCGCGCAGAGCGAGGCCGGATCCGACTGGGCCCGCTGGCGCGTGATGGATGTCGCGACGGGCACGATCCTGCCCGACGAGATCCGCTGGACGAAGTTCGGCGGCGCATCGTGGTCGAAGGACGAGAAGGGCTTCTTCTACAGCCGTTTCCCCGAGCCGAAGCCGGGCGAGGAGTTCC
>JBILDS010000094.1:0-11498 GCA_044352505.1 Phycisphaerales bacterium
ACAAGCGATTGGTGTACCCGGCGCGGCTGCGTTCGGAAACAGCGAGAATTCTCGATTCCAGCGCACGTTTGCGCATGAGCTCGGACATTTGTGGGGACAGCAGCACAACTCGCAGACGATTGGCGTTTTCGGCTTCGATACAGAGCATCTCCTTCGCGATCCGCTCAACATTGCGCAGGTAATGCCTTCGACGAAGAATGACGTGATGGTGGCAGGCCTTCTCACCACGCAGGCGTGGGTTGCGTCGATCAGTTACAACGACGCGATCAGCGACGCGCGTTCGGTGTGCAGCGGCTTCGCGCCCCACGGCGATGATTTTGTGCGTGGAACGCGCGGCGTGAGCGATACGGGTGGCGTAAGCGATGCGCGCGGCGTGGTGCTCGAAGCAGGCGCCACCGACGTTCTTCGGATTGCCGGCGAGCACGACCACGTGGCGCGAACCGTGACGCTCTTTCCGTGCGCACATCATGAGCTGATCGCGCCAACGCCCGACAATCCGCGCGGAAATGTCGCGGTCGAAACGTATGCAGCCGATGGCGCGCTGCTTTCCTCGGTGCGCGTCGATACCCGTACGTGCCGCGAGAGCTGTGCTGACGCGACGCACTTGCATCGGTCGACGCCGCTCTATGTGAATGTGCCACGGTGGGTGGACGGTGTCGAGGCGGCGCGCATTGTGGTGATGGAGTGTCGTGGACACACGGCGGGGCACGTGCTTGCAGAGCTGACGCGCAGCGCCCACGCGCCGAGCAACGCGTCGCTCTCTATTGGATTGGCGGGGTTCGATGGTGGGATCGACGAAGGAATCAAGTTCGATCCGCGCGCCGACGCACTCGAAGGTCGTGTTCGTCTCTCGTGGAGTGCGAGTGACGTAGATGGTGATCCGCTCGTTGCGGATTTGCTCTACAGCCCAGATGGAGGCAACGCGTGGTTTCCGCTGACCGTGGCTGAGGAGTCTGGTGTGTTCGAGTTTGACACAGCCGAGATTCCGGCAAGTCGCGGCGTTCATGGCCGATTCCGGGTTGTTGTGTCCGACGGCATGAACTCGACGGAGTATGAGCAACCGCTCAGTTTCCGAGTGGGCGCGGGTTCGCCGCCCGATGTCCACATCATTGGCCCGAACAACGCGGTGTCGGTGAAGCAGGGTGCCACCGTGTTCCTGCATGGATCGGCATGGGATCTTGACGAACAGTTGATTCCCGACGCGAGCCTCACGTGGACGAGTTCGTTGGACGGCGCACTCGGGACGGGGCGACAGCTGCTGCGGCGAAACCTCTCCGTGGGCGAACATCTCCTCACGCTTCGCGGGACCGATGGTGATGGGCTCTTCAATGAGAAGATGATCACACTGACGGTGACGGCGCGCGACGTGAATCGTGGTGATGTGAATGGCGACGGCGTCATTGGCGCGCCAGATTTGGCGGCGCTCTTGTCGGAATGGGGCGGAACCGGCCTCTCAGACCTCGACTTTGACGGATCGGTTGGTGCAGCCGATCTTGCGCTCTTACTCTCGAGGTGGGGATGAGCACTGTGGATGCGAGTCGCGCGGAAGCGACAGGAGTTGGCGAAGACGCAGCACGCTTCGACGTGATTGTGATTGGTCTTGGCGCGATGGGTTCGTGTGCGCTGGCCGAACTTGCGCGTCGCGGGAAGCGTGTGCTTGGAATCGACCGCTTTGCGCCACCGCATTGGCGTGGAAGTTCACATGGCGGAAGCCGCGTGATTCGGCTCTCGTACTTCGAGCACCCCGACTATGTGCCGCTATTGCACCGCGCGTACGAAGGATTTGATCGCCTTGGGAAAGATGGCGGAGAGCCGCTCCGCTTCGAGACGGGGCTGGTGATGGGTGGCCCAACCGGAAACAAGGTGGCTGCGGGCATGCTGCGCAGCGCCCGCGAACATGACCTCGCGGTCGACGCAATCGATGGCACTGAGCTGATGAAGCGACACCCGCAGTTCAGCGTGCCTGCGGATTGGGAGCTCGTATGCGAAACGCGCGGCGGATTTGTGCGGCCTGAGGCCACGATCCGCACGGCGCTCGCTGCTGCGCGTGCCGCAGGTGCGCGTATCGAACTGAATGCGCCGATCGATGCGTGGCGCGCATCAGAGGAAGGCGTGTGGGTTCGCAGCGGTCGTGGCACCTTTGAAGCGCGTTCGCTTGTGCTCGCGGCAGGCGCGTGGATGGGTGGATTGCTCGGGAACGATGTTGCGTCGCTTCGCCCGACACGCGAGACGATCGTGTGGATCGATGATGCGGGCGATCCGATGTGGCACATGAGCAAGATGCCCGTGTGGCTCTTCGATCGCGGTGGCGCACCGGAGATCTATGGCGTTCCCGCGTTTTCGGCCATGGGCGAGCCGCATGGAATGAAGGTCGGGCTCCACTGTCGCGGTGAGGAGGTCGACCCGGACGAGTCGTTCGGCGTTGCAGATGGTGTTGTGGTGGCAGAAACCATCGCAGCGGTGCGCGAACGAATTCCGTCGGCGGCAGGACGCGCATGCGTGAATGCCAAGAACTGCCTCTACACCATGTCACCTGATTCGACATTCATCGTGGGTCTTCATCCGTCGCACCGAAATGTGGCGATCGCCTGCGGCTTCAGCGGCCACGGCTTCAAGTTCGCGCCTGCAATTGGAGAAGCGCTCGCAGATCTCGCAGTCGACGGCCATACGGTGCTGCCGATCGGTTTCTTGAGTCCGTTGCGCGACATGTGACGCGCGGCAGAGTTGTGGGCGATGGCAGCCCACACGAGTCAACTCGCGCAGATGACCGGTCAACTTGCGCGCCAGAGGCGCACGAGATCATGGACGGTGAGCGATTCGGGGCGTGCGGTTGGGTCGATGCCTTCGGGCCAGCTGCGCGCGCGACCAAGAATGGCACCGAGTTGCTTCCGGCGCTTTGAGAAGAGCGTGTGAACAAACGCGCCAAACGTGTCGGCCTCATCGGGTGCAAGCGCGGGTGTTGCGCGCGGACGCAGCGCAAGCATCGCACTCGTCACGTCGGGCGCTGGCCAGAAGCAGCCGGGCGAAAGCACCGCGATCTGCTCGACCTCACAGAACGCCTGCACCATAATCGTGAGTGGCCCATACTCGCCGGTGCCCGGTGCCGCACGCAGTCGGTCGCCCACCTCGCGTTGGATTGTGACGAACTGCCCACGACATGACGGCATGGTGGCGCATATCGCCATGACGGGGCTCGCCGCTTGGTATGGGAGATTCGAAACAAGCGTGAATGGTCGCCCGCCGATCTTCGCAAGTGCTTCCGCATTGAGGGCGCGCTTGCCGTCGAGACAGTCGCCTTCGACGAGTGTGAACCGAGGATGTGCCGCGAAGTGTTCGCGGAGATGTGCCGCGAGATCGCGATCAAGTTCAATGGCAAGAAGTTCGGCGCCGCGCGCGAGAATCTCCTCGCTCATGGTTCCGGTGCCCGGACCGATCTCAACGACCACAGAACCCTCTCCGATTGCACTCGCGTCCACAAGCTTTTTCAGTAGGTTCTGATCGACGAGAAAGTTCTGCCCAAACCGATGTTTCGGCGAGAGTCCGCGCGCACTCAGGATCGACTTGATGTCCGACTGTGTCTGCACGCAGAGAGGATAGGGTGTCGAGAACAGGGCGTACGCGCGCCGTTACGACCAACTCGACAAGAGCACGGCGAGATCGCCACCATTCACGATGCCATCTCCGTTGATGTCGCCTGGCCCAGCGGTTCCCCAGTTGCTCAGCAGAATCGCCAAGTCGCCGCCGTTGACGGTGCCGTTTCCATCGATATCTGCTGGGTTTGACGCCGTCAGCGTGATCGTGGCGCTATCCATCGCGACGGGCGCGCTCTTCCCTGTTTCAACCCAGAGGTCGTAGGCGATCTGACCCTTGTCGTCGGTCACGTTGGCGTCGCGCAGGAACTCCATGTACTCCTTCGTCGACGTCTGGAAGTAGAGCGTCACGGTGGCGCTGGTTGCACCCTTCGGAATCGAGTAGAGCGTGTCGTCCCAGTGCTGACCGTCGGCGTAGGTGTAACCCACGGGCGCTGCGCCAATCGCAACGAAGTTCGCGTTCGTGAATCCGCGTGGCGGAATGCGGTTGTCGAAGTACACCTTGTTGTTGAGCGCAAGGTGGAAGCTCGGCCCAACAGGAATCCCCGTCATCTTCGAGATCGCTTGGGTGATTCCTTGCTTCGCCTCGTACACCTTGGTGTCGCCAGCTGTGAACACCGCGGACTTGCTGTTGTACGCGCCGCGCTCAGCAATGACTTGTCCCTTCGCGTTCTTGAACTTCACGTTCAGCCACATGCGGCGGCCTTCCGGGTAGCCGGTTGGCAGTTTGTGGCCGGACTCATTCGTCACGCGCACCTTCAAGCTCGCGCCCTTCTGCGTGAGCGTCATATCACTTGCAGCTTGCAGCATGTTCACCGTGCGTGCAGCGGCCTCGTCGACACGCTCTTGGGTGATACCGAAATCATCGGCTTCGAACCCGAGTTGGTTGCGAATGGCTTGAATCACCCACGTATTCGCGCCGGCGAAGGAGTGCTGCGGCATGTCGGGGCGCTCGGGCCACGGATCGCCGAACTCGTAGAAGCGACAGCCACCCGCAATCACCTTCGGCATGTGGCAGTCTTGGCAACTCGACACCAGCCCGCCGGGATTGTTGCCACCGAAACGGTTGTCGGGATACTCAACACCCTTCACGAACGCGCTGTTCAGCCACTCGCTGTAGGTGCGCTGCTCGGGGAACATGTCGCCCGGATCTTGCGTCGGGTGCGGCGTATTCAAATCATTGAGGACGAAGTGCCCCTTGCCGTTCTTCGAGTAGAGCGGGTTGCTCACGTCGTGGCATGTTCCGCAGAACTCGCTTGAGCGGTGGTAGGGCGACGTGATGAGCTTGACCTCGCCGCCGTGCAGATTGAGCGGCACATCGCTGAACGGGCCGCGACGATTGTCGGCGGGGTCGATGACGTGTCGCGCGTTTCCAGCACCGATCGGAATCAGCCCTTCCGCCTGCAGCGCGGCGATGATGGGAACGTCTGGCTCCGGCGGATCGCCCGGATAGCCGATTGCACTGTTTGGTCCCAACTCCGGATTGACGGCACGGTGGCAGAAGTGGCAGTTGATGCCGTCGAAGTCATCCGGCGTGAACTCCGCCATGGTTCCGGTTGACGAGCGACCGCCAAGCCACGCGCCTGGGGCGTGGCAGCGGATGCAGGTCTCGCCGCCCACGTTCGCGTCTTGATTGGCAATGGTGAGGGCCGCGTGCCAGACCGGATCGCGCGCGCTCTGACCCATCAAGCTCACGATCCAGGTGTCATAGGGGGCGACTTCAACGCCGTAGTCCGAGTGGCAGAAGGTGCAGTTGATGCCCGTGAAGACGGGTGTGAACTGCTCTGCGTCCGGGTTCGGCTGCGTTCCGGGTTGGAAGAAGTCGGCCGCGGTGGTGGGAACCTGCTTCTGACCCGACCCTCCGCCACGCGCCGCGACGGTGGCCACGGTGATGCTGACGGCAGCGATCGCGGCGGCCACGAGGGTTCCGCGCATGACCTTTCCACGTGGGACGAAGGGACTGGATCGAATCATGGCGTTTCTCATTCTTCCTGACTCGCGCGCCGCGAAGGGCGTACGCAGAGGTTCGCGCATGGGGCGCACGGCTCTCGCACTCGAACTTCGCGTCGCGTGTGATACGGCGCGAGCCTCTACAAACCGCTGCGATCTTTGCAAGCATGCGCTGGAGGCGCATGCTCCCGGCACGTCTCCGTCCGGGGTAGGGGTGGGTTCGCAGCAAAACTTCGGACGTTCCTCAAAATAGCCGCTTTCCGAAAGGATCCAAAGCAATTCCCCTGTGAGAATCGCCCGAATCTTGTTGTCCACCCCGCGGGGTTTGCCGACCATCCGCCGACCATCCGCCGACCATGCGCCGACTTCGCAGCGTTTCACTCAACTTCGGCCGCTGATCTCTCGCGAGCCACTGCGAGTGGATCGGCTTCCGCGGCCCTCAAACTTAGGCGTTGCGGGTAAGTGCGGCGGATCTCTCCTGCGTTCGCGTCGCTTTGGGGGGCGGCGTATCGGACGCGTCGATACACTCCGACGTATGTCGGACGCATTTCGAAGACTTGCTCGGGCCGCGACGCTCTCCAGCGCCGGCTTGTCCGTGTTTCTGTGCGCATTCGGTTGCGCGTCCGCCCCACAAGGTGCCGCGTTCGTCACCGTTCCAGCGGATCGCTATCAGTCGGCGTTCGAGGCCGCATGCGCGTTTGCCCGCGATGAGGGTTTTGTGCCCGAAGTCACGGATCTTGAAATCGGCGCGATTGAGTCGCTTCCGAGATACGCCGGTTCGGCGCTCGAGCCGTGGGCGTGGACAGACATGACAGGCGCGGACGTTGCTTCCGGCACCATCGGATTCGAGCGAAGGCGCCTCCGAGTTGAGTTTGTGGCGGCCGGTTTCCGACCGGTTGCATCCAACGCAGACGCACCACTTGCGGGACCGGTGCTTCCCGGCTCGGAGCGCCCCGTCGGCGGCGGACCAGCAATGGCCGAAGGAGCGCTCGAGATTCGACTCTCTGTCTCTGTCGAGCGCCGCTTTCAGCCCGGATACCAAGGCAGTGCGTACACGCGTGCACTTGGAAGTACGTGGCGCGACACCACCGAACGCGACGGCGATGCGCCTCGCGATCGCTCGATCTGGACGCCAGTTGCGCGAGACGAACGGCTTGAGCGTGTGCTGACTGAGCGACTCGCCGCGCGTTTGGGATCACTTTAAGAGAGCATTGGGGATGCGCTGGGCGCGAGTCTGCGTCACAGGAAAGCACGTCATCTGCGTCATCTGCACGGGAGTTGCAAACGACACACGCACGACTGTTCCGCGCAGCGTTCGTCCTATGACGGCAACGCACGATTGGGATCTACCTACGCGATGCGGGGATCAATGAAGCGGTACATGACGTCGACAACAAGGTTGAAAACAACCATGAGCGTCGAGTAGACCAAGACAACGCCCATCACGAGCGTGATGTCCTTCCCGAGCACTCCATCAACAAAGTGCTGGCCGACGCCCGGAACCGCAAACACTTTTTCGACCACGAACGAACCCGTGAGCGCCATCGCTGTTGCGGGTCCGAGGTACGAAAGCACCGGCAGAAACGCGTTTTTCAGCGCGTGACCCAACGCAACCCGAGCGCGCGTGAGGCCTTTCGCGCGGGCGGTTCGAATGTAGTCGGCGCCCATCTCTTCAATCATGCCGAAGCGGATGAGTCGCGAGATATAGGCCGCGAATGGCAGCGAGAGCGTCAGTGCAGGCAGCGCGATGGAGGAGATTCCGCCCCAACCGCCCACGGGAAAAAGCCGGAACTGCACCGCGAACAGCATGAGCAGCGCACTACCGATGACAAAGCTCGGCAGACTGATCCCGATGATGGCGATGAGTTGCGTGGCGATGTCGGCTGGTGAACCCGGTCGGAGTCCACCAATGAGTCCTGCGAAGAGACCGATCAGCAATGCGAGCACCATTGCGGAGAGCCCAAGGGTGATCGAAACTGGAAGTCCGTTTGAAAGGATTTCGTTGACATTCCAGTCCGGTTGCTTGAGCGAAGGCCCGAGGTCGAAGACGCGCTCGGTTGTTCCGCGGAGGTAGCCAATCCCGCTCGCCTTTTCGAGGTAGTCCACGTAGAACGCAACCGGGTCGTCGAGTTTGTACTGCTTCTTCATCGCCTCCACGATCTCTGCGGGCGGACGACGACCGTCCGGGTTTTCCAGCGGATTTCCCGGAACGCTCCACGCCAACACGAAGGTGAGCGTGTAGACGGTCAGCACGATGAGCGGCAATTGCAACAGTCGGCGCGTGATGAGCGCGCCAGTGGACACCGGTTGCGCGCTCATGGCTCGGCCTCTCGGTGGCGCGGCCCGATGACGGAGAGATCCTGCGGAAGTCTCGGATGCTCTGTGATTCCCATCGTGCGCGTTGGGTCGTAGCCGTAGACCGTCACGTAGGTGCAAATCGGAAGCAGCGGCACTTCTTCGTTGAAGAGCCAATGCTCAAGTTCGGCAAGCCGCGTGAGCCGCGTGGCGGGATCGAGCTCCGCATCGGCCTCAGCAAGTCGTCGGTCGAACTCTGCGTTGGCGTAGCCGCGGTCGTTGTTTCCGTTTTGGCTTTGCTGGAGATCAAGCCAGGTCATCGGATCGCCGTAGTCGCCGTACCAGCCGCCGCGCGCGATCATGAAGTTTCCGCGCTTCAGGTCGTCTTTGTAGAGCTTCGGATCTTTGCTGCGACACTCCGCCGCCACACGCAGTTCGCGCTTCCACATGTCGCGCATGGCAAGCGCAAGGTTCTGGTAGCGCGGGTTTGATGACGAGTACAAGATGTCGACGGTGGGGAACCGCACGCCCGCTTCGTTCTCGACGACGCCATCGCCGTCGCGATCCTCCCAGCCGGCGGCTTTGAGTTCCGCGCGGGCACGTGCCGGGTCGTAGCCAAGTCCATCGACGCGGGGATAGCCGAGAATCGAGTCGTGCGGAACAAGCGTCGACGCAACGCGCTCGCCGAGTCGCGTGACACGATCGATGAGCGTCTGCTTGTCGACCGCGAGCGCGAATGCGCGCCGCACGCGCGGGTCGCGAAATGGATTCGGTCGGTCGCCAGGAAGCGTTGGGCGACAGTTGAAGCTGAAGAAGTCGGTGCCGAATGCGTCGAAGCCGCGCACGTTGCGCCGTTCGCCCCGCATTGGCGGAGGCAAGCCAGCAACAATGTCGTCGTGAAGAGCGCCGCGCGCGAGGCCAGCGTCGAGATCGGCCTTGAAGCGCTCGAGATACGCGCGTCGTTCAGCGAGCATCTCCGACTTGTACTCGGGGCCAATGTCAGTGAGCCAATCGACAGCGCCTGACTCGAAGCTGAGAACCGCGGTATTGGGATTTTCAACCGATCGACATTCGATAGACTTCGCGACCAGCGAGTCCTTGTCCCAGTAATAGGGATTGACCTCGAGGCGCATATCGCGCTTGTAGCGCCAGACTGTGGGGATGTAGGGCCCGTTGACAACGTTGCGCCCGGGCTTGGTCCAGTCGTGGCGTTGCAGCAGTCGCCCGCTGGCCGGGTCAACGGTGACGCATGATTCCACGGTGGCCGCGTGCACGGGCGCAAAGCATGGGAACGCGCAGAGATCGAGGAAATAGCTGAGCGGTGCGCGCAACGTGACCACGAGTGTGCGCGCGTCTGGCGCGTGCAGCGCAACGGTCGAGTCGAAGAGTGCAACGGTTTGACGCCAGAGCGCTTCCGCGGCGGTTGGCGAAGGGTTCGACGCGTGTGTGGCCGCGAAATCTGCGAGCAGCGCTGTTCGCGCCTCGAAGAACTCATGCGCACCAGTAATCGCAAAGAAGAGCGCGGAGTAGTCGGCGGCACTGTCGGGCAGGATCGCTCTTCGCCAGGAATAGCGAAAGTCTTCGCTGGTCACCGGATCACCATTCGACCACTTTGCGTTCTCACGCAGATGGAACGTATAGACCCGCCCGTCGTCAGACACCGTCCAACGCTCTGCAACGCCAGGAACAATCGCGCAGTCGCTGGCGCGCAGATTGACAAGTGGCTCATAGATCACTCGCGCACGGCGGAGCTCGTGCTGGTAGCTCATGCGCTGGGGGTCGAGCGTGTAGACATCGGCGCGATCGATGAGCACGAGATCCGCGCGCGGCAGCGGTCGATCAAGCGACAGCGTCGCCGCAAGCGCGAGCACAAGCACAAGAATTGGAACAATGAGCCGCACGCGCAGAGGATAGTGCGGTGGATCCGGATGCGCTTCCGAGCGCCCGATTCACTTTCGGTACGCAGCGACGATACCAGCGAGGCGGCTGGCCTCGGCCTGGAACTTGGCCTTGTCGGCCGATTCCCACGCGGAAAGAAGAATGCGCGCGTCACTCTCGGGCCGCGTTCCGCGATAGACCTCGGGGCGCTCCTCGCGATCGATCAGACGCAGCAACACTTCACAACTGTTGAATGTTGATGCGTAGGATGACGACATCGCGGGGTCGCCCTGCGCTGAATCCCATTGTCCAATCCCAGCCGTGATGAAATCAGCAAGCGCGGGCGCGAGTGCCTTGGAGACGGCCGCGCGGTCTGCGGTTGGCATGAGCAGCAGATCGTTCCGGAGCGTCACCAAGGTGCGCTGCGCAGCTTGCATGCGTGGGTCGACAGTCGATGATGCCTTGACGGACTTTGCCAAGCTCGCGAGCGCTTCGGCTTGCAAGCGACGCACGTTGCGGGCGTTGTCGACGGGGAGATCTTTTCGCCGGGCTGCGCTCGCGATGGCGGAGAGTTTCTGGTGAACCGCGATCCAGTCCGACTCGCCGTCAATCGCATCACGGAGGCGCCGCGCCGACGACTCGAAGTACGAATTGTTGGCGTCAAGATCTTCAAAACCATCGGAAATCAAGCCCGCAGCCGCGATCCGCTTGGCGGGATTCGGCTCAGTTGACGGCGTGGCGCAGTCAAGGAGCACATCGAACGATTCGGCCGTGCGACCGAACCGGAGCACTTGCATGGCGCTGAGCGCCCTGCGAAGGTCGCTGCCCTTCGCAATCGACGCAAGATCGGCGGCCAGCGCGCCGGAGTAGGCGCGGCGGAACGTGGCCGAGGCGGCCGGGTCGCGGGCTGGCGTGATGAGCTCGATGCGGGCGGCCTCGACATCGGCTGCGTTGCTCGATGTTCGGATTCGATCGGCTTGTGCGTTGACGAAGGCTCCCAGAGCCGCCTTCTGCGCATCGTTGAGCGAGCCGCTTGCGGCGATGACCGAGCGCTCAAGCGCGTCGGTCTGTCCCATCGCCTGCATCGCGGTCGAGAACGCGAGCGCCGTTCCGACGAGGAGCGCACCAACTTGGAGACGAAGCGACATGAACCGAGATCCTGTGGTTTGGGGGTCGAAGAAATGGGTCGCGGAGCCAAGAGGGGGGTTCCCCGGAGGTCCGATCCCGTTCCTGCCCCGCCCGAAACTGAGCCGACGGACGGCTCCCGTATCTGCGGGGGCTTTGGACGCTAATCCAACCTCAGCGGGATGTCAACGAACGTGGTCGAGCGGAGGTCGGATCTGAGCGCAGCCGAACAGGGAGCGAACCGATCCCCGACTGGGGCTGTACGGATGAACCGGTACGCTGGTTTCGAGGGTCGCGGCGCTCTGCCGTGTGCGAACCTTCGACCGCCGGGGGGGATTCAGCCGATGACTGACCGATCCGGCTGGTCAGCCGGTTCCGGTGCCACGCTGTGATGACAGGCCAAGCGCGGACAGGCAAGGCAAGCGCGGACAGGCAAGGCGAGCGAGGACAGGCAAGGCGAGCGAGGACAGGCAAGGCAAGCGCGGACAGGCAAGGCGAGCGCGGACAGGCAAGGCAAGCGAGGACAGGCAAGGCGAGCGCGGACAGGCAAGGCGAGCGCGGACAAGGCAAGCGCGGACAGGCAAGGCAAGCGAGGACAGGCCAGGCAAGCGAGGACAGGCAAGCCAAGCGAGGACAGGCAAGCCGAGCGAGGACAGGCTA
>JBILDS010000095.1:0-11450 GCA_044352505.1 Phycisphaerales bacterium
ACCACTTCACCCAGTGGTTCATCTTGCCTTCCTCGACATTGCCGACAGCGTGGTCGACGAACTTGAGGCCGCAGGGGTTCGCCTTGTTGTAGGCGTTGAGCGCGAAGTTCTCGACCTTCCTGTAGCCCGGCATGAAGAGGCCGCCGGCCTTGATCGCGGGGAGCGAGTACGACCCCGTGCGCGACACGAAGGTGTGGATCGCGCGGCCGTAGGTCTTGATGCCCGCGAAGGTGACCGAGCCGTTGGCGTCGGACCAGGTCTTCGGCTCGTACGCGCTCTCGCCACCGTTCTTGATCGCCTGCTTCCACGCCTTCTCGGCGTCGAACACGGTGAGGGCGAGGTCCTTGACGCCGTCGCCGTAGCGGGCCGACTCCTGCGCCGCGATGCCGTCCTTCACGAGCGAGCTCTCGAGCACGATGCGGATGTTGCCCTGGGTGAGCAGGTACATCGCGCGGTCTCGGCTACCCGTCGTCAGGTCCGCGATCTGCTCCACCTGGAACCCGAACGCGCTCGCGTAGAAGAACGCGGCCTGCTTGGCGTTGCCGACATAGAACCGCACATGGTCGACATCGATCAGCTGCAGTGGGTCGGTCGCGGTCGAGTTCGTGGCGGAGTGGCTGAGAGTGGTCATGGCGCGATCATAGTCCCGACGCTGCGTTTCGCTCAACCCCACCTGCGCCCACGCTGATACGCTCTTCACATGCACGCCGACGCTCGCCCGGAGTATTCGCCCGAGAACAGATCTTCCAGCGCGGGAAAGATCATCGCGATTGCGACGCTGACGCTGTTGATTCTCGGCTCGCTTGCCACGCTGCTTGTGGTTCTGAATCGCGGACGATCTGGCATTGATACGCCCCCGCAGATCATCGATCCGCGCGGCGGATACAACCGCGCAGAGACGCCTTATGGAGATGAACCGACGCCTCCGCCCGCGCCTTCTGCTCCGGCCGACGCTCAGTAGCGCATCAGGCTCTCGACGCGCATGCCGCCGAGGTTGGCGCGACCCGCGAGAAACTCCAACTCAATCAACACGCTCGCGCCGAGTATCGTCGCGCCGAGGCCGCCTTCGCCGATCAACTTCGCGCTGGCCGCAAGCGTTCCGCCGGTTGCAAGGAGGTCATCTACGAGCAGCACGCGCATGCCAGGTTGCACCGCGTCAACGTGAATGTGCAGTTGATCGGTTCCGTACTCAAGTGCGTACTCAATCGACCGCGTCTTGTACGGCAGTTTGCCTGGCTTGCGCACTGGTACGAAGCCAGCACTCAGCGCGGTTGCGACGGCAGTTCCAAAGATAAAGCCGCGACTTTCCGGCCCAACAACCACGTCGACGCCCGCGCCTCGGAACGGATTGGCCATGAGTTCGACCGCAAGCGCCAGGCCGGCCGGGTTCGCCAAGAGCGGCGTGACGTCTTTGAAGACAATGCCCGGCTTTGGGAAGTCGGGAACGTCGCGAATGAGAGCGTCGAGCTGCGCGCGCATGCGGAGAAGGTAGCGGATCGGTGCGATGCGCGGGTATGATCGCGCTATGAAGGACGCAGGCGACCGAACGCAGAAGAAGGCTCCGATGGAGGTTGTCGAACCGATCGGGAAGCGCGTGCTCATCCGGAAGGATGAGGACAAGAAGATCACGAAGGTCGGCCTGCATCTTCCCGACAAGATCGAGATTCCAACGCTCACTGGGCGCGTGGTGACCGTGAGCGCAGAGGTCGAGCGCGACGAGAACTATCCGATTCGACAGTACGATCGCGTACTTTTCAACCCGAAGCACGCAATCCCGGTCGACTTTGAGGGCGACAATCGCCTCTTTGTGATTCCCGTGGAAGACGTCGTCGCAGTGTTTCGGCGGGAGCCGTCTTGAGCGACGGCGGGCCGCGTGAGGTGACGCGCATCGAGCTTGATGCGGGCGCGACGTTGCGCGCTCGTATTCGTGTGCCCGGATCAAAGAGTCTGACGAATCGTCATCTCGTGATTGCAGCGCTTGCGGATGGGGTGACGCAACTCGACGGCGTGCTGCGCTCAGAGGATTGCGATCGGCTCGCGGCTGCGCTCACGTTGATGGGCGCACGCTTCGAGTGGTCAGACGAGATTGGAGCAACCTCGGTGCGGGTGCATGGCGTGGCGGGGCATCCGCGCGCAGCCGAACGAGTTGATCTCGGCGACGGCGGCACCCCGACGCGATTCATGCTGGCGGTGGCTGCGCTCTGCGCAGAGCCGACGGAGATCGACGGAAGCGCCCGCATGCGTGAGCGGCCGATCGATGAAGGCGTCGACCTTTTGCGCGCGATTGGCGCCCGCGCCGAGTTTCCGCGCGTTCCGCGGGCGTTGCCTGTGCGCATTTGCGGAGGGCGGGCGGGGGAGTTGCTCGACGGCGGCCCGATTGAAGTTGGGCGCACGGCGTCGAGCCAGTTCATCTCAGCATTGATGCTCATTGCGCCGTGGACGCGACAGGGAATCGACCTGCGGTTCACCGAGGAGCCCACGAGTGCGAGTTACCTTGCACTTTCGCTGGCCGCATTGGCTGCACACGGTGTTGAGGCGTCGAGTGAGTATGCGCCTGTGGCACTCGACCGCGCTGCGCCGGGTATTGGCTTGCGCAGGATTCGCATTGCTCGACAGCGTGTTGGATCCGCAAGGATCGCGATCGAGCCCGATGCGTCGAGCGCGGTGTATCCGGCGGCGTTGGCTGCAATTCTTGGTGGCGAAGTCGAACTTCTTGGTTGCACGCGACGGTCGCTCCAGCCCGACTCGTGGTTCCTCGACGATTTGGCGTTGCGTGGAGCCGTTGTTGAAGAGTCGAGTGATTTCAGCGGGAATCCATCTGTGTTTGTTCGTGGAGGTGGATCGTCGACGGGATCTTCGCGGGGATCTCTTCGCGCCCACGACGCCGATTACGCGCGCGCACCTGACGCGGCTGTGATGGCGATGGTGGTTGCCGCGTGCGCGGACAGCCCGAGCCGATTCACGGGACTCGCAACACTTCGCGTGAAAGAGTCTGATCGAATTGCCACCGTTGCCGCAGGTCTTCGTGCGCTCGGAGGACGCGTGGAGACTGGCGACGATTGGGCGCTGGTGCATCCGCTGCCACCGATGTTGACCCGTGCGACGATTGCGGCGACCGCGGATCATCGCATTGCCATGGCGTTTGCCGTGCTCGGAGCGGCGCGTGGAGGCGTGACGATCGATCAACCCGATGTTGTGGCCAAGAGTTGGCCCGGATTTTGGACGGCGCTCGACTTGCTCCGTGGGCAGGTTTCCCGTCAGAATGGCGGCGGATGAGGAATTCTGCGTTCTGGCACTTCGCGCGACGAATGCTTCGGCGCCGACGACTCGCGATCGGCACGATCGTTTGTTCGTTGGTCTCGGCCGGCGGTCTCGCGTCGGGGCTCATCTCGGTTGGTTGGGTACTCGAACTCATTCTCGGGACCGACCCGAATGTCAACCTCGCCACCATCACCGCGGACGCGTTGGCGCGGAACCCCGCGATTGCCCAATTCGTGCCCGACGCGCTGACGTCCTGGCTTCCAACCGATCGACTGGCGGGCGTTGGTGTCATTCTCGGGGCGCTGCTCCTCCTCACAGTCTTTGGCGCATGCGCGAACTTCCTCCATCAATACTGCTCGCTCACGCTCTCGATTGCAACGGTCAGCGAGATTCGACTCGAGGCGTTTCGACACGCGCTGCGATTGCCGCTTTCTACCGTGCTTCGGCGCGGTCCATCAGAGGTGGTGTCGCGAATCATTCGCGACACCACAGAGTTGGAGCGAGGATTCTCTGCGCTCACCAGTAAGACGCTTGCACAGGTGACGAAGGGCGCCGCGGCATTCGCGGCAGCGGTGTGGTTTGACTGGCGGCTGACAGTTGTTGCAGTCGTGGTGGCGCCGCTGATCGGTGTGGTGCTTCGCAAGTTCGGGAAGCGCATTGTGCGCGGAAGCCGCAACACACTGAGGGCCTACGAAGATCTCCTGCGCGCATCGAACGAGGCCATGCAGGGGCTGCGCGGCATCAAGACCGCAAGCGCGGAGCGCGTGGCGCGGAAGCGTTTCTCTGTGGCAAATCGCAGCGTGATTCGCGAAGATCGACGCGTGCGACTGGCGCGTGCCATCTCGGCGCCGCTTATTGAAGCGATGGCGATTGCAGTCATCATGGCGCTTGCGTTCCTCGCCGCGTCGCAGATTCTTGCAGGGCGCATGAAGTTCGATGACTTCTTGATGGCGCTTGCGTCGCTTGGCGTTGCGGGCGGAAGTTTGAAGCCGCTCACGGGTCTTCTCAACGACATTCAGGCCGCGTCGGCACCGGCCGAGCGCATTCTCGAAATTGTCACGATTCCCGCAGAGGGCGTGCGCGAGCGCGAACTCCCCACGCTTCCAAGGCATCACGCGTCGATCGAGTTTGAGGGTGTTCGATTCCGCTACGAAGGCGCCGATCGCGATGCGCTGCGCGGCGTCGATCTGCGGATTGCGCATGGTGAGTTCATTGCAATCGTTGGGCCGAACGGCTGTGGGAAGACGACGCTTGCGAGTCTTCTTATGCGCCTCTTCGATCCAAGTGAGGGTTCGGTTCGAATCGATGGAGCCGATGTGCGTGGCATCTCGCTGTCGTCGCTGCGTCGACAGATCGGCGTCGTGCCGCAAGAGCCGCTTCTGTTGCGCGCGTCGATTCGCGAGAATGTCGCGCTCGGCCTCGATGATGTTTCAGACGCTGCGGTGACGTCAGCGCTCCAACTTGCGCATGCGCAAGACTTCATCGAGCGCCTTCCTCAGGGGGTCGAGACGGTGCTCGGGGAGGGGGGGAGCGGGCTGTCGGGCGGGCAGCGCCAGAGGCTTGCGATCGCGCGCGCGCTGTTGCGCGATCCTTCGGTGCTGATTCTCGATGAAGCCACCAGCCAGATCGATGCGGAGAGTGAGGCGCAGATCTCTGAGGCAATTGACGCATTCCGCGCCAACCGCACCGTGATTGCCATTGCGCATCGACTCTCAACCGTGCGCTCCGCAGACCGAATTGTTGTGATGGACGATGGCGCGGTACTCGACGCGGGGCCGCACGCAGAGCTGATTGAGCGCTGTGGGCTGTACCGAAGGCTTGTGCAGACCCAATTGGTGGGTTGAGCGGGCGTGCTACAGTGGTCACTCGCACCGTTTCGTCGCACCAACTATGGGATTCCAGTCATTTCTCCGCAGCCTCGCCGGTGCCGCGTCAAGCGCGGAAGTTGATGCCGTGGTGCGCGCGGGTGAAAGCGCACGGGATGCTCGCGCGACGTTGGATGAAGTGCGCGCGCTGGCGACCGAGACACGCGAGGAGTGTGAGGCAACGCTTGTGGCCGCACGCGACGAGCTCTCTCGACTCTCTGCGCGCGTCGAGGCAATGCCCGAGATGCGGGCGCAGTTGGAGCAGTTCGTCCAATCGCTCGGACGCACCATGACACAAGCGGTCGAGCGGCTTGATTCTGTGGATGATCGGCTCCACGCGATGGAGCAACAGATGCGTGCGCAGACTGAGGTGATTGGTCTCACGCGATCCGAACTTGATCGCCAAGGGCGCGCGCTTGCTGCGCTTGAGCCGAGGATGAAGGCGCTCGAGGATGCGGCCACGCGCCTTGCGTCGGCGACCGATCGCGTTGACGCTACGGTGCGCGAGTTTGAGGCGTCGGCACGACGAACGTATCGCATTGAGCGTGTTGCAATCGCTGCAGTCGTGGTTGCGCTCATCACCCTCGGTGTGGTGCTGGTGCGCGGTGGATGATGAACGTGTTGTGAGGCGAGTAAGACCGAGCGCGGGAGGTTTCCCGCAGCATTCGAGGAGGCAGCAAGGGCATGTTCTTCGGCAGGATGAAGTCACGATCAGATGAAGGCCCCGCGCTGCCGGTGCCGCTACTCCAACGTTTCATCGGGCTCTCCGTTGGACTCGTGATGGTGTGGTTTGTGTTTGCCCCGGATTCGCCGCTGAACAAGCAGGGGACGACGCCAGAGGCAGTGCCGGAGACAACGCCTGCGACATCACCAGCGACAGCACCGGCGACGACGCCCGGCGATGTTGCGGCGCCCGACGCGCAGTCGCAGTCGTTGCCCGGGCGAGCCGACTCGCCGACGGCCATCGCCGACGAAACCCAGCACGAGCCGTCCACCCGCAAGCCGCAGGTTGCGGTCGCTGCGCCATCGCCACGCATTGCTTCGATGAGTCCTGCAATCACCGACTCGCTTGCTGCGCTCGGACTCGCGGCGCACGTTGTTGGTCGCAGTCCGTATTGTCGCAGCGTTGATGCGTCGCTTCCGGTGGTGGGGGATCTTCGCAACTTCGACACGGAGCGTCTCGCGCTTTCTGCGCCAGATGTTCTCTTCGTACAGCCGCCCCTCGCGGGTGTTGATCCGTCGCTGCGCGACTATTGCGAGAAGCATTCGATCACACTCGTTGCACGTCGACTTGAGTCGCTCTCTGATGTGTCAACGCTTGTCGACGACATCGCTGCTGCGTTCGGGGTGACGCCCAACATTGGCGGCACCGCGCTTGAGCGTGCACTTGGAGACGCGAAGGCTTCGATTGCGCCTGGCGCGCGACCGAGCGAGGGGGCGCGACGCGTGCTGCTTGTTGTTTCCGCAGATCCCTTCCTTGCGGTGGGGCGCGAGACGTACCTCGACGAACTTCTCGGTGGCGCTGACCTCGGGAACATGGTGGAGCGCACCGGATACGTCGAACTCTCGGCGGAAATGGTGCTGGCGCTGGCGCCATCAACTGTGATCGGTCTTGCAGAAACCGCAACAGGTGCGCGACGTATTGAGGAGCACCTTCGTCGAATTCCGTGGCGAAATGACGCACGTCCGAAGATCGCGGTTGACGCAATTCCCGGTCTGCTCTCGCCGAGTCTCGTGGCTGTGGCCAAGCGCCCCGAACTTGTGCGGCTGGCTGAGGCTGCGCAGTGAGGAGGGGTGGGTTTGCGATCATTCTTGCGCTGCTTGCGATTGCAGCGGTGATTCGGGTGTTGACCGGGCCTGCGGCAGAGGGCGACGCGATCCGGATGTCGTTTGGCGTACCTGCGAGTGACATTTTCAAACTTCGCGCCGATGCAGTACTCGGCGCGAGTCTTGTCGGCGCCGCGCTCGGGCTTGCAGGACTCGCGCTTCAGGTTCTTCTTCGAAACCCGCTGGCGGAGCCGTTTGTTCTTGGAGTTTCTGGGGGTGCGGGGTTCGGCGTAAGCGTTGTCCTTGTGGTCGCCTATCTCTTTGCGATTCCAGCGGGTGATTTCGGTGGCGAAGCAGGGGGCGCCGTGATTGGCGCTGGACTCACGCTTGGACTTGTGCTTTGGCTTGGGCGTTCTTCCGATGGCCACGACCCCACGCGGCTCGTGCTTGCGGGCGTGATCGTTGGCGCGATCTTTGCATCGGCCACGATGCTGTTACAGCAGATGGTTCCCCATGGTCTCCGAGGCGACCTCATGTCGTGGATGGCGGGGCGCCTCCCCGAGATGCCGCGATCTGGTTCGCTCGCTGTGTTGTTGACGGCTGTTGTGGGAGGAGGAGCGTTCCTTCTCTTTCGTGCGCGCGCCCTCGACGTGGCGTGTCTTTCGGAGGATGAAGCGCGCACGTCGGGGCTCGACGTTCTGGCGCTGCGACGGGAGTTGTTCTTGGTGGGCGGTGTGCTGGCTGCAATGGCTGTTGCCTACGCGGGGCCGATTGGATTCGTCGGACTCATCGCGCCCCATGCAGCGCGTCGGCTTGCAGGCGCCACGCATCGAGCGCTTGTGCCAGCGAGTGCAGCGGCTGGTGCGACGCTGCTCGTTGCCGCCGATTGCGTTCGACAGTTCATCGACGTAGGAACCGGTCGATTGGCGATCGGTGTGGTCACGGCACTCGCCGGCGGCCCCGCGTTCCTTTGGCTCTTGCGGAGGGCGCGATGGAACGCGTGATGGCTGCCCACGCACTCGAGGTACGCTTCGGCGACGTGGTGGCGCTCACCGATGTGTCAATCGAGGTGCCGCAGGGCGCGATCGTTGCGATTGTTGGGCGAAATGCGTGCGGCAAGAGCACACTTCTTCGCGCGTTGGCAGGACTTCTTCGTCCGACGCGTGGAAGTGTCGAGGTGTTGGGGCTTCCGCTTGAGCGGCTCTCGCCGCGAACGCGCGCGCAGGCGATGGCGTTTGTGCCGCAGCGCAGCGAGGTTTCTGCGCCGTTCACCGCACGCGAGGTGGTCGCGCTCGGGCGCTTCGTGGCGGGGGCGTCCGCGGCGCGCGTCGAAGCGGCGCTCGCGGATGTCGGAATGTCAGCGCGCGCCGACGTTCTCTGTCATCAGCTTTCGGGTGGCGAACGTCAGCGCATTGCGGTGGCACGAGCGTTGGCGCAGGTTGATGAGGGATCGGTGCTGCTCTTGGACGAACCTCTTGCGGGCGTCGATCCAGGCGAGGTCGCGCGATTGGTGGAGGTGCTGCGTCGGCGAGCGTCGTCTGGTGGCGTCCTTGTGACGTTGCACGACGCAGGACTCGCGCGGGCGTTTGCAACGCATGCGGTGGTGCTTGCCCATGGGCGCGTGCGTGCGGCTGGACCTGCGTGGGCGGTGCTCACGCCAAGCGAGTTGTCCGAGGCATATGGGCATCCGATGGAGCCCGCCGACGGTTGGATTGCTCCGCGGCTCACCAATTGAGTCGAGCGGGTGCCAGGCACGTGCCGTGCAGGTGCCAGGCACGTGCCAGGCACCTGCCGTGAAGTCGCTTCGCGCGGTACACTTTCGCCGTGACTGGAATCCTCTGGGTCATCGCCCTCGTCATTCTGCAGGCCGTCATTGCGACCATCGCAAAGAAGGCGCAGGAGAAGCGCGATCTTGCAAATCGCAGCGGCGCCGCGGGCAACACGCCTTCTCGAGTCGTGTCGCCTGCGCGGCCAGCATCGGGTGCAACTGGTCGATCCGGCGCAGCGGGCTCGGCGCAGGGTCAGCGGGTTGTGGCGCGTCCATCGACTCCACCAACAGTTCCTGGTGCGCGTGGGCAGGTGGTTCCGCCGCCTCCGGCTCCAGATGCGCGCAGTGCGGCGGCGGCAGTCCAAGCCCGCACACGTGCGGAGGCAGACGCTGTGGCGCGTGCGCGTGCCGAGGCGGCGCAGCGCGCTCGCGCGGACGCGCAAGCTCGTGCGCAGCAGGCGCAGGCTCGCGCGCAGCAAGCTCGCGCCCAACAGGCGCAAGCCCGCGCACAGCAGGCCACCCGCACCGGTGCGCAGCGCGCTGCGGCTTCGCACCTCAAACCGCTGCAGTCAAGCGCTCGATCTCGGTCGGGTGGAGAGGAGCGCGAGGAGTTCGCAGCGCTCCAAAGCCGCCGCCGGGTTCAAGAGTCGCTTGAGCGGGTACGTGCGGCAGAGCGCAAGGTCGGGGGCAAGTCTGGAACCGCTGGTGCAACTGCTGCAACGCAGCGGCAAGAGGCAAGCGGCATCGCGACCGAGTCCATTCGCGCCATGTTCCGGAGTCCCAGCCGCCTTCGTGAAGCGTTCCTCTTGGCCGAGATTCTCGGAAGCCCGCGGGGAGTCCCGCCCGACGCCGCCCGACGAGTCGGATTCTGACCGAGCCCGCGGCTTGATTCGCGATCGGTTCACGACAACGCCAGCGAGGTTCCGAAACGCCATCTGCGTCGATCGGGAGCGAACTCGTTCGATACCGTCGCCTTTCTCGCGAATGCTGGGGCTTCGGGTGACAAAGGGGTGGCCTTGGCAGGAGGGAATCCTGCTATGCTCCCCGCCCGCGCGGGGCAGTGGCTCGATGGTCACTCGCTCGATTCGCGCCGCCAGAGCAACCCACACATGATCGACATTCGCAAGTTGAAGGAACTCGTCCGTCTCATGGTCGAAAACGACCTGACCGAGCTCGACATTCGCGACGAGCAAGAGACGGTGACGGTGAAGCGCCCCGGGATACACGCCGTGCCGCAGGTGTACGCGGCTCCCGTTGCCATGCCCGCGCCCTCAGTCGCGCCGCAATCGACCGCGCCCGCAGCCGCCGCCGCGGCTGCCGCAACCCCGGCCAAGGAAGTTCTCCCCGCGATCGAGAGCCCGATGGTGGGCACGTTCTACGCGACCCCGGGGCCCGACAAGGCGCCATTCGTGACGGTCGGCAGCAAGGTCGGCCCCGACACCACAGTCTGCTTGATCGAGGCCATGAAGATCTTCAACGAGATCAAGGCCGAAACCTCCGGCACTGTTGAGGAAGTCCTCGTGAAGAGTGGTCAGCCTGTCGAGTTCGGGCAGCCGCTGTTCCGCATCCGTCCGAACTGATCGCGCCCTCTTCCCCTCGGAAGCAACATGTTCAAGCGAATCCTGATTGCGAATCGCGGCGAGATCGCGCTGCGCGTCATCCGCGCCGCCAAGAGTCTCGGCATCGAGACCGTATGTGTTTACTCAACCGCCGACAAGGACGGCCCGTGGCTCGAGCACGCGGATCAGACCGTCTGCATCGGGCCGGGCCCGAGCCCGCAGAGCTATCTGCGCATCGACCGCATCATCGCCGCGGCGGAAGTGTCGCGCGCCGACGCCGTGCATCCCGGCTACGGCTTCCTCTCCGAGAACGCTCATTTTGCCGAGGTCTGTCGTGACAGCGGCTTCGAGTTCATCGGCCCGTCGCCCGAGGCGATGGCGCTGCTCGGCGACAAGGTGAGCTGCAAGAAGATGGCCCGCAAGGTCGGCACGCCCGTCTTCCCGGGTACCGAAGACGCGATCGAGGACATCGAAGAGGCCGTCAAGGTCGCCGGCGAGATCGGCTACCCCGTGATCGTGAAGGCCGCTGCAGGCGGCGGTGGCCGCGGCATGCGCGTCGCCCGCGACGAGGCGCAGCTGCGCGCGGGTATCGAAAGCGCGCGCCAGGAGGCGACCGCCGCGTTCGGAAACGGCAGCGTCTACATCGAGAAGTTCCTCGAGCATGCGCGCCACTTCGAGGTGCAGACCATCGGCGACAAGCACGGAAACGCCGTGCATCTCTTCGAGCGCGACTGCTCGAGCCAGCGCCGCCACCAGAAGCTGATCGAAGAGGCGCCGAGCCCCGGCGTCGACCCCGAGAAGCGCAAGAGGGTCTGCGAAAGCGCGGCCTCGCTCATCGCAAGCGCGAAGTATTCGGGCGCCGCGACCGTCGAGTTCCTGATGGACGCGAAGCAGAACTTCTACATGCTCGAGGTGAACACGCGCGTGCAGGTCGAGCACCCGGTCACCGAGATGATCACGGGCATCGACATCGTGCGCGAGCAGATCATGGTCGCGTCTGGCAAGCCGCTCTCCGTCAAGCAGTCGGACATCAAGGTGACCGGCCACGCGATCGAGTGCCGCATCAACGCAGAGGACCCGGACCGCGGCTTCATGCCGCAGGCCGGCCTCATCGAGACCTTCGTGCCGCCGGGCGGCCTCGGCGTGCGCCTCGACAGCCACGCGCGCACGGGCTACCGCATCCCGCCGAACTACGACTCGATGATCGGCAAGCTCATCGTCCACGGCCCG
>JBILDS010000295.1:0-3276 GCA_044352505.1 Phycisphaerales bacterium
CACCAAAGCTGAATCGCCTATCCCGACGCCTGCTCCGGCGTCTGCGCCGAACTGGGCAGGACTTGCCCTCCTGCACGGTGGCGTGCCGGCGTGGCTCGGGTACGGGGCCATTGTGAAGGCGATTGAACTCAATCCGCAACTCCTTCCGTCGCCCATTCTCAAGACGCTTACCAAGGTCGCGACGTCACTTCCGGGCGACGCGGCTGCGTTCCTCGACAGCGCGTTGCGAGCGATCGTCGGCGTCGAGGTCTTCCTTGCGCTCGCAATACTTCTCTCGACGCGATACGCGCGGCTCCTTGCCACGCTCACCATGAGCCTGTTCTGCGCGATTCTTCTCTACGCCATTGTCGAGACCGGATTCAAAGACGGCTGGGTGAAGGCGATGACGGGAAGTTGCGGATGCTTTGGCGAAAAGGGTCTGCCAGCGACAGTCATGCTCGCCGTCGATGCGATTCTCCTCGCGTCAGCTCTCTTCTTGGTTCCGAAGAATCGACGTGGTTCGATCGTTGCGTTGATTCCCGCGGCCGTCGTTGGCGCCGCGGTGGCGATCTTTGCGCCAGAGCCGCAGGTCACGGTTGTTGTGCCGCCCTCCACCCAGCCGTCGGAAGAGCCCAAGACCGCCGAAGCCCAGGATGGCCCGAGCGCGTTGTCACCCTCAACGCCAGCAGACGCAACAGCAGCCCCAGCTCCGGCCCCAGCTCCAGTCGACGGAATCGGAAGTCCGTGGCCACCTGCGCCGGCGAAGTATGAGCGCATCTATTTCCCGAAGTTCAAGGAATGGGTCGGAAAGCCGTTCCGCGATCAGAAGTTGGCGCTCGCCATCGAGCGACCGATGCCGGACGATCTTGAGAAGGGTGATTGGATTGTCACTTTCTCCCGGCCCGATTGTGACCGCTGCCAAGAGTTCTACTTCGACCACTTCTCAGAGCCTCGCACCGAACGGGTACTGAAGGTTTCGATCAACGACTCAACCGGCACCAAGTTGCGCATGGATTGCGTCGGTTGCGTTGAGCGCTCGGTGTATCGACTCCCTCCCGGCGAAACTGGCAAGTCGCCGGAATATCTCCTGCAGACACCCTGCGCAATCCGGCTGAAAAATGGCGTCGTTGTTGCGGTGTGCACCGACGTGGACAACGCCGAGGAACTGGCGTCGGTGCTTTCGCCCATCGTCGCTGAACCCGCCGCAGTCACGCCACCTTCGGTTCCACAGTCGGTGCCGCTGCCAGCGAAGACTGCATGGCCGGGACTTCCGGAGAAGATCGAGCGAACCTACCTGCCTGAGTTCCCGAAGATGGTCGGTCAGAAGTTTGCTGAGATCCCCTTCGCGCGGCTGATTGCTGGAAGTGTTCCGGCCGAGTTCCTGACGGGCCGTTGGATCCTCGTCTACTACCGCGAAGATTGCGATCACTGCCACACACTGCTCATGAGCTACTTCACCGGCAAGTTGCCGGTGCGCACGGCAACCATCGCGATTCCAGATGCGGATCCAAACAACCTCATGGAGAACCCGTGCGACGAGTGCGTGAAGTTGTCACTCGTGAAGGGCCCCAACTACATTGTGGGCACGCCCATTGTGATCGCGCTTCAAGACGGAGTCGTCGAGTGCGTGGTGGACAACGTCGACGACATGGCATCGCTTGAAGCATGCCTCAAGTTCCCAAACTGAGCGCTGCAACCGATGCCGTGGCACCGACATCCCCGTTTCTCTTCAACACTTGTCGCGCTTGCGTTCGCGGGTTTGGCGTTGTGGCATCTCCGCCAAGGGCCTGAGTCAACGCCCGCCGCTGCGCGCGAAGTGCTGCGTTGGGTGTTCGGGTACGACCTCGCCATCGCGGCACGGTTGTTGGTTGCCGCGGAGTTTGCGGTTGCGGCCGCCGTCCTACTCGTAGGCAACCGATTCATCTCTTTTCTTGCATGCGGAACGGGTGCATTCGTGGCGCTTGCGGGGCTTTCTAGGGCCGTGCGCGAAGGCGGACTTCTTCCCGCCGCTGGAGCGCTTGTCCTCTTTGGAACGCTGCTTTGGCTCACGTGGCGCGCGCAGGTCAACCCTGCTGGCACAGTGAGTCGCCGCGGTCTCTCGCCCGCATGGAGCCTGCTGGGTGCCATTGCCGCTGCAACCACCGCCGCGCATCTCTCCGCGAATCTGACATTCACGGGAACGCGACCTGTACAGACCGGAGTACCGAGCGCATCGAGTGGATCGGCCTCGGCGCCGAGTGTTGTGACGATCAATCTCGAGATGCGCCCGTACGAGAATAAGCCGATTGCTGAGAGCGTGCTTGGACGGCATATGCCGGAACTTGCTGACCTTTGCTCGATCGAGAACGCCCCCGCCGGCGCGTACATCGTGGTGTACAACCCCTCGTGTGAATCGTGCTACGGGCTGTTTCTCGACAACTTCGCAATTCCGCGGCCGGAAGTTGTCATTGCGATTTCAATCCCCCTTGCAGATGGCGCGGTCAGTGCGGCGCAGGAAGCTCCCCGGCCAATCGAGTGCCTCGATTGCACAGAGCTCTCGCTTCCGCAAGGGCCAAACTGGCTTGTGGCGTCACCGATGGTGCTGAAGATCGACGCCGGAATTGTCACCTGTGTTGCGGATCGTTTCGGTGGCGACTGTTTGCCGAAGTAGCAACACACGCGCCCCGCGCGTGTCGACCACGAGTTCGCGTCCATCCGAACACCCAAGCCGAAGGGGCGAGCGATCGCGTGTCGCGATGTGATCGATCGCATGATCGAGCGTCTTTGCTGGAACATGCGCACCCGCATCAAAGACAAGCGACTTCAACGCAGCCCGTAGCACGCCGCGTGGCAGCGCGTCGAGCGCATCTCGCGCGATCGAGATTGGGGCTTGACCAAGTTCGCTCGCACGCCGTTCGTCACAAACCTGCGACAATTCCGAAACTTCGTCGCTCAGGCGGCTCGCACCTTGCGCAATCTGCTCGACGAGTCGCGCCACGGCGGGTTCGGCGCGTAACGCACCGCGTTCAAACATGGTGTTAGAAGGATCCTCGTGCCACTGCACTTCGAGCGTATCGAGGAACTCTCGCAATCTACTGCGCGTGACACCAAGAAGGGGTCGCACCAGCACAAGGCGCCCGAAATCGATCAACTCACGTCGTGCTGGCAAACGTGTTGCGGCAGAGACTCCAAGCCCCTTGGACAAACCCATGAGGAGCGACTCCGCGCGATCGTCCGCTGTATGTGCAAGCATCGCAGCAGCGCAGCCTTGTTGCGCCGTGAACGTGGAGGCCGCCTCAAGTCGCGCGGTTCGCGCAG
>JBILDS010000096.1:0-11341 GCA_044352505.1 Phycisphaerales bacterium
CGTGCGTCGGCACGCACAAGACCTCGCACCGCGCGCCCGGCCGGTGCCCCGAGCGCCCAGCGCGCTGGATCAACCGCGCGATTCCCTTCGGCGACCCAACCTGCACCACGCGCTCGACCGGCGAGAAGTCGACGCCAAGATCAAGGCTCGAGGTCGCCACCACGATGCGCAGCCGCCCGTCCTTCAGCCCCCCCTCGATCTCCTCGCGCTGCTCGCGCTCGATCGAGCCGTGGTGCAGTGCCAGCACCTCGCGCCACTCCGGTTTCTCCCACGAAATCGCGGCAAACCAGCGCTCCGCCTGCGAACGCGTGTTCGTGAATACAAGCGTAGGCTTCGTAGGGTCAAGCCACGCAACGAGCGGCTTCAGCATCGTGAGCCCAAGATGCCCCGCCCACGGAAAGCGCTCGACCGAATCGGGCAAGAGCCCCGCGACCGCGATCTCGCGCGGTATCGCAGCGTGCACGACCGACGCCGCGCGCCCCACGCCCACAAGCGCATGCGCCGCCTCGTCGACATTGCGCAATGTTGCAGACAACCCCCACACACGCAGCGCGGGCGCGAACGCGCGCAACCGCGCGAGCGCCAGTTCGACCTGCACGCCGCGCTTCGACGCCATCAGCTCGTGCCATTCATCGACGACGACCGCGCGCACGCCACGCAGCAACTCGCGTGCACGCTCATTCGCCAAGAGTAACGTCAGCGACTCGGGCGTCGTCACGAGCACATTCGGCAGCTTCTCCCGCTGCCGCGCGCGCTCGCTCGCAGCGGTGTCGCCCGTGCGCGAGCCAACCGTCACCGCGAGCCCGAGCTCCTGAACCGGCAGCCGCAGCGCAAGTTCAATGTCGCGCGCCACCGCACGAAGCGGCGTTACATACACCACCGCAAGCCCGTCGACCGACTCGCGCGCAAGTTCCTCAAGCGCACCGAGATATGCCGCATACGTCTTTCCGCTTCCCGTCGGCACGTGCAAGAGCCCGCTCTCGCCGCGCGCAAATCGCTCCCACGCATCAAGCTGAAACGCATGCGGAGTCCATCCGCGCGTCGCGAACCACGCCTGCGCCAACGCGCTCGCGTGCCCGGTGTACGCACTCGGTGCGCGCGAACCCGCGTTGGGCGTTGAGGCTGTTCCGCCAACAGTTTGCACCGCACGAGTGTAGGAAACTTCCCGCGCGACTCACTCAGTCTCGCTCTGGCTGCTCTGCGAGTCGCCTCCGCCGCTCCCAACTTCCATCCGGAACAGCACCTCAGCGGCGCGACTGCGCTCGCCGACCATCTCCGAAACCTGGCGCGCAACTTCGACAAGCGATGAACGCCCAACTCCAAACAAGTCAAGATGCCCACCATCCCACACAAATCGCGGTGGACAGCCGAGCGCGTTCCACAACGCCTCCTGCGTGACCGTGGGAACGATTCCGTCATTCGCCGCCGTCACAACCACGACTGGACCACCTCGAAGTTCCTCAGCCGCTCGCAACGGGTCCAGCGCACACGCCTCACGAAATGCGTGCGCGAACTCGTCATCCTCAAGCGGAACACCGCCGAACAGCAACCCGCGCAGCGATGTCGCCTCTGCGACCTCGAGAAAACCGCCTCCTCCCGCAATGAACAACGCTGCGTCATACGGAACAGCGCCGGTCGCCGCGACACCAACTCCTGCGATCGCGCCCATGCTCTCGCCGATCAACAGCACGGGCTTCCCACGCAGTTCACGGAAGCGCATTTGGAGCGCAACAAGCTGAAACTGCGCAACAGATGCGGAGTCTTGAATCGCGGTCTGTACGACGGAACCCAACGCCGCTCCACGCTCGCGTGGCGACCGCCCGCGCGACGCACGCATCGACTCATTCGCGCGGTCTACGAGTGGCGGCCACACCACCACCACCGCCCACCCTGCCTCGGCCAGCGGATCAACAATGTGTGACGCAGAGTCGCGTCCCAAGATTCCGGGCACAATCACGCACGTCCCGCGGAGATCCATGCTCTTCCTTCGACCGGCAACAACCTCACGAGCGCGCCGCTCATACTCGGGAGCAATCGCGTAGCCATACTCAATTCGGTGCTTCGCTCCGCCATCTCGCATGGCGCCGGCGCGCTTCGCGGAAAGAATCTCCGCCATGAAAACGCCCATTGCTTCCGCATCAAACTGCATCTGTCCGGCGCCCGGTGTTGCCAGCCCATCACCATCCAACACGTGGTTGCCGGTCTCGATCGCCACCGTATGAAACTGCTTGGGTGGCCCGAGTGACAGGCTTGCAGGCGGATGCATCGTTCCGCATCCAACCACGCCCACCGCAGCGCAGAGTGCAAGCAGCTTTGACCACGCGTGCATACGGAACTCCCTTCTTTGATCACAAAGGCTCAGCGCGACTCGATCATTGGAATCCAATAGAGAGTACGGTCACATCGTCATCAAATCGATCACCCGCGTAGCCGTGGAGCGCACCGATCAGTCCCTCAACATCCGCCGCACACGACGTGCTGCGTGCGAGCGCTTCAGTCATGCGCGCAAAGTCAAACACGGAGCCACTCAAGTTCCGTTGCTCATGGACGCCGTCTGTTGCAAGTACAAATCGCGCGCCGTTGAGAGACCCAACAGTGGTCATGCCGTACGCAACCGATGGAACGAGCCCGAGCGGCGGTCCGCCCTCGATCGAAAGATGTTCAACATTCTCGCCGCGAACCGAGAACGCAATGCCGTGTCCCGCATCGCACGCGCGAATGACTCCCTCGCGATCAATCGTGGCGATGAGAACGGTGGCAAACTCTTCGGGATCACTCTTGAGAAAGAGGAACTCGTTCAGTGAAGACGCGATCTCCGCCGGACTCTCTGCGCGCGCGGCTGACGCCGAAATCCATGCCTGCGCAGTGGCCATGAGCATTGCAGCCGCCGGCCCCTTGCCTGCGACATCGCCAATCCACACAAGCATCGATCCATCACCGCGCGGCGCAACGCCTGCGAAATCACCAGCGAGCACCGCGCCAGGAAGTGAACGCAAACACCAGTGAAGACAGCCATCCGAGCCTTCATCGGAAGGAAGCAGCCGACGCTGGACCAAGTGCGCGCGCTCGACATCAAGACGCAGCGACTCAAGTCGGCGTCGTGCGAAACTCTCTATCACAAGCCCGCAGATCCGAGCCGCAGCACCAACGAACTCCGCCATGGCAGAATCGACCGAACTCCGCGCATTGGCGCTGTCGAGATAGAGATAAAGGTGATCCTCCCCTTCCGCAACAATGCGCGCACACAACACTTCTCGCACTCCGGCGCCGGCAATACTTGCTGCGGCTTGGATGTCGATCGCCTGTGAAAGATGCGCCACTCGTTGTGGATCGGTCGCCGACGAAAGCACGGTGCGGCTCACCGCCCCACCGGTGCGGCCAGCTTGCGCGAGAATGTCGGCGTCGGAGCGCGCCGCGTCAAAGCGCACCATCAGCGCACGCTCAAGTGCCGTCACCGCCAGCAGGCGAGCCAGCATCATGTGACCCGCTTCTTCGATTGTGCCGTTCGTTGGAATCCCGCGCACCACATCAATCAGCACCCGCAACGCTTGCTCGGCTCCGCTTCGAGTGCCAAACACAATCGTGCGCACGGCTTCGGGTGCGGCATCTCCGGCTTCGGTGCGCACGCGCGACGCTGCAGCACGGACGCGCAAGAGGCATGGCCCCAGCTGGATCACGTCACCTGACGCAAGGAGTGCCGGCTGCCCCGCGCGAACGGGACGGCCGTTCAACTTCGTGCCGTGACGGCTTCCGAGATCCTCGACCAACGCACCCGCGTCGGTCATTGAGATCGCCGCATGTCGCCGTGACACCGCAGCGTGATCAAGCCACACATCGCACTCGCCCAATCGCCCAACCACAATGCGCGCGCCGACCTCTAATGCAATCGGATGGGCGCCCGGCGTCCAATCGTTCACAATTTCAAGACCTGAGGAATCCCCTCGAGACATGCGCCGGATGGTAACAGACGACGAGATGCGTTCTGTTTGAGAAAATATCAGCGAGAAACAGCGGGAGCACCGCTCGCTGCGCGTCCCTTCCAGCTGCGGCGGCCGGTTCGATCAAGCCAAAGACTGCGCCATTGCACTGCAGAGAGAAGCAGAATCGAGGGAAGGTGCAGCGCCACGTTCCACCACGATTGACGGAAGCGAACGGCCAGAAGCGTGCGTCCGAGCAGCGCGCAGCCAATCGCACCCACAGCAAGCGACGCGCCCAGCGACCACTCCGCCGCCAACACCGCAAGCGCCACCACAAACCATGGCAGCACCTGTCCGAGCGCGTGATACACCGTGATAAATACGAGAAGACCAACGCTGCCTAGACCCTCGAAGGCGTTCTTCGCAAATCCGCGCCACGTCTCACCGAAGCCGCGGTACATGCGGCACGACACACTTTCGGTTCCGTCGTAGAGATCGGTGCGCAGCCCCGCGCGCCGCACCGCGCGCGGAAACTTGACGCCGTCATGCATCGAACTCTTGAAGCCCGCGTGGCCGTAGTCGGCGCCCGAGCCCGCCGCGCGATAGGCCGCGCGCGAGACGAGGATGAATTGCCCGCACGCGGCGCTCGCGGCGGGGTCGAGTGTCGCGCGCATGCGGCCGATCGGGAGATAGCTCATCAACACGAAGTGGATGAGCGGTACGAGCAGCATCTCGCCAATCGTGCCCGTGATCTCGCGCGGCACGGTTGAAACAAGCGATGACTTCGAGCGAAGCGCGAAGCCGAGTGCGCGTGCCACCGCATCGGGCTCAAGGCGCACGTCGGCATCGGTGAAGAGGAACCACTCGACGTCGGGGTCGTAGCCGAGGCCATGCTCCGCCATGCGAAAGCACGCGTGCTGCTTGCCGTTCCAGCCTGCAGGAAGCGGTCGCCGCGGCACAATCACCACGCGCTCGTCTTCGGCCGCAAGTCGGGCCACGATCTCGCCGGTCCCGTCGGTCGATTCGTCGTCGTAGACGTAGGCGCGCACGTCGAGCTCTTGCGAGGCGAGCACGCTTCGCACGCACGCCTCGATGTTCGACTTCTCGTTGCGCGCAGGAATGCAGACAGCGACGCGCAGCGGGCGCGTTTCCGCAGCGATCTCTGCAAGAAGAGGCGCGCGGCGGTAGCGCTGCATGTTCACCATGCTCAGCAGAAGCGGCTGCACCGCCGCCGCAAGCGAAGTGCCACACAGCCACGGGTTCTGAAGGAGAAGCGCGACGTCAGAGAGCGTCATGCGCCCCCCGCTTCCCGCGCGCCTCGCCGAGTTCGCCGCCCGAGCGGCCCGTCACGCGCAGCCACAGGTCGTAGACGGGATTCGTACCCGACACCTTCGGTGCGAACGACGGCGCGAACGGCTCGAACGCGGTCGCCTCGCGCGCACGCACGAGTTCGGCAAGCGCAGCCTGGTTCGCGCGCATCGCGGTCACAATGCGCTTCTGCCACGCAAGCGTGCCGCCTTCCGCACAATCGATCGGCTCCGCGCGTACGAACACCTCGGGCTTCTGATCGACCCAGAATCCGTACTCAACCGCAAGCGCGACAGCGCGGTCGACATGAAGCGCTGCCGCCATCGCGGCGGCACCCGGGCGCACCGCGATCTCGTCGCGCACGTCGGCGAACTTTCCCTGCGGCGTCACACAGAGCGCAAGCCGCGGCGCGTGCGCGGCCTCCGCCACGAGATATGTGCGCATCGCCTCAAGCGTTGCCGGGTCATCGGGATCGACGCCGAAGAGTCCAACCTTCTTGAAGATCGCGAAACGCTTGAGTTCGTTGCCATCGATCGGTCCATACGGCGGCCGCGACGCGAAGAACTCGCGCCACGCGACGATCAGGAGAATCGGATCCCACCACGACACGTGGTTCATCACCACGAGCGCGGGGCGCTCGCCTGAGTCGACTTGCGCAAGCGCCGCGCGCGAGCCGCGCGCGAGCCGCACCGCGTGGAACTTCCGACGCATCATGCTCGCCACCATTGCCGCGAAGACACGGCGAACGCGCGGCGAGGGCGTTGCGGGAATCAGCGCGACATCGCGGGTTCGGTCCACGTCTTCGCCTCCGCACCCTTGGCGTCAGAAGTCCACTCGCCCGAGAGCAACGAAAGCGCGGGCTTCTCGCGGCCGACGCTCGAGCCATTTCCCACGCTCGTCGCGCTGCGATCGACTGCGACGCCGAGATCATCGCACGCGGTCCACGCCGCAGTCACGCCCGACATCATCACCATCGGCGTGCCAGGGCCTGGATTCACGCTTCCGCCCGCGAGATAGAGGCCTTCCGCAACGGGGCTCGTGTTCTTCGGCTTGAATCCGCCGTGCAGCCGCCCGTGTGACGCGAGTCCGTAGATCGCGCCGCCAGTTGCGTTGTACATGCGGTCGATGCCGGCAGGCGTCAGGCGACGCTCGACCACAATGTGCTTCTCAATATCTTCCATACCGAAACGCTTCAGCTTGTCGAGGATCACGCGGCGGTACTTCGGGAAGAGGCCGTCCTCCGAATCCCAGTCGTGGCGATCGCGCCGATAGGGGGTATGAACGAGGATGTAGAGCGACTCGCCGCCTTCAGGCGCCTGCGTCCGGTCGGTCGCGCTCGGCACACACAGGTAGAGCGTCGGATCGCGTGCGGGGTCGCCCTTCTTGTAGATGTCGTCGAACTCCGCCTGCGAGTCCTTCGAGAACAAGAAGCAGTTGTGGCGCAGGTGCTCGTAGCGGCGGTCGAGGCCGAGGTAGAGCACCACGCCCGAGCACGCGGGTTCGTACTTCGACGCGATCTTCGCCTGCTCTGCCTTCGCGGCGGGCGTACCCAAGAGATCGGTGTAGGTGCGCTGCACATCGCAGTTCGACACCACGATGTCGGCCTCAAGCATGGTTCCATCATCGAGTTGCACGGCGCGCACTCGGTTGCCATCGCACATGATGCGCTTGGCGCCATTTCCAAGCACGGCGTTGCCGCCCTGCTCGCGGAACACGCGCTCGAGCGCGCGCGCAACCATGCGCGTGCCGCCCTGCGCGTACCAGCAGCCGTAGTCGCCCTGCGCGCTTGCGATCAGCGAAAGGATCGCGGGCGCAAGGAACGGGCTCGACCCGACGTACTGCATGAAGTGCTCGGAAAGCTGCTGGAGATGCGGCTCCTGGATCGATCGGTGCTGGGTCTTCGCAACCGTCGAGTGCATACGCATGCGCAGCACATCGCCGAGAAGCCCGGGCTCCGTCGGCGGCTTGCGCATCATGTCGCCGATACCGCCGAGATCTTTGTAGAAGAACACTTTCTCGCTCAGGCGATACATGCGCCGCGCGTAGGCGAGGAACTCAAGGTAGCCCTTTCCGGGCTTCATCGCGGGGAACTGGCGGTCGAGGTCGCGCGCGAAATCCTCGGGGTTGTCGCGGAGATCGAGCACCGTGCCGTCCTCGTAGAAGCAGCGCCACTGTGGGTCGAGGCGCACGAGGTCGAGATAGTCCTCCACGCGGCGACCGCTGCGGCGGATGATGCCGCGCACGATCTCCGGCATCGTGATGATCGTCGGCCCCATGTCGAAGGTGTAGCCCTTCTCAGAGAGCACATTCATCTTGCCGCCGAGATGGCGATTTTTCTCGACGATGGTGACATCACCTTCGCCCTTCAGCTGGGTGGTGAGTTCGGTTGCTGCCGCGAGGCCCGCGAGGCCTCCGCCGATGACGATGACGCGCTTCTTCATGCGTGGACTTTCTCTGATGCGGACCGAGCCGCGGTGGTATTCGCTGGATGTACTTGGTTGATCGGAGCTCGCTCGACCGGCTTCGGCGCTTGCGGCCATGCGATGAACTTCGAGAGGAACTGCTGGATCTTCGCGCTTGGTTCGTCAAGCGGCGCCGACACCAGGCTCGACGTGCGCGTCACGAACACCTCGCGTGTCAGCGCCACAAGGCCCGTTTCGCCGCGCGAACCGCCCCAGCCGCTTGCGCCGGTTCCTGTGATCACAATGCCGGGGTGCGCCGACGGCAGCAGCACCGAATTGAAGTGGACGAGGCTTGAGCCGCACGCTTCGACGCGCGCGGCGATTTCGACGCTTGGGCGGCGCGTCCAGATGCTTGTTGCGAGATACTGGCCGACCGACGTGTGCAGCGCGAAGGCTTCGTCGAGCGAGTCGACGGCGCGCACGGCGAGCGCGGGGCCGAAGTGGCGGCCCGCAAACAGATCGTTGTCGCTCGGGCAATCAAGCACGGCGACCGGGCGCATGGTTCGGCCGGAGACAGGTTCAAGCGCACCCGCGATCGAGCGTCCGCCCGCGGAAATCGCGGCATTGGCAGCGCGCTGCGCAGCCTCGGCGGCACCCGCGTCGACGAGCGTCACGCGCTTCGCCCCGGCCACGAGTCGCGCGAGTTCGTCGCAGAACGCGGCGTACGCCTCGCGCATGACAAGCGCGCGGCGCGGGGCCATGCAGGTCTGCCCGGCGTTCGCTGTGAAGCCCATGAAGACGGCGCGCGCTGCGGCGCGGGCATCTGCGTCGGCCAGTACGAAGGCAGTGTCGGAACCTGAGAGTTCGAGCGTGGTCGGAATCAGCCGCGGCGCGCACACCTCTGCGATCGCGCGACCGACTGCGGTTGATCCCGTGAAGACAACATGGTCGAAGTGCTCTTCGCAGAGGACGCGTCGGCCCTCCTCGCGGGTGGCCGCGCGCGCGTCGATCGAACCGCGCATCGACGGAATCGCGTCGGCAGCCTGCTGCGCGAGTTCCACAAGCAACGCCTGCGTACGCGGCGCGCGCTCCGATGGCTTCACAACAACGGCGTTGCCCGCGACGACAGCCTGCACCAGCTGAATGCCGAGCAACTGTACGGGGTAGTTCCACGTGGCGATGATGAGGACGCGTCCGACAGGCAGGCGCTCGCGCGTCACTGCATGACCGAACCCGAAGATCCCCCCGCCACCGACGCGGCGCGGCTTCAGGATCGACTTCGCGCGCCTCAGGTGCCAGTTCATGCTGGCCACGAGCGGCATGATGTCCGCGACCATCGCCTCGAAGTTCGACTTGCCGACTTCTTCTGAGGCCAACGCGCAGAGCGTCGGGTGCGACTCCCGCACGGCGTCGCGGAAGGCACGAAGCCACGTCAGTCGGTCAGAGAGACACGTCAGTCGGTCGGAGAGAGGAGGAATCGCTGCGGACATCGAAGGTTCGGCGGCACTTCGCGGGATCTCGGGTGCCCGTTGCACACCTTATTGTCGGACGACACGCGGCGCGCCCGCGGTTCGCAATTGTGCACTTGCTAGATTCGCCGCTTTGTGGGAATTTTGCAATCGCGTGAACTTCGTCGAACCCAACCGAATCCACCCCGTCACCAACCCCGAAGCAGGGCCAATGATCGCGAACAGCACTCGGTCCCCGCAGCGTGTATCCCCCCCCAATCAAGCCTCGGTCGCGGTCATCGGCGCGGGTCCCGGCGGCCTCTCGGTCGCCATGCTGCTTGCGGGCGCGGGTCTCGACGTCACGATCTTCGAATCGCAGCCGGTAGTCGGCGGCCGCACCCGCCGCCTCGAGGCAGGCCCCTACTCGTTCGACTGCGGCCCGACCTTCTTCATGATGCCGTATGTGCTCGAGGAGATCTTCGGGTCGGTCGGCATGGCGACGAGCGACTTCGTCGAGATGAAGCGGCTCGACCCGATGTATCGCCTCCTCATCGGAAACGATCGCGGCACGAAGCCCACGCAGATCGACACGACCGGCGACCTCCAGAAGATGGCCGCGCGCCTGAACGCGGTCGAACCAGGCGACGGCGACGCGTTCCTCCGCTTCATCGCAGACAACCGCAAGAAGCTCTCGCTCATGGAGCCGATCCTGCGCAGCCCGATCCGCGGCCTCGCGGATCTCATGACGCTCGACACGCTCAAGGTCGCGCCCGTGCTGCGGCCGTGGGAGTCGGTGTACTCGCAGCTCACGCGCTACTTCAAGAGCGAGGAGTCGCGCCTCGCGATGAGCTTCCAGTCGAAGTACCTCGGCATGAGCCCGTTCGAGTGCCCGAGCCTGTTCACGATCCTGCCGTTCATCGAGTACGAGTACGGCGTGTGGCACCCGATCGGCGGCTGCAACGCGCTTGTCGCCGCGATGGCGGAAGCGTGCGCGCGGCTTGGCGCGGGCATCGAGACGGCGAGCCCTGTTTCGCGGGTGATGTTTGAAGGCCAGCGCGCGTGCGGCGTCGTGGTGCACGGCGAAGAGCGCCGCTTCGACCATGTCGTCGTCAACGCAGACGCAACCTGGGCGATGAAGAACCTCATCCCCGCGAACCTGCGCCGCGGCGACCAGCAGGACGCTGCGCTCGACGCGAAGCGCTATTCCTGCAGCACCTTCATGCTGTATCTCGGCATGGACGGCGAGATCGATCTCCCCCACCACACGATCTACACCTCGACGAAGTACCGCCAGAACCTCGCCGACATCGGTGAAGGCCGCCTGTCGGACGACGCGTCGTTCTATGTCTGCAACCCAAGCCGCATCGACCCGACGCTCGCGCCGAAGGGCGACAGCTCGCTCTATGTGCTGCTGCCGACCGCGAACACGAAGGCGGCCGCCGACGGCGCCCCGATCGACTGGAAGAAGGAAGCCCCGCGTGTCCGCGAGGAGACGCTCGCGCGGCTCTCGAGCGTGATGGGCATTCCCGACGCAGCGCGCCGTGTGAAGGCAGAGATCATGTTCACGCCCGACGACTGGCGCGCGCAGAACATCAACCATGGCGCGACCTTCAACCTCGCGCACAACATCACCCAGATGCTCCACTGGCGCCCGCAGCACAAGCTGCAGGGCTTCGACAACCTCTGGACAGTCGGCGGCGGAACCCACCCGGGCTCGGGCCTGCCTGTGATCTTCCTGGCGAGCGAAATCACGAGCCGCCTGCTCTGCGCGGAATGCGGCGTGAAGAGCCCGCTCGACGCCCCGCACGCGCGCCGCGCGCCGGACGCGACGACGCTGCGCGACCGCAGCGGCGTGTTCGCAGGCGTGTGAGCGCCTTCGCGCGCGAAGCACCTTGCGTCGTCGAGCGCGGAGCTCAGCGAAGCGCGAACACGTTGTATGCGTTGTTGCAGTCGAGCAACAAAGCGAGCCGCCGCAGCGGCGCGCGCTCAAGCCATGACGAGCGCGGAGCGCAGCGAAGCGCGAGCAGGTTGCGTGCGGCGTCGCCAAATGTGTCGTGTGGCATCACCTTTGGTGATGGCGGCATCGAACGCACCAAACGCCTTCAGACTGCAGGCTGGGCGCACACCGCGCGTGCGAGGCCGCCACTACCCCCTGCTGCGCAGGGGGATAGTGCCACACGATACGTTTCCGGCTGCGCAAGTCATCCGCTCCGACTTCGCTGCGCTCCGTCGTCGTCGAGCGCGGAGCGCAGCGAAGCGCGAGCAG
>JBILDS010000097.1:0-11332 GCA_044352505.1 Phycisphaerales bacterium
CGGCGGCGCTGCGACCGGGATCGGCGGCTGCATCCGCGACATCATCGGCACGGGCCTCGGCGCCAAGCCGATCGCGGCGACTGATGTCTTCTGCGTCGCGTACCCCGACATCGCAGAGGTGCCGCAAGGGTGCCTCGATCCGCGCCGCATCCTCACGCAGGTCGTCGCGGGCGTGCGCGACTACGGCAACCGCATGGGCATCCCCACGCTCAACGGCGCCGTCTACTTCGACGACAACTATGTCGGCAATCCGCTCGTCTACTGCGGCTGCATCGGCCTCATGCCGCGCAGCTGCGTGAAGGGCGCGACGAAGAAGGGCGACCTCATCATCGCGGTCGGCGGTCGCACTGGCCGCGACGGCATCCACGGCGCGACCTTCTCGAGCGCCGAGCTCACCGACAAGCACGCCAACGAAGTCAGCCACGCGGTGCAGATCGGAAACGCCATCACCGAGAAGAAGGTGCTCGACGCGATCCTCGCGATGCGCGACCGCGCGGGCGGCCCGCTCTACAGCGGTCTCACCGACTGCGGCGCGGGCGGCTTCTCGAGCGCCGTCGGCGAGATGGCGGGCGAGATCGGCGCGACCGTGAACCTCGACCGCGCCCCGACGAAGTACGACGGCCTCTCGCCGACCGAGGTGTGGATCAGCGAGGCGCAGGAGCGCCTTGTGCTCGCTGTGCCGCGGGCGAACATCGACGAACTTGCGCAGATCTGCGCCGACCACGGCGTCGATTGGTGCGAGCTCGGCGTGTTCGGGCTCGAGAACGCGCAGGGCGGCCACGACATCGCGCTCTTCTGGCACGGCACCGAGGTCGGGCGCCTCTCGTGCGAGTTCCTGCACGGCGCGATCCCGATGCCCGTGCGCGAGGCTGTGTGGGACGCGTCGTGGGCCGCGCAGCAGCGCGCCCCGAAGCGCGCGCCGCGGTTCGAGCGCGATCTTGCCGATGCGCCCGCCGACGCGCTGCGCGTCCTCGAGATGCTGCTTGCGCATCCGAACATCGCGAGCAAGGCGTGGATCATCCGACAGTACGACCACGAGGTGCAGGGTTCGAGCGTGCTCAAGCCGCTCGTGGGTGCGCCGGTCGGTTCGTCGGGCGGAGGGCCTGGCGACGCCGCGGTGATCCGCCCGAAGAAGGACTCCGACCGCGCGCTCGCGATCGCCAACGGCCTCGTGACGGGCCTCGGTTCCGATCCGTACGCGATGGCGATCGCTGCGATCGACGAGTGCGTGCGCAACCTCGTGTGCGTCGGCGCCGACCACACGCGCATCGCGATCCTCGACAACTTCTGCTGGCCGAGCTGCAAGGACCCGCGCAACATGGGCGCGCTCGTGCGCGCGTGCGCGGGCTGCTACGACGCGTCGAAGGCGTTCCGCGCGCCGTTCATCTCTGGCAAGGACTCGCTCAACAACCAGTTCGTCACCGAGGATGGCCGCACGATCCAGATCCCGCCGACCCTGCTCATCTCGGGCTTCGCGCCCGTCGAGAAGGATTCGCGCGCCGTGTCGATGGACGCGAAGCGCGCGGGCTCGAGGCTCGTCGCGGTCGGCACGACCACGAACCGCCTCGGCGGCTCGCACTTCGCGATGCTCGCGGGCACGCATGCGGGTTCACCGAAGATTCCCGCGCCGTGCCTGAAGTCGGGCCCGGCGAACGCGGCCGCCGTCGCGGGCGCGATCCGCGCTGGCGTCGTCCGCTCGGCGCACGATGCGAGCGAAGGCGGCGTCCTCGTCGCGGCCGCCGAGATGGCGTTCTCGGGCGGGCTCGGGCTCTCGCTCGATCTCTCGAAGCTGCCGTGCGAGGGCGAGGTCGGGTTCCTCGCGCGCGCGTTCGCGGAGGACGCGTCGCGCTACCTGCTCGAGGTGAACGAAGCAGATCTCCCCGCGCTCGCGAAGGCGCTCGGCGCCGTGCCGCACGCTGTGATCGGTTCGTTCGATGCAAGCGGCGAGCTCGCGCTTGCGGGTGCGGGCGCCGTCGCGCGCGCGAAGGTTCGCGCGCTCGGCGAGGCGTGGAGCGGCGGCATGGCCGCAGGAGGATTCTCGTGAGTCGTCAGGCGAAACCAGCATCGCTCCGCGCGCTCGTCATCACGGCGCCCGGCATCAACTGCGACGGCGAGCTCTGCGAGGCGTTCGAGCTCGCGGGCTGCACGGTCGACAGCGAACTGCTCTCGCGGCTCTCGCGCGAACCCGCGCAGATCGACCGCTACGACCTGATCGGCCTGCCAGGCGGCTTCAGCTATGGCGACGACATCGCGGCGGGCCGCATCATGGCCGCGCTCATCCGCCAGTCGATCTATCCAGCGCTTGCGGCCGCGATCGAGCGAGGTGTCCCGATGATGACGCCGTGCAACGGATTCCAGATCGCGGTGCAGGCCGGGCTTCTCCCGGGGCCGCTGGCGGGCGAACCGTGGAGCGATGTGCCCGCTGAGCCGACCGTGGCGCTTGCGCAGAACGCGACCGCGCGCTTCAACGACATCTGGACCACGATGGAAGTGCCCGCGAACACACGCTGCGTGTGGACGCGCGGCCTCGTGATGGACGCCGACACCGCGCTGATCCCGTGTGCGCACGGCGAGGGGCGCTTCGTCGCAGACGAAGACACCATCGCAGAGCTCGAGGCGAACGGCCAGGTCGCTGTGCGCTATGGCGCCAGCGACCACTTCAACGGCTCGGTCAACCGCATCGCAGGCATCTGCGATGCCACCGGACTTGTGTTCGGCCTCATGCCGCACCCCGAGCGCTACCTGCGCTGGACGCAGCATCCGCGCTGGACGCGGCTCACCGAGGCGCAGCGCGCGGGCGATCCGCCCGGACTTCAGATGTTCAGGAACGCCGTCGCGCACGCGATGGCGCGGCGCGAAGGCGCAGGAGCGCGACGATGACGACAGCTGCAACGACAGGCACGAAGACGCTCCGCTGCGCCACGGTCGGTGTCGGCAAGATGGGGCGCCATCACGCGCGGCTCTACGCGACGACGGACGGGTGTGAACTTGTCGGCGTGGTCGACGGAAACACCGACCGCGCTGCGAAGATCGTCGAGGAGTGGGGCGGTCGCGCGTTCTCGTCGGTCGAGGAGCTGATCGCGTCTGGCGTTGACGCCGTGACGGTCGCGACGCCGACGGTGACCCACCGCGCGATCGTCGAGCCGCTCCTGAAGGCGGGCGTCGCGTGCCTCGTCGAGAAGCCGCTCGCCCCCGATGTTGCCGAGGCGCGCGCGATCGCGGATCTTGCGCGCAGCACGGGCGCACTGCTGCAGGTCGGCCATGTCGTGCGTTACGACCCCGTGATGGTGGCCGTGCGCGAACTCGTCGGCGCGGGCTCGATCCGTCCGCGCTTCATCGAGATCGACCGCGTCAGCCCGATGACCTTCCGCTCGGTCGATGTCGGCGTCGTGCTCGACATGATGATCCACGACCTCGACGTGCTGCTTGCGCTCATGGGCGCGGAGCCCGAGGAGATCCACGCGAACGCCGTGTGCGTCGTCGGCGAGGCCGAGGATGTCTGCAACGCGCGGCTCGTCTTCCCAGCGGGCCCGGACGGCATCCGCTGCACGGCGAATGTGACGGCGAGCCGCCTCGCACTCAAGACAGAGCGCAAGATCCGACTGATCAGCGAGGACGCGTATGTCTCGGCCGACTTCGTCGAGAAGAAGGGCACGGTCGTACGCAAGACCGCGAACGCATCGCAGCTTGCCGATGTGCGCGAGCGCCTGCGCAAGGGCGAGGATCTCTCGGGCGTCAACTACCTCGAGATGATCGCGATGGAGCCGCTCGCGGTCGGCTCGGGCGAGCCGCTGAAGCTGCAGCTCCTCGACTTCCTCGACGCGGTGCGCACGAACCGTCGGCCGCTGGTGAACGCGGAGGACGGCTTCGCGGCCGTTCGCACCGCTGAGCGCATCGTGGCCGCCGCAAAGGCAGCGGGCTCACGCATGGTGTGACGGGTTTGAGGGTGTGAAGGGTTTGCGGGTATGAAGGGTTTGCTCGACCAGCCTTCGCGAATCGCCGATAGGGCACTTCATGCCGACCGTCGACCGTTACTCGTCCGATGCGCCCGCCGAATGCGATGTCGCCATCGTGGGTGGCGGCTTTAGCGGGTTGATGTCGCTCGTACGGCTCGCGCAGTGTGCGCCGAAGTGCCAGTGCGTGGTGTTTGAGCGTCGTCCGCTTGCAGCACCCGGTGTCGCGTACGGCGCGTGCGACGGCGAGCATCTTCTGAATGTGCCGGCAGCGCGCATGGGTGTGTTCGCCGATCGCCCGACGGGATTCCACGAGTGGCTCGAGCGGAACACGCCCGGCCGCTACCGCGCCGATGAGTTCGTGCCGCGTGCGCTCTTCGGTCGCTACCTCGCCGAGTCGGTGTCGCAGACAGTCGCAGAGACGAAGGCGTGCGCCGGTTTCGTGCGCGACGCGGTCGTGCATGTCGAGCCGCTTGGCCAGCGCTTCGAGTTGCTGCTTGCCTCGGGCCGCACCGTGCTTGCGCGCGGCGTGATCCTGGCGCCCGGCCTTCCGCCTGCGCGTGCGCCTTGGCGCGCGGTCGACGAAGGCGTCACGCGCTCGCTGCTTGCGCATGATCCGTGGGACAAGGCTGCGGTCGCGGGCCTCGCGCCTGGCGGCGACGCCGTCCTCGTCGGCAGCGGTCTCACCGCGATCGATCTCGTGATGAGCCTGCGCCGCAGCGGGTGGACGGGCCGCATCGCGCTTGTGTCGCGCAATGGTCGGTTGCCGCTGCCGCATGCTGCGTCGCACGGCGCACCGGTCGTCTACGACCCGCAGGAACTGATGAAGGGCGCGCACGCCGCGTTCCGCGCTGTGCGCCGCGCCGTGCGTGAGCTTGCGCGCGAGGGCCACGCGTGGCACGCCGCGATCGACGGCGTGCGTCCGCATGTGCAGGCGATCTGGGGCGCGTGGCCGCCCGCCGAGCGGCAGCTCTTCCTGCGGCGTCTGCGGCCGTATTGGGAGATTCACCGTCACCGCGCGCCTGCGCATCTTCTCGCGGCGATCGAGCGCGAGCGCGCGGCGGGATCGATCGAGGTCATCGCGGGGGCGATCTCCTCGCTGCGCATGGAGAACTCCGCGAATGCAGACGGCACGCACGCGGAGGTCGTCGTGCGCACGCCGCACGGGTCGCTGCGTTCGTTGCGCGCCTCGCGTGTCATCAACTGCTCGGGCCCGACCATGAGCGTCTCCGAGACGCTCGACCCGCTGCTCGGCGCGATGCTGCGCATGGGATTCGCATCGGCCGATCGCCTCGGACTCGGTCTGCGCGCCGACCGCGAGGGTCGGTTGATCGGCGCGGATGGCACCGTACAGCCGCGCGTGCGCCTCGTCGGCGCGCTGCGCAGAGGCGAACTGTGGGAGTCGACCGCCGTTCCAGAACTGCGTGCGCAGGCCGCCGTTGCCGCTGAGTCGCTTTCGCAGGAACTCGGCTGCGGCTCGGTCGATCGCCGCGCCTTCGCAAGCGCAGCAGACGCCGCACCACGCGGGGCGATCGGAGGCTGCGCGTGAGCACGACGAAACGCTCGGCGAACGCGATCGATGCAGCCTCCGCCTGCGAGCGCCTGCGCATCGGCTCGCATCTCTCGACCGCGGGCTCCTTGCGTGCCGCGATCGACGAAGCCGTTGGCTTTCGCTTCGGCGCGGTGCAGATCTTCACGCGCAACCAGCGGCAGTGGGTTGCGAAGCCGCTCGAGAAGAGCGAGATCGCGGACTTCGCCGCCGCGCGCGCGGGAACGCTCTTCGAGGACGCGTCGCGGATCGTCAGCCACAACAGTTACCTCGTGAACCTCGCGTCGCCAGACGACGAGAACCTCGCGAAGTCGCTCGCCTGCGAGCGCGCGGAGCTCGAGCGTTGCGAGGCGCTCGGCGTCGCGGTGTCGGTCGCGCACCCAGGTGCGCACATGAACGCGCTCGGCGGTGCGCCGCGCAAGCCAGCCGAGCCGAACGACCTCGACGCAGAGCCGAGCGCCGACGAACTTGCGGGTCTCAAGCGCATCGCGAAGTCGATCGACCGCCTGCATGCGGAGCTCAAGGGTTACCGCGTGAAGATCGCGCTCGAGACGACGACGGGCTCGGGCACCAACCTCGGCTATGCGTTCCATCACCTTGGTCGGATCCGCGGAATGGTGAAGGCGCCAGAGCGCATCGCGTTCTGCATCGACACCTGCCATGTCTTCGCGGCGGGGTACGACGTCTCAACGCCCGCGAAGGCGCGTGCGACGCTCGAGCGCTTCGACCGCGAGGCGGGGCTTGCGCATGTCGCGGCCATCCATGTGAACGATTCCGAGGCTCCGTTCGCCTCGCGCAAGGATCGTCACGCCCACATCGGCGAAGGCTTGTGCGGCGACGCGTGGTTCAGGGCGGTGCTGCGGCATCCTGTGTTGGCGGAGGTTCCGAAGGTGCTCGAGACAGAGAAGGGCGACGCGCCGGAGGGAAGGCCGTGGGACGCCGTCAACGCCGATCGACTCGCTGCGCTCGCTGGTTTGGTCTGAGGAGAGTCGGAGCGACCTCTTCGGTCGATCCACGGGAACCCGGCGAATCTGACCCGCAGAGGAATCTGCGCACGATTCCACTCAGGATTACAGGGACTTGAGGCGAGTGCCCGAAGATAGGGTTCCGACGAAGGTGGTATGACTTCGTCGTTGTAGGCGTGACTGGCAGCAGTCTGAAGCGGAGGCGCATGAGCGAGAACCGGGACTCACAGACGGAACCGAGATTGGCCCAGCGGCGCACCGTACTTGATCCTGTTCGGATAGCCGTCGGAATCGCAGCGCTCACGCTGGCCGTCGCCATGACCGGTTGCGCGCCGTCGCGCGTGATCGGTGCGCGACCCGCGAGCGCTCCAGCGCGGCCAGCGCCGGAGATTCGCCTCGAGGCCAATGCAGCCGAAACGGAGCGTCTTGAGGTTGCGCAGGCGGCGATTGAGAGCGAAGACTACGACACTGCGCTGCGGGTCTTCAAGGACTTGCTTCGCGAGAATCCCACGCTTGTTGATGCGTACACCGGAATGGCCGGCGTACTTGAGGAGACCGGCGATCTTGAGCTTGCAGAGAGCGCGTATGGGCGGGCGACCAAGCTCGATCCAACCGACTTCTCAGCCGCGTCTGGCCACGGTCGGGTGTTGGAAGCGCTTGGAGATCTCCGCCAAGCCGTGCGTGCGTTTCAGCGCGCGCTTGTGATTCGCCCCACCGATCTTGATTCGAATCTCGCAATGGCTCGACTGCTGCTGGCCACAGGGCAGTCAGAGGCCGCAGTTGCATTCGCCGAACGAGCCACGCGACTCGACCCCACCAATGGCTACGCGCATCTCTGGCTTGCGCGCGCGTACGCGAAGGTTGGCCGCGGGAAGGATGCGGTGCGACAGTATGAAACCGCGTGTGAGTTGATCGAGCCACCTGCAGAGGTGATGCTTGCGCTTGTGAACGCGTACGCCACGGAGAAGCGCTATCAAGAGGCAGCCAATGCTGCGGATGCACTCACACGCACCGCCCCAAGTGCGGCCGCCTACGAGCGGCTCGGGTGGGCGCTCTTCCGCTTGAACGACTTCGAGCGATCTGACGAGGCATACCGGAAGTCGATCGAGCTCGATGGGGAGTATTGGCCCGCGCTCAATGGCGTGGGTGTGAATGCGCTCAATCTTTGGATCAAGGCCGGCAAGGATCCGAACGACCCGCTTCGTGATGAAGCGCGACGCATGCTGCAGCGATCGCTGCGCGCAAACCCCGATCAACCGAGGGTTTCGGCGCTCCTCCTGAAGTATCGGCTCTGAGTGCGAGTTGACGCCCACAACGGGCGCGCAGCGCTCCTCTACTATGGACGCCATGCCAGACGCGAGCCCTGTTGACCCGACGCTCCTTGAGTTCTTCGACTCACCGAGCGATTCGCCCTTCGTGATTGAACACGTCAGTGAGGAATTCACGTCGGTGTGCCCAAAAACTGGTCACCCCGACTTTGCGCACATCATCTTGCGCTACCAGCCTGCTGCGGTGTGTGTGGAACTCAAGAGCCTCAAACTGTACTACCAGAGCTTCCGCAACGCCGGGATCTTCTACGAAGCCGTGACGAATCGCATGCGCGATGATCTTGCGGAGGCGATGAGCCCAGCGTGGATGCAGGTCATCACGGTGTGGAAAGGTCGCGGCGGTATTCGATCACGTGTGGTCGCGACCTCCGGCGATGTACCGTCCTGCTGGGTCACGAAACTCGATGCGTGAATCGCGCGACGCGTTGCGACGACGCGCGTCGCGTGGTGCGAATCACGAGGCCGGTTGCGTTATGGCGCCGACGACTCGCCACCGATCTCAAGTACTGGCGTGTTCTGGGCGCGGCGCGGCTTGAGTTCTCCAACCGTGGCAGCTTTTTCCGCGCCGAACTCAATCGTGAGTAGGTCGCGGATACGACGCACCGTTAGGTTTTCGAGCTGCTCAAGATCAGCCGTGAGTCGCTTCCGAGCCTGCACGCTTGCACCAAACGACGCAAAGCCTCGCGCTGTGTCATCTTTGGTCTCTGCGCGCTCTTGCTCGCGTGCCGTTGCGAACGCTTCGCACAGTGACTCGCGTGACTCGACCCACTCTGCACGAATCGCCTCGATCGCGTCTCGTGTGGCGGGTCGCAGGCCATCAAGCGCGAAGGCGCGCGCGAAGAACGGCTCCAAGTCGCGCGGAATCCGATAGGCGGCGGTTTCAACCACGCGTGCGAAACCACGGCGAATCGCACGAACAGCAGTTGGACTCGACTCGAGTTTCGCCACCAATGTGTTGATGGTGTCCCGATTGCGCTCGACGAGTTTCGCCCGCGCGTCGCGGATCTGCGCGTCGAGCTTCTGCAGATTTTCCACAGTCTCGCCTTCGATGCGCATCGCACGACCCATGCGGATGTTGCCGTCGCCTTCATCGATCTCTTCGATCTGCGCGCTTGCTTCGATGAGTTCCTCGCGCTCGCGCATCGCACGAACGACCTCGTTGCGCATCCCGCGAATCGCGGGGAGAGACGATTCATCCCACTCGCGGACGTCGTCTGCGATGAGCGCACGCGCTGCGGTGTCGAGCGACGCCGACTCGACGATGGCCGCGATGTCAGCAGCCTGCGCGCCACGCTCGCCCATGAGAAGTCGCGTGCGCGCACGTGCGCGTCGCGCAGCTTCGACCGCATCCGCCTTCGAAGGATCGGCCGCAGCCTTGAGTCCATCAAACATGCGCTCTTCGGCGCCGTCGATGATCTGTGCAAGCTTCTCTGGGTCAGCCGGGCCCGCCTCGCCAACGGTCACCCCGCCGTCTGCACCGATCGTGAGCGTCATGGCCATTGTGCCTTCTGGGAGTTGCGGTTGCGCCGCGTCCGCAGCGGCGCGATCGGCGCGTTCGGCCGCGATTCGCTCCTCTGCGCACTGCGCGATGATTGCATCGAAGATCGCGCGGGTTTCGTTGGTGAAGCCCAACTTCGTCGCGAGGAGGTCAAGTTCATCCCGCGACATCGGTCGTGCGATTCCGCCGCCACCGCCGGTGCCGCCGAACATGCCACCGAGAGAGATTCCGCTGTCAACGAGGTCTTCCGCGCTGAGGGCAAGCGTCTCGCCGTCGCCGCCCATCACAGCGATCTGGACGCCCCCGGTGACAGTCGCGCCGCCGACAGCGATGTTCGCAGGTCTGTCGCTTCCGCCATCGCGTTGCGCGCGCGTGTCGAGACCCAACGCGGTGCGGAGCGATTGGGCGTTGCGCGTGATGACGTCGTTGGCGCGCGCGCGGATGTCGTCGCGATCGCGCGTGTCGTCCGCTGTTCGCATGCCCGCGAGCATGAAGTCATCACCACGACCGGCGCTTGCGTCGGAAAGCGCGAGCAACTTGTCGAGGTCGGGGCGAAGTTCTGCTTCGTGCGCCTGAATGATCGACTCAACGCTTGCCCATCGTGCATCGTCCAGTGTTCCACTCGCGCGGAGAGATTCCGCTGTCTTGCGGGCTGCGTCGAAGTCGCCAGAGAGTCCAAGGGCGGGGTAGACCTCGCGCACGAGATGCGCGCGCAGCGCCGAGGCGACGATCGGGGAGACACGCGGCTCGATGGCAGCAAGTGTCTCGCGGTGGAGCTTGCGAATGGCCGCATCAATCCGCGTCATGTCTTCGCCTGCGCGTCGTTGCACTTCCTGTATCGAGCGCAGCCAATCGGAGTTCATCGCGTCGCCGTTCGCGGCGGCATCGCCATCGGTCGGCGGCGGTGGGCTTGCCGAGACGCCGAGTTCTTCGCGCGCTTCTGCAGCGCGAACACGACGTACAAATGAAGCTTCTGCGAGTCGCTCAAGTTGTTGGGTGAGTTCTGCGTCATACGTTGCGAAGACCGGTGCAATGGCTGCGCGGGTCGCGGCATCAAGCGACGTGAGTGTGGGTGCGCTGCGCAAGTCGAACGCGTGTGCACCTCGGTTGAAGCCGAATGCAGGAATTGCGGCGATGGCACGGCGGCGCGCAAGTGCACCGCGGACACGCTCTGCTTTCGCAGAGTCTTCTGGCGTCAGGAGGCTCACGATCTCGTCAACGAGCGCAGCGTCGATCTGCGCGGCGCGCGCGAAGATGCGGCGACGGGTGTCAGCGGCGCGTTTCGCGTCGTCAACGCTCGGCGCGACGTCGAGCGGCGAGATTGTGCGCCGAAGTGAGTCATCGACCTCTTGTGCCTCAAAGGCACGAAAGCGCGCGAAGTACTCGTCGTGCAGCGGAAGCGCGATGGCAAGAAGCGCGTCGTCGGCACCAGCTGCCCGGAGCATGGACTCAAGTTCACTTGCGGCAACGGGCGTTGGAAGTTGCGCAGTGAGTTGCGCGTGGGCCTCGGTTGCCGGCACGAGTCCGGCAGAAAGCGCGAGCGCTAACGCGAACGCGCGGGCTGCGCGGAGCGGTGAAATGCACGAGATGAAGTTGGGGTGGATGGCGCGAGCGAAGGTGCGTGGGCGTCGGCGCGGAAGATGTCGAGAGAGGCTCTGACAGAGGCGCGAGAAGCCGAAGAGGAGCGCACGAGGGAAAGCAAATAGGTGACGCATGATGGTTGGGAGGGTTCGAAACATGTTGAAATTGGATGCGCGACCACAGCCTCTTCCGTCACCCCGATGTGGTGCACCGATGTACTGCACGGCACGTGCCGTGCAGTGACAGGCACTGTACGGCACGTGCCGTGCACACCGAGTCGTGGCCGCAAAGCAAGCGCGGGCAGGAACTTGCGACGCGGTGTTCTGCTGCACGGCACGTGCCACGCAGTGCCAGGCACTGCACGGCACGTGCCGTGCACCACCGGATCATGGGCGGGCGTCGGGGGTTGGTCTTGCCGAGGATTCCGGTCGGATCGGTGACCACGTTGGATCGGGCTG
>JBILDS010000098.1:0-11321 GCA_044352505.1 Phycisphaerales bacterium
CGAAGGAACCGAAGGCCTTGTCGATTGCGGCCGCGAGCGCGGGGCTCGGCGATCCGCCGGTGCCCTTCGGAGCCATCCACTTCCAGAACATTGAGTGGTTCCAGTGCCCGCCGCCGTTGTTGCGCACGGCGGTGCGGATCGACTCCGGCAGCGTCGCGATGTTGCGGCAAAGATCCTCAATCGACATTGATTGCAGATCGGCATGGCCTTCGAGCGCCTTGTTGAGATTGGTCACATAGGCGTTGTGATGCTTGGTGCGATGGATGTTCATCGTGAGCGCGTCGATGGAGGGCTCGAGCGCGTTCTCTGCGTACGAAAGTTCGGGAAGCGTGAAGGCCATGGTCTTTGTCTCCTGCGTGGAAGTCGGGTGAAGAATACCGGCACTTGCGAACGCGCTCGCCGCTGCGGCGCTCGCGGCGCCGAGCGCGACGGTGCCGAGGAATTCGCGACGAGAGGAACTGTTCGAAGTGGAGTTGGTCAAGGCTGGTCTAGTCGAGGCTGGTCTAGTCGAGGCTGTTCTAGTCGAGGTTGGTTTGGTCGAGGTTGGTTTGGTCGAAACTGCTTTCATCGAACTCGGATCGCTCGAGTTGGGCGCGTTCACGAAGAGTCCTTTCGGGTTCATCGGATCCTCCAGAGGTCGAGAGGATAGCCTCCACGCGCTACGCTGTCCGAATGAGCGAGACCGGAGCGGCTCCCGACACTCCGCGCCCTGCGCGCGCCGTGCAATGGCGGCTCTGTCTGCTTCTCACGCGCGCAGTGTGTCGGCATCCGTGGGAATTCGTGCTTGCGCAGGCGATTCGCGGCGGAGTTGACTGTGTGCAGGTGCGAGAGAAGTCGCTTGATGATCGTGATCTGGTGGCGCACGCACGCGCGGTGCGCGAGATGTGCGCGGCGCACGGCGTTGCAACGATCGTGAATGATCGGCTCGACATCGCGTTGGCCATCGGAGCCGATGGTGTCCATCTCGGAACGAATGATCTTCCACTCCAAGATGCGCGCCGGATTGCCGGATCTGCCCTGCGTATCGGTGCAAGTACGCATTCGCTTGAGGAAGCGCGCGCAGCGATCGCAGCCGGTGCGGATCATTGCGGCGTTGGTGCGATGTATGCGTCGGCGATCAAGCCCGGCCTTGAGCCGACGGGCGAAGCGTATCTGCGCGCATTTCTCCGCGAGTTTCCCGCTGTTTCGCATCTTGCCATTGGCGGCATCGCACCTGGGCGCGTCGGGGCGCTCGCGCGCGCGGGTTGCCGCGGAGTCGCGGTCTCAGGAGCGATTTGCGGTGCGGACAATCCTGAAGCGGTTGCGCGCGCGATGATCGACGAACTCAGCGTCACTGTCGAGGGTGCATCATGAGCAATGCGATGGTGCGCGATGTGTGCATGGTGCTGTGCGGCACAGGTACGTCTGCTGGCGTGCCGGTCATCGGGTGCGACTGTGCGGTGTGTACGTCCGATGATCCGCGCGACAATCGCACCCGTTCCGGCGCTGCGCTCTTCTTCACCGATCAAACCGGCGAGAAACGCGTGGTGCTGCTCGATTGCGGTCCCGATCACCGAACGCACAGCCTTCGACTTGCGCTTCGGCGAGTTGACGCGATCTTCTTTACCCACGATCACGTCGATCACACGTTCGGTCTCGATGACGTACGACGCTACAACGCGCTGATGAAAGCGCCGATTGAGGTGTTCGCGAGCGACCGAACCCGCATCTTCCTTGAGCGCGTCTACCAGCACATTTTCCGCCGTCACGAGAATGTCAACGACTCATTCGTCGCCGACCTCTTCGTGCGCACGATTCGCGCCGACGCGCCCATCGATTTCAGAGGCCTGCGCTTCACGCCGTTTGAGGTACTCCATGGCCGTTTGCCGGTTCTCGCCTACCGAATCGAGGCGCTCGACGAAACGGGCGCGGTCGCGCGCGAGCAACCCGGGCCGCTTCCGCTGGCCTACTGCACCGACCTCTCGGCGATGCCGCCCGCCGCGTGGCCGCGCATCCGCGGACTTGAAACGCTCGTCCTCGACATGCTGCGCTATCGGTCACATCCCACGCATCTGACCGTCTCGCAGGCCCTCGGGATTGCAGGCGAAGCGCAGGCACGGCGGACGGTGTTCGTGCACATGACCCATGACATTCGCCATGCCGAACTCGCAGCGGAACTCCCGGTGGGCATGGAACTTGGATACGACGGGCTTCGAATCGACGGCGCGTAAGCCCACGCGCCCCGAGGTTTCCGGCGCGGCGGGCAAACTGCTATCATTGCCGCCCCTATGGCCCAGATCCGTGAGCTCAAGAAGCGCATGGTGGCGGTGCGCACCATCCAGCGCATCACCAAGACCATGCAGATGATCGCGACGGCGAAGTTCACCGCCGCGCTCGCCCGCGCGAAGGCGACCCGCCCCTACACCGACCGCATCCGCGGCTTGGTGGGCGAAGTCGCGGCCGCCGCAGGTGAGGACTTCTCGCATCCGCTGATGAAGTCGCCCTCAACGCCCGCAAAGCGCGAGTTGGTGCTTGTCATCACCTCCGATCGCGGTCTTTGCGGCGCCTACAACGGCAATGTGCTTCGCAAGGGCAACTTGGCAATCAAGTCGCTGAAAGCCGATGGCATCGCTCCCGTCGTCGAAACGGTGGGCAAGAAGGCGGTTGCGTACTTCCGGTTCGCGAAGATCGACATCGCTGAGCGTCATACGTTCGGTGACAAGCCGCAGTACGCGCAGGTCGAAGCACTCGCGCAGCGCCTCATGGCAGAGTTCTCTGAAGGCAAGTTCGACAAGGTGCACGTGGTCTACATGCGTTTCATCTCGAACGCGAAGCAGGTGCCTGAAGTCATGCAACTTCTGCCGCTTGCAGCGCCGGCAGCGGCTGCGGGTGGGTCGAGCGCGAACTACGAGTTCAGCCCATCGGGTCCTGAGCTCCTCGCAGATCTCCTTCCAAAGTCAGTTGTGGTGTCGCTCTTCCAGGCGTTTAACGACGCGGCGGTGAGCGAGCATGTCATGCGCATGGTTTCAATGAAGGCTGCCACCGACAACGCGGGCGCACTTGGCCGCACCATTCGCCGCAACTACAACCGCGCACGTCAGGCTCGAATCACCACCGAGCTCACAGAGATTGTGTCGGGCGCAGCAGCGCTTGAGTGACGCGTCTCGAAATCCGATTCACTTCACGCGAACGCCCGCCGGATTCGGCGGGCGTTCTCTTTCCAACGCTCTTTTTGTACGCACCCGGTCCACGCGACGACGTCACTCGCGTTTCGGGCCACGCGCCACCGGGTGTCCGTCCACCTCCCACGCCTTCAGTCCGCCAAGCATGTTGTAGACCGGGCTGTAGCCGAGCTCCATGAGACGCTTCGCGGCGGCCTTCGCCATGACATCGTCGTAGTCGGTGTCGTACACCACGTAGAGGTCGAAGCCACGGCAGGTGACTTCGTGGGTGCGCTCGATGTCAGGAAATGGGATGTTTGTTGCTTGGGGAACACGGCCGGCTTCAAACTCCGCTGGTGTCCGTGGGTCGAGCCAAAGCACCTTCGGGAGTCCTTTGCTGCCAAACGCGCCGCCAGCTGTGTTGGCGAGTTCGATGACCTCGTTTGGGCGCTTGTAGACGAGATTCCGATCGCTCGTCGAGCGTGTGCAGGCGAATCCCGGGAGGATTGCCGTCATCGCGAGCGCCAAGAGCATGAGCCGACGAAGGTTGGAGAATTGCATGGTGGTGTGCCGAGTGACGGAATACGATTGGGACTCAACTCGTCCGAGCTGTTCGGCCGAGACGCCGGCGGATTCTCTCTGATTCCGTGCAGCGTTGGGCGAAGAAAGATCGGCTGAACGTGCGTTCTTGCCTGACTTTCGGTGTGCCGCCAATGAAACGGCCTCCTTTCGACGGCTTCCTCTCGACGGCTTCCTCTCAACGGCTTCCTCTCTCGCTTCTCTGGATTTCTCGATGGCCACCTCTGTCGTTGTGTTGACTCCCGTCGTTCGTGTCTCGAGTTTTGTCTTGCGTTGTGCTGCGACATGCGGCGTACTCGCCGTACTCGCAAGCCCTGTCTCGGCGGCTGCCGGCAGTCCTTCCTTCGCCGCGGCTTCATGGGAGCAATCTGTTCCGATCGGCGGCGCACGCGCACCGAAGGAGCCAGATACCGCCGAGGAACTTGTGAAGGTTGCTGCGGGCGTGATCGGTAACGCTGCACCAAAGGGCACGGTGCGCGTGTCGGCCACCTTCAACATCCATCCGGGTTGGCACATTTACTGGGTCAATTCCGGCGACTCGGGTATGCCCACGCAACTCGCGATCGACTTGCCCGCTGGCTGCGAACTTGTTGCATCTGACGCGGGGAAGCCGCGCATCGATTTTCCGGTCCCACAGATCTTTTCAAAGGGCGAAACGACCTTTGGATACGAGCGCAACGTGACTCTGTCATTTGAGGTTCGTCTTCCTGAAATGATTCCAAGCGAGGGGTTGCCAGCACAACTCAAAGCGCGTTGGCTTGTCTGCAAAGAGGCGTGCCTCATGGGTCAAGCCGAGATCGCGCTTGATCTGGCGAGGCCTGTCGCGAGCGACGCGCCGCTTGCGAAGGCAACCGCGGAGGCGCTTACTCGGGTGCCTGCGCCATTGCCGTCCGACTGGCGCGTCGAGATTGCGCCTGTCTCCTCGGAGGAAGCGACGTTCACGGTCGAAGCGCCCTCCGGCACGATCGGCGAGGGGGAAACGTTCCGATTTCTCCCGTTCGAAACTCCGGGTGTACGTCTCGCGGGGCGCAGTACGGCCGAGTCAGCGGGCTCGCTCTTGCGAGCGCAGATTGCCGTTGCGCCTGAAAACGCGCTCGGCGGCGCGCTTGAAGTCGCAGGAATCCTTGTGGTCGGCAAGAATCGCGTTGCCTATACGTTTAGAAAGCCCATCGTTCTTGCGGCAGAAGGCCGCTGACCGATGTTGCGAAGGTTACGGCCTGCGCACCTGATTGTGCCGTAGGTGTCAGCATGCAGGAGTCCGTCGGGACGATTGCGTTCTCGCGTGTTCTCTTTCTCTCTCGCGTCTCTCAAACCGGTATCTCTCAAACCGTCATTTTCAAACCTAAGGAGTCTCCATGAGCAAGTTCGTCAGTGTCGTCGTCGCGTGTTCGATTGCAGCAGGTTTCACCAGTCTCGTGCTCGCGCAGGATGTCGCGACCGGTGCGAAGAAGGGCACCGATGCCGCACAGAAGGCCGGCAAGATGGATGGTAAGAAGGCAACCGCCAGGGTCGGTGAGGCTGCCCCGAACTTCACGTTGAAGACGACCGATGGCAAGGAGTGGAGCCTTTCCGATGCGAAGGGCAAGGTTGTGGTGCTTGAGTGGATCAATCCCGAGTGCCCGATCTGCGTGCGAGTGATGAAGGATGGCACCGTTGCCAACACCATCAAGGGCGTGACGGAACAGTTCTCCGATGTCGTGTACGTGGCAATCAACTCAAGCGCAGCGCGTCCGGCGAGCCTTGAGGGGACGGCGGCGTACATGAAGGAGCACAAGGTTGACATCCCTGCGCTCCTCGACAACGACGGCGCGGTTGGGCTGCTCTACGGCGCCAAGACCACGCCGCACTGCTACGTGATCGATGCGAACGGCGTTCTTGTCTACCAGGGCGCGATCGACAACAACGACAAGGGCGACGGCAAGATGAACTACGTTGTGAACGCCGTGACCCAGCTGAAGGCTGGCGAGTCGGTGTCGCCGAGCGAGACGAAGCCGTACGGCTGCTCGGTGAAGTACAAGAAGTAATCTCTGCCACATTCGACAGGCCTCAACTGGCCCGTAGGCCGCGCCTTGCGCGGATCTGCGGGCCAGTTGTGCTTTGAACGATCTCTCGATTGGTGACGTGTGTGGTTCAAGCCAAAGGTTGAAGCCAAAGGTTCAAGCCAAAGGTTGAAGCCAAAGGTTGAAGCCAAAGGTTGAAGCAAAGGAGGACAACGCGCCCGAATTCGCAGAGCGTTGCGACAGGCCTGTTGCGCGACTCGTTACTGCAAACTCACAGGCATCACCACGTAGGTGAAGTCGCTTCCAACCTTGATCACACCTGGCTTGTTCGGCGCCTTCATCTCGATGATCACCTGCTCAGAGTCGATCACCTTGAGCACGTCCACAATGAATGTGGGGTTGAACGCGATGTCGATGGGCTCGCCTTGGTAGGTGATTCCATCGATGCGAACCTCTGATTCGCCCATTTCAGGCGCTCGACTTGTCAGCGTGAGCTGCTTTTGCGCAAAGCTCAAGCGCACACCCTTCGACTCTTCGTTTGTGAGAAGGCTGGCGCGACGAATGGCACCGCCGAGTTCCGAAGCGTCGCACGTTGCGCGGCGATCGTGCTCCTTCGGAATCACGTCTTCAAAGGGCGGGAACGCGCGCTCATCCACGCTCGAGACCAACGTGGCGCCCGAGCCCGGTTCGCCCACTTGGAACACAACTTGGTTGCCTTCGCGTGCGATACGTACCGCCGCATCTGGGTCGTTCATGAGTCGCATCAGCGCGTTCAGCGCCTTCGTGGGCACGATGAATGTCGAATCATTGTCGCCGCCCTTGCAGGTGCCACGCGCCACCGCGAGGCGACGGCCATCGGTTGCAACAAGGCGCAGCTGCGACTTCTTGCGATCAACCAGCACGCCACTGATGGCGTAGCGCGAATCGTCGCGCGCAGTGGCGAAACTGGTGCGGTGGATGAGGCGTCGCAGTGTGCCTGCGTCAACCTCAAAGTCAAATCGATCGCCGGGCTTGCGCACGCCAGGGAACTCGCGCGGCTCGTAGCCGAACACCTTGAACATGGAGTTCTCGGTGGTGATCGTTGCCAACGTACGGTCGACAGAAATCGAAACCGTCGAGTCATCGCACGCGCGCACGATCTGGTTCAACTTGTCGGCGGGGATCAGCGCTTCGCCTTCTTCTTTGATGTCGACGTTTGGAACCGTGACCACAAGTCCGATCTCTGAGTCGGTCGCGCTGATCTGCAGGGTGCCGCCTGCGCTCGACTTCTTGGCCACAAGCTTGAGGCAGAGCAGCACCGGCGACGGCGTGCGAGACGCAACCACACCGCTCGCCATGGTGAGCGCGTCGGACAGGGAGAGACGATCACAGATCAGCTTCATCGGGTATCCCTCGAGTCCATCCGACTTCGGCGGCAAACCTGCCATTTTGTGGTCGGTGGAGGCGTAGTGTACCGCCGGTTGGGGCGGTTGCAGCGGTGGGGGCAGCCCGCGCAGACGCGATTTCTCGCCGTTTCCGGCGGAGGGCGACTCTCAGACGGTACTTGCCCGAATACCCTCCGACCCATGCTTTACCGCTTCATTCGCGGCCTCAACGAGATCTACGGCGTGACCGTGATGTTCTGCTTTATCGCAGCATTTTTCATCGCGTTTGCGTTCACGCTGATCTATCCAATCGTTCCGTTGGTGATGCTGATCTCGTCGATATTTCTCGTCGTGATCGCCCGTGGCGTGTTTCTTATCCTTCGTTGGATTGAGCGCGGTGTGGCGAAGTCGGCGCTTGGCCGCGGAAACTGCCCTGCGTGCGCTACGAAGGTTGACGCGATTCTCGTCGGTGAGCGGCGTGTGCACGAATGCCCGGGATGTCGCCGCATTTTCGACGATGTCGGTGATCCGTACGTGCCGCAGGAGAATCCGGAAGACGCGCAGAAGACAGCGACTTTTGAGCGCTCAACGCTGGGAGCGGCGTGACGAGCTCGCGAGCCGAAGACTTGGTTGTGCTGACGAGGGTTCCCGATGAACTTTCGGCGCTGTTGATTGTGGGCGATTTGGAGGCGCAGGGTGTGCGCGCGGTGGTGATAGGCGGACTGACGGCGCAGTTGCGCGCCGAAGCTCCGGGGCTCGTTTCGGTGATGGTGCGGAGGATGGATCTTCCGCGCGCGCAGGCCGCCATTGCCGATGGGGAACCTCCCGAAGGCTGGGAAGACGAAGCGGAAAACGCGCCTCGCGAGGGCGAGAACCCGGACGAAATCGAGGATGGTTCCGATGAGGCGGGCGGGAGCTCCGAGTTTGGAGACGGATCTCTCGACGACCCGCGCGACGCGCGCCGCAGCGGTGAACTGTAGGATTCGCGGTATGCGCACCGTGCTCTTCGTCTGCACAGGCAACACCTGTCGATCACCGATGGCGGAGGGAATCGCGCAGAAGATGTTTGATGACGGCCGCTTCCCCGCCGCTGTTGGTGCGCTCTTCTTCGCATCGGCGGGCGTGGCAGCGATGGAGGGCGCCCCGACAAGCGAGGAAACGGTCGACGTGTTGGAGCGTCTGAGAGCGCCGGTACCGGGGCACGCGAAGCGGCTCACCCCCGACATGATCCGCAAGGCCGACCTTGTGCTTGGAATGACCAATCTGCACGTGGCCCGCGCGCGCGCCATGGTGGCCGACGATGCGGCGGCGCTGGCGCGAATCCACGCGTTTGACCCCGATGGCGACGTCGATGACCCAATCGGACTCGGGCAGCGCGCCTACAACGATTTGGCTGCGTACTTCGCGGATTTGATTCCGCAGCGCGTGGCTGGGATGCTACAGACATGAAAATCATGCTCGGATGTGATCATCGCGGTGCCGTTGCCACCCAGGCGCTCGTCACGCACCTCAAAGCCGATGGCCACGAGGTTGAGGTTGTCTGTGACCTCAATGGAACGTCGAGCGACTATCCCGACAGCGCGTTTGCAGCGTGCAGCAAGGTTGCGTCTGGTGATGCAGACCGAGCGATTCTGATTTGCGGGACCGGCATCGGCATGTGTATTGCCGCGAACAAAATGCGCGGCATTCGAGCGGCACTTGCGCAGGACGAGTTGTCGGCGCAACTCTCGCGCACCCACAACGACGCCAATGTGCTCTGCCTGTCGGCCGATCTCATCGGTCACACGCTTGTGAAGCGCATCGTCGACACGTGGGTGCGCACGCCCTTCGACGGCGGCCGACATTTGCGTCGCTTGCACAAGATCGAAGCGATCGAGCGCGGAGAAGACCCATCAACGCTGCGTGCGTGAGGGAAGACGTCTGAAACAAACAGAAGAGCAAGCTGACATGTTTGACCGCATTTCGATCGCGCGTGCGCCCAAGGCGCCAGTCATTTTCGCCGTCTACTCCGATGACAAGTTGCTTGCGAAGAGCGACCGAAGTGCAGCACGCGACGCTGCTGTGTCAGCTGCAAGTTTTCGCGCCGAACTGGGCGAAACAACCGCAGCGTCGGACGGAAGCGTCATTCTCGGCCTCGGAAAGCGAGCAGACTTCAACGCGAAATCGGCGCGCACCGCAGGCGCGCGTCTCGTGCGCGGACTTGAGCGCATGAAGGTTGCGAAGGCGCGCGTTGCGTTTGACGGCCACTTCGCAGCGCGCGACGCGCGCGAGTTCGGCCAAGCGCTTGGCGAAGGCGTTGCGATTGCAAACTGGCGCGTTGATTTGTTTGACGGAAAGAGCACGCAGCGCGCGCCGCGTGCTGGAGCGCTTGCGCTTGACGCGGGTTTGGGCGCATTCGCCGATGGTTTCGCCCGCGGACTCGAGGTTGGCGCGAGCGTGAACGAGGCGCGGCGCATCGCAGCAACGCCTCCCAACATCTGTACGCCGAACTGGTTCGCAGGCGAGGCGAAGAAACTCGCACGCGCGGCGGGGCTGTCGTTCAAGCTGATTTCCTTCAAGGACGCCGAGAAACTCGGGATGGGCGGCATCGTCGCGGTCGGGCAGGGAAGCGACGAGAAGAGCCTGATCGCGATCCTCGAGTACAAGCCGAAGCGCGTCAGTTCAAAGGCGCGCGGCAAGACGCTCGCGCTTGTCGGGAAGACGCTCACCTACGACACGGGCGGCTATTCGCTCAAGGTGAACAACGGCATGAAGGGGATGAAGTACGACAAGTGTGGCGGCGCCGCCGTGTTCGGCGCGATGCACGCGATCGCGCACGCGAAGCTGCCGCTTCATGTCGTCGCGCTGTTCCCCGCCGCGGAGAACATGGTCAGCTCGAACGCGTACCGGCCCGACGACATCATCACGATGTACAACGGTACGACGGTCGAGGTGACAAACACCGACGCGGAGGGACGGCTCGTGCTTGCCGACGCAATCAGTTACGGCTGCGAGAAGTACAAGCCGACCACGATGGTCGAGCTGTCAACGCTCACAGGTGGCGTGGTGACCGCGCTCGGATCATGGAGTGCCGGCTACTTCTGCGACGACGCGAAACTGCGCGATGCAATCGAGTCGGCCGCCGAGCGAACGGGTGAGAAGGTGTGGCGTCTGCCGCTCTGGAAGGAGCACAAGGACCACATGAAGAGCCAGCACGCCGACATCATCAACTCGAACCCGTCGCGGCTGGCGCACCCAATTCAGGGCGCTGCGTTCCTCGACTATTTCGTCGACAAGAGTGTGCCGTTCGCGCACATCGATATCGCGGGCGTGGCGAACTCCGACGGCCCGACCGACCTCTGCGTCGCAGGCCCGTCGGGCTACGGCGTGCGGCTGCTGGTCGATCTCGCCGAGAGCATGTGCTGAACCGGCCATCTCCTGCCGGCGCGACTGTGGAACGATTCTTTCGGCGTGGGAACCGAGGTTCTGTCTGACGGATCCCCGAAGACCAAAGAAGCGCGCGGCGCCCGGATGGCAAGGAGTCGAAACGAAGCTGTATCCGCAGCGATACAGCGAGTTGAAGCCGACGCCGCCAGCCGGGATGCCGCGCGATTCGACGTCCGGGGATCCGTCAGACAGAACCTAGCCCGCGCTTGGCCAGCGGATCTGGATTCGGCGGTTCTGCGCGAGGCAGTCGCGGAGGTAGAGATTGATGAGGCTCTGATAGGGAACGCCAGCATCCTTGGCCATGGCCTTGAAGTACGCGACGACATCCTCGGACAGCCGCATCGTCACCGATCGCTTCAGCTTCGATGCGTATGGATTCCGTCGGGCCTTCATCTTTGAGAAGTCATATTGGGCTTTCATGGGCGAACCTCGCGGTAGTAGTCGGCTTCGGAAGCGGTGGCCTTTCGGGCGGAGATGATGCGGATGACTTCGCCGGCGCGTCTTTCGCAATGAATCACGATGAGCAGCCGCGCCGCGTCGCTCATGCCCAGCATGATGAAGCGCTCCTCGCCATGAGAGTGCGCATCATCTAAGAATTGCAGGGCGAACTCATCGTAGAAGACCGATTGCGCCTCCTCGAAGGAGACTCGGTGCTTTCTCAGGTTCAGGGAGGCCTTCGCTGGATCCCACTCGAACTGCATGCATACATCGTATGTATGGCAAGGGGCGAGTCAAGCGGCTGCCGAAAGATCCGTCCACAATGGTCGCCGACTAGGTTCTGTCTGACGGATCCCCGAAGACCAAAGATTCGC
>JBILDS010000296.1:0-3238 GCA_044352505.1 Phycisphaerales bacterium
TCCGTCGAAGCGCGCACCGGCTCCGTCGAAGAAGGTGCTTCGAATCGTGAATCTGCGAGTCTCATGCGAATGCCTCCTTGTTGGCGCTGATGAATCCCTTGAAGTGCTCGTCGCGCACGAAGAGCGGCCACTCGCGCAGGAGGTCCTTCGCAAGCAGCGTGGCGAACTCGAGGGGCAGCCGGCGAAGCAGCTTGCCCACGACCAGCCGAACCGTCTCCTCCTTCCCGCGCCGCGCGATGTTGCTCACGAGCACATACAGGCTCGAAACCTTGGTCGGGATCGGCGCGGTGTCCGGCGCGGCGAGCAGCGCCTCGATCTCCGCGACGGTCAGTTCGCTCTGGAGGAACTTCTGCAGTTCGATCGCCGCGCCGGTGCCCACCGTTCCGGCGAGTGCCTCGTCGCTTGGCAACGTTGTTCCGAACGCCTCGAGAATGTCGCCCGCGATCTCCCACGTTCGCGGCGTCGGGAACGCGCGCTCGCTTCCGGCGGGCTTGTGCAGGAGTTCGCGGCGGAACGAGAGGAACGCGACGACCATCGGGTTGAGATGCCGCCTCACGGCCCATTCGCGCCAGTCGTCGAACGAAGGCGTGAAGTCAAGGTGCACGAAGCGGTTCGCGAGCGCATCGGGCATACGGAACACCACCGAGCGGTCCTGCTCGCGGTTGCCCGCAGCTGCGATGCGCCACCCGTCAGGTAGGCGATACTCGCCGATGCGGCGATCGAGCACGAGCTGGTAGAGGCTCGCCTGCACGATGGGCGGCGCCGCGTTCAGCTCGTCGAAGAAGAGGATGCCAGGTGCGGCGCCTTCGCGCGGAAGGAACGACGGCGCGAACCATTCCGCGCGGTCGCCGACCACCGCGGGAATGCCGCGCAGGTCTGTTGGGTCGAGGAGCGGTGCGCGGATGTCAACGAGCGCAAGGCCGCGCTCCGCCGCAAGCTGCGCCACGATCGCGGACTTGCCGACCCCGGGCGGGCCCCAGATGAATGCGGGCCAGCGGGTCGTCCAGAGCGCGTCGAGGTTCTTCTTGATCTGCGTCGGTGTCATGTCGTGTCCTTTCAAGTTTGAAGTTCGATGATCGAATGTCGAATTGGAGCTCAGCAAAACAATCGGAAGTCGTCGCGACCGCGGAGCCAGATCGCGTCGCGAAGGCACGCGTTCCAGGTCCGCGAGGCGCACAGCGCGAAGAGATCCGCATCGGGCACGCGTACGGAAGTCGACGGGTGCGGCGCACCGCTCGGAAGCGTTGGATGGCTGCTTCCCATCGTGCGATCGCCGCGCAGGTACGACCATCCGGAAGGCATGACGGTTGCGCGCAACGCCAGCCTTTCGGAGTAGTTCGCCTCGCCATTGGGATGGGCAACGAGTATGCGGCCTGCGCCAAGATGCGCGACCAGCATCGTCTCGTTGAAGCCCCGAGGATTCGGACTCACCTCGACGACGAAGTCCTGCAGACCGAACATCCAACTCGGCGGATCGCAGCGCCACACCGAGTGCGGAGGTCTCGGGTATCCAAGTGCGATCCATCGTTCGAGGACACGTGGCGGCGGCTCGACCCGTTGCGCCCCCAGCGACGCGACCTCGGGGTGCAGTACGGTCTGAATGCGCACGGTGACCGAGGAGTTCGCGTACGGCACCGGATGCGCAAGCGCAATAGTCAGCCCTTCGCTCCACATCAGAAGCGCGGGCGCTGTCCGCTCCGTCGCGCTCGGGCGGCCCTTGAGGATCCTTTGGATCCGCGCGATCTGCGCGTGCGCTTCGTGCACCGGCACATCGCGCTCAAGAGCTTCACGCGATGCGTCATCGCCTTCGCGAAGGACGCACTCGCGCGCCTGCGAGAGCGCGGGCGTGTACTGGTCGCCGAAGGCGTCGGGAAACGCAAGCAGCGCGCGCTCGAGCAGGCACTCGGGGTTCCAGCGTCCGTGCGGAAAGTACGCCAGATGGTGCTCGGACAGATGCAAGTCTGCGAACTCGACCTTGGGGTTCATCATGATCTCGCGCATCGGATCCATGTCAGGCCACCTCTTTCCGCGCAGATGCACGCGACGGGTGATAGAGAAATGAACCGCGCAACGAATCGCCAAACCGCACGCCGGTGCGTCGTGCGATCGCATCGAGACAATCGAGGGTGGCCCCCTCGACCAGCGGCACCTCGACTTCGCGGCTCACGAGGGGGGAATCGATGTCGAGGGTCGATTGAAACGATCCCCTGAACCCGACGAGCAGCGGAGGCTTGCGATCAAGCTCGCCGAGCTCGATCGATGCCTCGATCGTTCCGTCGATATATGTTCGACTCGCGCGGCGAAACGCGATGGTGTAGCCGGCAAGACGCCCCGTCACAAGCCGCATCAGGAGCGAGGGATCTACGTCGAGCGATGCGAGCAGCGGGTTTCCCGGCATGTTCGAGAGCGTGCACTCGAGCCGCCCTTCTGGATCAAACAGCCGAGGTGCATCCCAGTTGGTTCGCGCGCGTCCCAGTTCCCGTGAACGCTGGAACCGCATTCGTACCGGTGATCGCTCGTCAAGAGACCATTCACCGAGACGCTGAATCGACTGCAGAGGCCATCGGAAGAGCTGCTCTGGTCTCGACGGCAGCACGAAGGTCGCCGGGAGTCGATAGAACCACCTTCCGTGTCGCCCTCCGTCCTGCCACCTGCGCACCGATCCGCCGATGAGGCGGTACACGCGGTTCGTCGCGTCTCCCGCAGGGCACGGTGGCGTCAACTCGAAGGTCGTATGAGGCACGGCGCCGAACAGGCTCGCGCGTGCAGCCGACTCGTCGTACAAGGAGGCGAGGAGGCGCGCAGCAATGCGCTCCGCGAACGGAAGACTCCCAAAGTCGCTGTCGTGGCACTTCATCTCAGAATCGCCCACGCGGGCGCGCGGCTCGAGTGCACGAGCAGCGGCGTCGCGGACGCGTTGATTCGTCGCGAACAGCAGGAGTTGAAAGGCAGCGGATTCCCGCAGGCGAATGCTCGGCTCAACGCACGGATTGCTTGGATTGTCCCGATCCACGGCGCGCACTCCTGGGCTCAACCAGCCCTTGGGAAGGCGCATCCCGGCGATGCGCGTGCCGCCTGCCTTCTGTGGCATGTCGGCGGCTCGCGCGCGAGGTTGACGACGCACCGATCGGCGTCGCCCGCATCGTTTCAGCACCGTGCCTCGCGGCCGGTTGCTGGATGCGCGATCGCCAACGGACCTCTCGTGGGTCCAATCAACGACACGCGCATCGCTCGGGAT
>JBILDS010000297.1:0-3234 GCA_044352505.1 Phycisphaerales bacterium
CGATTGCGATGGCCTTCTCGAACTGCGCCCGCGCGTCGTTGTGTCGCTCAAGTCCCGCGAGGGCGTTGCCAAGGTTGTTTCGATATCCCGCAACGTTCGGGGCGATGGCGACGGCGCGCTCGAGTTGTGCGACGGCCTGCTGTGTCTGTCCCTGCTGCGAGAGGAACAATCCGAGCATCTGCATCGCGTCTGTGTTCTTCGGCTGAACCCGCAGGAGCGTGCGCACCGACGCGATCGCTGCGTCGAGCTTGCCCGATTGCGCGTCGTGGAGGGCGCGTTGCAGCGTTGGATGGTTCATCGACCGCGAATGGTAGAGAAACTCGCGCGGAACTCGCGTCAGCGGTGTGACTGCGCGTTTTGTAAGTTGACGCCCACCGCGTAGGTAAATCCGGGCTGTATCGCGTATGCACCGACGCGCCCCGTGTAATCGAGCGCCAACATGCCAACTTGGTAGGTGCTCGGGTCTCCGTTCTTCGCAACGATGCGCGCGATCGCCGCTTCGCACGCCTCCTGTGGCGTTGCGCCCGCGCGCATGGCTTCGACCGCGAGGTGCGCGCCGAGTGTGCGCAGGACTGTTTCGCCGAGCCCTGTGCAGATCGCGCCGCCGACGGGGGCGTCGACGAAGACGCCCGCACCGATGATCGGCGAGTCTCCCACGCGTCCGTGCATCTTGTAGGCGAGCCCGCTGGTGGTGGAGCCTGCGGCCATCCGCCCGTCGGCGTCGAGTGCGAGCATCGAGATCGTGTCGTGGTTCTCGATGTTGATGATGGGTTCGTAACGGCGGTCCTTGAGCCACTCGCGCCACTGGCGATCGGCTTCGTCGGTTCGCTTCGGTGGCGCGACATCAACACCGCACTCGCGCGCGAACTGCTCAGCGCCCCGCCCGACGAGCAGGACATGCGGCGTCCTTTCCATGACAAGCCGCGCCAGCGAGATCGGGTGGGCAACGCCCTGTACGAAGGCCACGCAGCCCGCGCGCCCGTCGTCGGCCATGATCGCTGCGTCAAGGGTGACGAACCCGTCGCGATCGGGGCGCGAGCCGAGGCCGACCGTCATGTCGGGGCAATCAGCCTCGACCGCGCGGCACCCTGCCTCAACTGCATCGACCGCTGTCCCGCCCGAGGAGAGCCGCGCGAGGGCTGCTGCGTTGGCGGGGAGGCCGTGGTTCCAGGTGGCGAGAGCGATCGGGCCTGTCCGGCCGGCAGCAGCGACCGTGCCAGGCGACTCGGAGTGCGCCGGAGCCCCGCGCGCCGCGACACACCCTTGGGCGGTACCGACAGCGGCCAACGCGACCGCGGCCAGCGCGGCGCGACGCGAACACCCGGGGAAACTGGGTTCATCTACTGAATGGACAGGCATTTGCATCGGGGCAAACTACCGTCGATCCGACGCAGGGGCGAGAACGTCGCGACTCTTGCGCGCTGCAACCCGCTTTCGGCCAGGGTTCGGCGCCGTGGAGGCGTTCGAGGCTGCGGAGATTGTCGCGAATTTCACACTTTGCTGAACCCTGCCGCTTGACTCCCCCTGACCCCGTGGCAGAGTCGCTCTGTCCTATTGGTAGGACCTGTGTGAGTCGTCGGGTTGTTGTCAACCTGGTCGCCTGTTCCGGCGGCGCGTCGCGCGATGTCAGCGGGTTCGTTCCCTAGAAAAGAGAGAGAATCATGCTTTCGAATCGTCTCATGAAGCACTTCGGCGCGGCAGCCGCTGCAGCGGTTGTCGTTGGTTCGGCCAACGCTGCGATCGTGCACAGCGGCACGCTCAACTTCGTCTGCGCCATCGACATCGATGGCACCTACATCAATGTCGAGACCAACCAGCTGAGCAACGGTCCGGGCACCGGCGTTCCGGGTTGGGATGTCAATCCCTATCGCTCGTCGTCCGGTAGCGGCCTCAACTTCTTCAGCCCGACTGGCGGCGGCATGGTCGGTTCGAGCACGAGCTCTGCCCCGATCACCCTGGCTGGTGGAACCGTGATCGGCGCTTCGAGCGTCTTCAGCTCGTCGACCGCAACCGCGGCCTTCGGCGCCGCTGCTGGCAACTGGCAGTACGGCACGACCAACATCGTCGGTTTCCGCTTCGTCGCGTCGAGCGGCAGCACCCACTACGGCTGGATGCGCTTCCTGATCGGCGCGCAGCCCGCGACTGGCAACCTCGTCACCCGTACGGTGGTTGACTTCGCGTACGAGAACGTCGCTGGCGGCTCGATCGAGGCTGGCGCGATCCCGGCTCCGGGCGCGCTCGCGCTCCTCGGCCTCGCCGGCCTCGCTGGCCGTCGTCGTCGCTAAGTTTGGATCGCGTACTCCCCAAGCTTCGCTTGAGGCGAGTCGACAAGCATCGCGTGGGCGTCCCAATCGGGGCGCCCACGCTGTCGTTTTCGCGTCTGCTAGCATCAAGGGATGCCCGCACGGATCGCGCAGCGCCTGCTCATCGTCGGTTGGGATGCAGCAGACTGGTTGATTGTCAATCGGCTGTTTGCGGCCGGGAAGATGCCGGTTCTGCGGCGATTGGTTGATGCCGGTTGCCGCGCCGACCTCGGGACGCTCGAGCCGAAGCTGTCGCCGCTCCTTTGGAGTTCGATCGCAACGGGTAAGACCGCGGACAAGCATGGGATTCTGAACTTTGTCGAGCCGAAGCCGGAGGGCGGTGGGCTTCGCGTGTCCACCTCCACAAGCCGCAAGACCAAGGCGCTCTGGAACATCTTGTCGCAGAACGGCTTCGACACGCGCGTGGTGGGGTGGTACGCATCGCATCCCGCGGAGCCGATTCGTGGCAGCGTGGTGACGAACCTCCTGCAGGAGGGCGAGCCCGCGCTTGAGAGTGCGCCGTGGGCGCTTGTGCCTGGAACCGTGCACCCGGCGGTGCTCGCTGAGGTTGTGGCGGCGGCGCGTCAGCGCGCGCGGGCGTTCCCGCGGGAGGTGCTGCGGGAGTTGCTGCCGCGCGTCGACGAAATCGGAGCTGGGGATGCGCGCGTCCAGTCGCTGGTCAAGCTCATGTCGTACGCGGCGTCGATCGAGCGGGCCGCAGTGGCTTCGCTGCGCGCGGGCGGCGCGTGGGACGCCGCGATGGTGTTCTTCGATGCGATCGACACGGTCGGGCACCATTTCATGCAATTCGTGGCGCCGAAGATGGCGCATGTTTCGGAGCGCGAGCAGCGCCTATTCGGCGGTGTGATGGATCGGGTGTATGAGTGGCACGACGCTGCGCTCGGGCGGCTGCTTGATGTGGCCGGGGATG
>JBILDS010000298.1:0-3212 GCA_044352505.1 Phycisphaerales bacterium
CTGGCATATCAACGACAACCGCTACGCGGTCGCGCGTTGATGGTGCAGCGTCGGCAGAGAGTGCTGGCTCAGGAAGTGGGGTGAAGTCGATCGGCGATGGATATGTGAAGAGCACCGGTTTCGCCCACGGCGACCAGTGCGAAGTTTCCGGCGCCCACTTTGAGAAGAGTTCCGCAGGATCAACGCTCATCGTGATGAAGTTCCTTCCGTGGCAACGCCGTGACTGCGCACATCGTGATGGGCATCAATGGAGTCTTGCCATCGAGACAAAGAGGGAATTGACGAAATCAACGCACATGACGACCGATCGGATACCTCTGCGGGCGTTGGCCGAATCGACGCCTCGAGCGAGGGATCAATCAGGACCGCGGCATCCTGCGCGCGTCCGTCGATGAGGGCGCGCGGTGCAACACGCGCGTAGATGCCGGCGGCTCGGCCATCGACAACGTAGACGCCGAGGCACGCGTGGATACCCTCTGCACCAAGCGGACACGACGCGAAACGCCGCTGGAGCAGCCACTCGGAGGCAAAGAGCCGAGCCGAGAGGTATGACTGCAGCGCGATGCGGCGGTCGGTCACGCCTTCAAGCGTTACGCCCTCGCCGATACGGCCCCACGTTGGCTTCAGCACGAATCCGTCTGGCAGCAGCGAACGCGCCACGCGACGCCATCCAACTGCGCGAACTTCAGGTAGCACCGACATCCACGTTGGCATCGCAACACCGAGCCGCGGCAGTACCAACGGCAAACGTTTCGACTGGATCAAGAGTGCAGACAACGGATTCGCCTGCGGCACGATGGCATCGATCGCGCTCCAACGCCTGCGCAGTGGTTGCGGGAGGTTCGCCAGCCAGTCTGCCGGGAAGAAACGCGCGCCCGCGCGAACCTCCGCGTGATTGGTGGTCAGCCTGCAGTGGCCGTCAGCTGCGATCTCAAGATGATCTGGTGCCGCAAAGTGGGCTTCGATTCCAAGCGCACCGAGCTCGGCACCAATCCGTCGCATCACCTGTTGGTCGTCGGTGTAACTCGTGGCATGGACGAGCGCAACGACGCCGCGAGCGTTCATGCGCGATGCGATCGACCGCGCGAGCGCCGCGGCAGGATCGGCGGGGCACACGCAATCGGGCAGGTGTTCGCGCACGGTGCGCGTGATCGCACCGGCCTCGATGAATCCGCCGGGCACATCGGCGTTCACCTCTGAGACACGCCAACCGTCCTTGGTTGGGTGAAAATCGAAGCGTGCGAACCGTGGGTGCCGTTCATCGGATTGCTGAGCCTCGCGGGATCCCGCATGAAGCATTGCTCGCAATCGCGGCGGGATTCCGAGCGCGCGCCAAAGTGTTGGCGTCGATCGAAGCGCAGATTCCGTCTGCCGAAGTTCTTCCGCGCAGCGCTCGGCAAGTTCGGCGAGTTCACGCCAAGCCGATGGCGCGATCCGGAGCGCAAACGGCGCGAGCGTTGGCTCGTCATATGACTGCGGGTCGAGTTTCCCTGCCTCAAAAATCGCACGGCGGCGAATCTCGCTGCACTCTCGCAACGTGAATCGCCGCGAGAGTGCAATCACTTCGGTACTCCAAGCAGCGCGAGATAGCCGCATGCGCCAAGCACGTAGACGACGCCGAGCAGTCGATCAAACGCGATACCCCCATCTAGTTCACGCGGCGTCAAGATGCGCGCAAGGAAGATGTCGAAGACGAGCAGCATCGCGGCAGGCCATCCAACGCGCGCGAAGTCAATCGTGGTTTGTACAGCGCTCGTCCAGTCGCCCGCCACAGCACGGCCAAGCATGAGTCCGCACGATACGAGCAGGCAGCCGAATCGAAACGCCGTTCCGCGATCTCGGTCAACGAGCACCCGGTACATCGTGCGCGCGGCAATCGAATGGAGCACGAGGAAAGCGAGCAGCGCGCCTTGTGAAAGCGCTGCGGAGAAGAGCACGACCTCGAAGCCAGGGCCATCGCCAATGTTTGCTCCCGCGAAGGCGCATGCGCCTGCGACGATGACGAAGACAAACAACGTGTGGGCGGCGCGGTTGCCGCGTTCAAAGACATCCGACCAGTCAAAACCCATCGCGCGAAGGAGACCGACGGGAATCGTCGATGCACCAAGACCGATCAGGAGATACATCGCGATGTACTGCGGCGCGTGGCGAACGTCTGCGGCCGCGAGCGTGAGCAGCACCGCGAGATTGATGACGGCCGCCGCGAGGAGCGACATCAACACAAACGGAATCCGCGATGACGAAACCCTCGCAATGCCCGGTCGGATGATGTACTGCCTCGACGCGATGGGCATCCAAACTGCGACGACCACCACCGCAGCAATCAGCATTGCGACAAGCTCGCTCGATGACATGTCGGGATGGTACCGGTGCGTCCGGCACGGGTACGCGACTGCACGCGCGAGCGCTGCGGAGGGCGCGCACGAGCGCTCGGAGCCATGCACTGGAGCCATGTCACCGGAGTCATGTCACCGGAGCCATGTCACTGGAGCCATGACGCGGCAGGAAGCACCGAGATCCCGCGCATTGCGAGCGCCGCGAGCGCGATCGATGCAATCGCCCAGCCACCGGCGAGGGCCCACACCGCGGTGGCACCCACGCGCGGCCTCCACGATGATGCGATGACACCCGCGACGAGCATCGCCTGCAGCGCATGAAGCCCAATGAAGTGCGCGATGCGGAGGTCGCCCCCCGTCGTTGACCAGCCAAGGAACGGAAGCGCCGTGGCGCCCGTCGCGTCGCCGCCGATGAAGTGGGAACTGTGCGAACTCATGATCGCGCCGAAGGTCCCGCCAAGGAGGAGGTTGAGCGCGAGGCCCGCCAGGATTCCCGCGCGCAGGCCGCCCCTACGCTCGCGCCAGGCGGCGGGTGCGAGGACAAGCGGCGCCACCACCAAAGTGACCGCGAAGACGCCCATCACGCCGTACATGAATCCGTCGATCGGGTTCGAGACATTGAAGTGCGAGCGCGTGCCGCGCGCGGCCTGGAAGATGATCCAGAACATCTCGACCACCGCACCCGACGCCATGAGCCACACGAGCCAGCGGCAGCCGCGGGTCGCAGCCACTCCCCTCCCTGCAACCGGAACCACCACCGCGAGCGTCGCCGCGTAGATCGCAAGCGACAACTCGAACTTGAGCGGCTTGATCCAGAGGTTTGCGCCGTCGAGCGTGCGGTCATCAAGGAGCGCGGCGAACAGCGTGGGCGGCACG
>JBILDS010000299.1:0-3209 GCA_044352505.1 Phycisphaerales bacterium
GCACCCTTCAGTTCGTGATTGGGTTCGTGTTTCGGTTCGTGACTGCTGTGTTCTTCATCGGTCGGGGTAGGTGTGCGAGGGTCGTGATTGTGTTCGTCGTCGCGAGGCTGGTCGCTCTCAGATCGCTCGTCGTGACAGAGATCGTCATTGGGAAGATCTACGGAAGGTCGTTGGTCACACTCAGGTTGAACAGGTTCAGATCCAGTGCTGTCGAGTGATCGAAATCGAGGCTCGAAATCGGATGACGGGTGAGAAGACGAAGCCGCGTTGGACGTCCGCGCAACGAAGTCTCCGCGCTCTTGCGCGAAGGCGGCGGGCTCACTCTTCGGATCGATTCCGGAAGGGATGCTTGTTCTGCTCTGAACAGACTCCGGTATCGACTTTGTGGAACTTGTGGAAAGAGCGCGTTCGGGTTCTCGGGTGTGATGTGAAGTGGAATGCGCCTGAACGTGCTCCTGAACGTGCTCGTGAACGTGCTCGTGAACCTGCTTGTTTGGTGACCCGTCCTGCGTACGATCGAACTCTGGCGCGGGCGCCAACTCGGCGCGAAACTTCTCGCGTCGCGCCAAAGACTCGAGGTCATCCCAACTGACCACGACCTCTTCCGAAACGGTACGACCCGCTCCGCCGACGCCCGTCTGCACCGATGCCGCACGGAGCACCTCGACGCCAAAGAGGTAAAGATCGGATGCTAGGCGCTTTACGTCTGCATCGGCGAGTTCACCGAGAAGCCCATCAAAAGAAATTGCGTGTCCACTCTCGGATGCCTCCCGAATGACGGCAAAGATTGCCGAGTAGCGAACGTCTGCAAACTCGTCTGGAGAGAGCGCCTCGGCCAGGGGGAGCATTCCAGCGCCCGCCACGTTGACGGCGACACTCGCCGTTGCCGGGTCAACGCACAACAGTCCAAGGAGCCGCCGCTCCGCAAGGATGCGCGCACGCCTACGCGCGGCCGAACCGGGGAACGCCTGAACCTCAATGATCGAACTGCCACTGTGGGGGGTCAGGAATTCATCCTGAGTCCGTCCGACGGTTGGATTCGATTCAGACATGGGACCAGTCCCTCGAGGGCGAAGGGACTTCGCCAATCGGTCGAGATCCGAGGGCGCGACGCCGAAGAGTTCAGCCATCGACTGCAGCACAAGTTGGCGCCGAAGTCCGCTCATGGCGTTGAGACCGAGATCAACGAACTTTGCAGTTGTCTGTTCGATGGCCAGCTGGCGCGCCGAGAGCCCGCGCCCTTCGATCTGACGGCGGATGCGCGACGCCATGAACGCAAGCGCATCGCTTGATCGACGAAGCGCCTCAGCAAACCGCGCGCCGCCGCCTTCCTGGCGGAGGAGATCATCGGGATCAAGGTTGTCTGGAAGAACACAGATCTTGATGTCAATTGACTCAGAAAAGAAGACTTCGAGGGCGCGATCCGCAGCCTTTTGACCCGCCTCGTCGCCATCGAAGAGCAGCACGACCGAATCGGCCATTCTTCGCAGGACCCGTGCGTGATCACGCGTGAGGGCGGTTCCGAGTGTGGCCACTGCATTTGTGAAGCCAGCTTTATGGCAGGCAATCACATCGGTGTAGCCTTCGGTCACGATCGCTTGCTTGCGCTCGACGATTGTGCGCTTCGCGCGATGAATGCCGTAGAGCGCGCGCGACTTATGGAAGACCGGCGATTCAGGGCTGTTGAGATACTTCGGCTCTTGCTCAGGATCGAGCTTACGCCCGCCGAATGCGATTGGTCGGCCGAGCTCGTCGCAAATCGGAAACACGAGGCGCTCGCGTAGCAGATCGATGTATCCGCCACCCGTTCTCGCAGGGCGAATCACTCCAGCCTGCACAAAAGCCTCAAACGGCGGATAGTCACTGCCCGCGGCTCGAATCGCCTTCTGCACTCCCTCGACGAGCGCATCGCTTCGTGCGGAAGCAGCACCGATTGAGAATCCCTCGACGATCTCAGCGCCGAACGCGCGACGCTCCACCTCGGCACGTGCTTTCGCACCACGATCCGCATCGGCATACACACGGCGGAAGAACTTCTCTGCCAGCGCGTTCGCCCGCATCACGTCGTCCCGAGTGGGCTCGCCCTCACGCCTCGGGCGGGCAGCCTGATACGGCGTAAGCTCTACCCCGGCCTTCGCGGCGAGGAACTTCAGCGCCTCAATGAACTCCATGCGGTGGTAGTTCATGACGAAGTCGATCGCGTTCCCTGCGGCGCCGCATGCAAAGCACTTGTAGAAGCCGCTGCCGCCAAATCCAGTCTTGTGGGTCACGACCGCCATCGAAGGCGAGCGATCCTCATGGAAGGGGCACAGCCCAACATGCTCCCGGCCCTTCGGGCGTAATGCGATCACTTCGCCGATCACAGACAGGATGTCCGTTGCTGCGAGGACGCGATCGCGGTCAGAGTTGGTGCTGTGGGAAGACAAGAAGAAGGGAGGGAGAAGGTAGGGATGAGAAGATAGGGAGGAGCGATGTGCAGCTGCGATACGGCGGTGAAACTCAGGAGCGGAATGAAGTTGATCGGTCGACGGGTTGCTGCTGTGACTCTGGTTTCTTGACTCTGGCTTCTTGACTCTGGCTTCTTGACTCGGATTCGACCTCGTGCACGACACTTCTCGACCTACGAGTCGCACAGCATGTCGCGCCGGATCACTCGCATACGGTCAACGCATGTGGTTGATGGCCACCTTTCGAAACGCAGTTCCACGCAACCTCAGAGGTCCAACGCAGGAGCGGCAACGACGGCTCAAGCGCGAAGCAGCGTGGCGTCCCGCGGAGCGCTGAAGATGGTGAAGCAGCGGGGAGCGCATTCGCACCCGCAAGAACTTCCCGCACGAGCATCTCTGTCGAGCCACAATTCCGCACAGCACTCAAAGCGTTCCTCAGCGATTCTGCGCCAAATAGCGCGAGTAACAGCAAAGGGTGCGATCCCGCACGACCCGAGTATGTAGGGGCGCGAGGCGGGTTTGGGATGAAGGAAGGTCGGAGAAATTGTCCGGCCCGACTCAGCGGCGCAGCGGACGAGGGAGTCCTTCCGGGGCGAACGATACCCCGGATTTACGCACGGTCAACGCCGCCGCGCCAATTCTCTTCACTTTCCCCTTGCAATTGGCTGTGGGAGTTGTTCTCACACGCCGTTCTAGGTTCTGTCTGACGGATCCCCGAAGACCAAAGATCCGCGCGGCGCCCGGCTGGCAAGGAGGCGAAAC